>BNVE01000049.1 GCA_025997875.1 Spirochaetia bacterium
CCCGGCTCCCGGCTCCCGGCTCCCGGCTCCCGGCTCCCGGCTCCCGGCTCCCGGCTCCCGGCTCCCGGCTCCCGGCTCCCGGCTCCCGGCTCCCGGCTCCCGGCTCCCGGCTCCCGGCTCCCGGCTCATATAATACACAAAAGTCTCAAAAAATCTACTATACACAACCACTAAACATAAAAACGCCGTTGGCGTTTGGCAATAGTTTTGTATGCGGACGAAAAAACCACAAAGGAGTTTTTTAAATGAAGAAAAACAAAAAAGGAAACGGAGCTTTTGGCATAAAAGCCATTTTTCTTTTGGCAATGCTGGCGGCAGCGCTGGTATTCGGATTGGTTCTGACGGGCTGCCCGACAAGTACGGGCGGCGGAGGAAAGCATCTTACCTACACGGTACTTTACTATAATGCTACGCTAAAACCAGGTATTGATACTGAGCTTATGCTGCCATATTTATTGGAGGTTCTTGATACCGGCGCGAGCGAAACGGTGAATTTTGCGGCACAGATAAATACTCAATTTAATTTGCAAGCGGGGGGTGGAGCTTGGACGCCGGGGACCCGTGTAACACAGCGTTTTTGGGCAAGAAAAGGAAAAAGCAGCACATTTGAATATGATAATCCCGGCGCGCTTTTAAAGCTTTCCGAGCCTAATACCATTGCCGATTTTATACGATGGGGGACAGACAAATTTCCCGCGGATAGATATATCCTTGTTATGATGGGACATGGCGCCGTTTGGAATCCCGCTTATGATAAAAACGACGGTTGGGCGGCGCCTTCACCCGGGCCGGTGCATGCTAATATTTCTTCCTACGGCAGCGAAGGCGCTTTAAAGCCGCTTGGGTCATCGGTATTTGACGATAGCTTTACGGAGCAGCCGGGGATTTCCTCTTTTGCACTTGCCGAAGGAATAAAGCGAGCCGGTAAAAAAATAGACATGGTGTATCATCATGCTTGTTTGCAGAATATGCTGGAAAATCTTTGTGAGTTGCAGGTCACCGGTCTTGTTGATTATGTGCTGGCTGCGGGGCACAACACTTCTTCCGTAGGCGGCGACTATGGAAGTTTATTAAACTTTTTAAACACAGGCGCGGATTTAGAAGAAGTAATATCCCAATACTGTTGGTACAATGTTAAACACATGGAAGTGTCTACGGGGCAGTCAGAATTAATTTTTACGGATTTACGTAAACTGGATCCGGTGCTTGCAACTATAAAAAAGATAGTTGAAGTGTTTCGTGCAATACCAAACCTAAGTGGTACCCTGGGTCCGTTACCGGTAAAAATAGACAGGGAAACAAGCGGCGTTTATTTTTATGACGCACGGATAAACGAGCTTACCAAAAACCCGGAGTTTGACCCTGAAAACTGGATAAGCGCCGATATTAATTCGTATATTCAGTATATGAGTGCTGCACTTAATTCAACTGCACTTACTTCCACGGAAAAGGCGCTTTCCACCTATTCTACCGATTTACTAAAGGCTATTAATGCGGCGATTGTTTGGGGCGAGGATACAAGCAGTATTCCCATTTATACAACCTTTGGGGTAACGGTTATGCCCAGGTCCATGTGGATAGCGAATCCCGGTTATGAAACGTACTACACCAAAACCGCGTTTGACATAGCAACGAATTGGTCAAGTTGGCTAAAATCCACAGAGAATGTGGCGGTACACGCAATAAATCTGCCGTGGTCTCTTTCGGGGCGGGTAATGTATGCTTCCACCGATAAAGTATTGATTATTACGGATAATAATATCGCGTCTGATTCCCTAGTGAATCCGACACAGGTAACAATTGGTGGCACTCCTCTAAGTGCCAGCACAAATTATGATACCGTGAAAATTTTTAACGGCAATGTTCAAATTCGTCTTACCGGTACGCTAGCTGATTCAATTACAACAGGCTCAACAACAATTACCATTGGTACAGGTTTTGTTACCACAAACAAACGGCCTAATGCGGCGGCCACAGGAACTATAGATCCTTATCCTTAAGCTGCGCAATGAATGAGCGGGGGCGTTTCAGGCCGGCGGCCTGTTTATGTCCCCGCTCTCCGCGCAGCGGGTTCCCTCACGGACAGCACGGACTCATTCCTTCCCTGTCTTTTTCCTGGGAATCCGCTGGCGCGGGGAGTCCCCGTGAGGGTCGACTTTTCTGCTCATTGGCAGAAAAGTGTGATCTGTGGTTAAATTTCTTTCTTCGACTTTTTTGACTTCGCGGTTTATACTCTTTGGAGAACAAGATGGATGCGCACAGGCGCCAGGTTGCGACACGAAGCCGCTTGCGCTTTTCTGCCAATGGGGATTATAGTTAAGGCATAGGAGCCTGTTATGACCGCTGTAAAACCCAAGACGGAAGCTGCCGAGGGATGTATTCATGGGGACTGCCCCCTTCATAGGGGAAACCCGCCTTTTAATGCCAAGGCCCTTGCCGCCATTGAGGAATCAAGGGCTATTATGCGGGGCGATATGCCCGCAAAATGGTATCATTCCATTGAAGAAGCGCAGGAAGACTTGGGCGATTAACCCATGCTTGACTTTGCTTTTACCGGAACTCACTCCGATTATCTTTAAAGCGGCAAAAAAACAAACGGCCGTATCACACCCCTGCCGCATACACAAAGATATTATACAGCCCGTGGGCCAGGGCAATCCCGTGGAGGGATCTGAACCGGACAAAGATCAGGGATAGCAGGACCCCCGCCAGGAAGGCGTTCAGGGCCCCCCAGGGGCCTTCGTAGATGTGGCAAAAAGAAAAAAGCAGCACCCCCATGATGATGGCCATAAGGGGGGAGAGGCCGAAGGCTTCCAGTTTTTCCAAAAGATAATAACGGAAATAACTCTCCTCAAGATACCCGGTGCTCACACAGGAGAGGATCATCACTATCCAGCCGATACTATCGGGGGGGGCTTCAAGGCTCATCCCTGCGGGGATCTCGAAAAAACGGGAGGAAACCAGGGAGATGCAGAACCCGATGAGCAGCAACCCCGGAAGGGCGCAGAGGATCGCATAAAGGTCCTGCCGGCGGAAGGGGGGCAGGGCCCGTTCCCTGGGCCTTCCGGAGAGGGACTGGGGGCCAAAGGCCCGGAACTTGCAGTCCCGGCGGCAAGCCTCGGGTCTTAAGAGGAGATACCATATTAAAGCCAAAGATGGTATATTAAAGATCAGGATGCGGCGTATTTCGCCGTTCAGGGAAAAAACGACCAATTCCGGAGGGGGCCCGTGGCTCATGGCTCCGGGTAAAAAGAGGATGATATAGAGAATGAGGGGCTCAATTAACTGGCCCATGGGTACTCCTTTTGACACAGCAGGCCCACTGCTGTATAGTATTATAAGTATATTTTTAGGAAATGGGAAATGGTTTTTATGACCTTTATTATCATCGCGGGGGCCATCGGACTGGTCATATACCTCGTTTCCAAATCCGGCGCGGGTAATCAGGGGTCCTGGGTTCAGTTTTTTGCCAAGGGCAAGGACTCCGGTTTTTCATTAAAGGAAATTGATCTTTTACGGCAGCTGGCCGTTAAAAACGGTCTTCAGGACCCCAATGCCCTTTTCTGGTCCCAGAACCAGCTTGATATTTGTATCCGTACCATGGTGCGGAATATGCGGATGTCCGGGGAGAGTGAAGCTGTGGGAACCCAGGATTTCCTTTCCAAGCTCTACGATTTTCGCAAAAAGATTGAAATAGACAAGCCCCGGGGCGTCATGGGGATTGAAAATTCCCGGCAGATCAGCGAAGGCCAGTCCCTGCAGATACTGCTTAAAGGTACGGGGGTCTTTAAATCCCAGGTAGTAAAAAATACGAACCAGAATTTGATCCTTACCCGCCCTGCCAATGACAAGGTTGGTTCGGGATTTTCCTGGTCGGGCCAAAAAATTGCCGTTTATTTCTGGCGGGAAGGCGACGCCGGCTATGTGTTCGACTCCCGGGCGGAGGACGAGGTTTTTTCCAATGGCATTTCGTCCCTTACGATATCCCATTCGGATTCCCTCTTTAGAACCCAGAAACGCAAGTCCGTGCGGCTTAAGACGCATAAACCGGCCTATTTGTACCTTATGGGCCCGGATGAGCAGCCGGGAAAGATTGAGATCGTACCGGGGCTGAAGTGTTTTCTGCAGGATCTGTCCGATACGGGCTGCGCCCTGACCGTGGGGGGCAAGGCTGCGCCGGGGCTGCATATCAAGGCCCAGTTTGCCCTGGCCAATGTCCCGGTTACCATGAGCGGTATTGTCCGTTCCGTGGATTTTAAGGAAGACGGTAACCGTTCCGTCCTCCATGTAGAGGCCGATCCTTTGCCAACAGGAACCCGTAACAGGATACTGGGGGAGGTTTTCGGCACGCTGCCCGAGGGCGAGGAGGACCTGCCTTACCGGGTGATGGATGCTGAAATGGACAATAGGGGCGCCGGTCCCCAGCCCAAAGCCCCCGGCGGGGGCGGCATATCAGAGGGTCCGCAGATTACGGTAGTCCCGGCGCCTGCGGAATCGAACCTTCCGGGAGGGAATGCCCTGGTCGACGATATTTTGGGATTCGGCCTGGGTTCCAATCCGGGGAGTAATGACCTATGAGGGGTACTATGAATCAAAAAGGTATATCTTGTCGCAGAAAAGGGCTGTTTATGGCGGCCTGCCTTTTCGGTGCGATCCTGGGGCAGGGCCTCTGCGCACAGGAAGGGTCCATCCTGAGTTCCTATGAACGGAATTTTACCCGGGCGGGGCTTCCCAACAAGGCCAGCATACTCCGGGACGCCGCCCGGGATAACCGGGCTCCGGAATTTATCGGTCAGCTCTACGAATTCGCCCTGGTTTTTGCCCTGCAGAACGCGGAACTGCTCCGGGACGATTCGGATATGATAGCCATTGCGGGGCTTGCGGCCAATGGCGCCGGGACTTCCGGGCATAAATCCAGCCTGGATACCCTCTGGAAGGTCTTTTCCGCCTTCCGGGATTCCCAAACCAGGGCCAATGTTTTAGGCGCCCTGGCTGTTTTGGGAAAGGGAAATGCCCAGGTCATAGAAAACCTGAACCAGTTCCTGGCCAACCAGAACAGCCTCTACCGTTCCGGTATGGACCTGGATTATGCTACCCTTTCGGCCTGCATCTCCGCCCTGGGCAGCCTGGGGGACAAGTCCTCCTACCCGGTGATCTTTTCCGCCATGACCGCAGGCTACAGCGAGGATATTGTCCAGGAAGCCGCCAAAGCCCTGGACAGCATAGAGGGTGATTTTCAGCAGTACCTTACCGATGTGATACGGAAGAATCCGCTCCAGGAAAAACTGACGGCCTTCCGGGCGGGAATACAAAGCACACGGCTCAATGCTTCTGAACGGGGAACCCTGGCGGAGATCGCCCTGGAGACAAGCATCGACTTAAAACCCGATACCTATGAAGGGGATCTTGCCGCCTCCGCCCTCAGAACGGAGTCGGTTATTGCCCTGGGGGAACTGAAATGGACCCGGGCCACCCCCCTGGCGGTAAATTATTTTCACCAGATCCAGACCGAGTACTCCCGGGGGACCGCTCCCAAGGAACGGTTCCTGGAGGCCATTGCCTGCCTGGGGGCCATGGGAAGCGCCGACGCGGCCCAGACCCTTGCCCTTCAGCTTGGTTTTTATAATTCCCAGATCGAGCGGACCGGCGAATTTGACGAGCCCCTTACCCTGGGGGTGGTGAATGCCCTTGGCGAAATCGGGACCAAGGCCGCCTTTGATTATCTCCTCTACGTCGGCTATTTAGCCTATCCTGAAAGTATCCAGGCTGCGGCCAAGGAGGCTTTAAACCAACTCAAATGGTAGACAGAATAAGAATCAGCGCCCTGTCTTTTTTGACGGCGGGGGCTGTTGCGGGATACTATGGATTTCACCTGATTTATAGAGGTGATTCCCCGGCTCATATCATCTTCCCGGGCGCGCTTATCGCCTTTGCCCTTATCTCCCTTTTCCGGGTACTGGCCGGCGCCGGGGATATGGATGGCAGCGCCAAGGGTATAGGCGGCGGTGTGCTGATCGCGCCTCCATACGGCCGTTTTTTCCGCCAATGGGGCCTGCATATTATCGTCCTTTCTGTTGGCATCGCCCTGGGTATCGCTGTCAGCGGAACTATGCTGCGGGGCAGCGGGCGCATCAGCCTTGGTATCCCCCGGGACAACCTGATTGCCCTGCAGGGAACCCTGCTGGATGACCCCCGGACCCTGAGCAGCGGAACCGGCATGGCCTATCTGGACCTTGAAAAAAGCTCCGGTCCTGGGGGCCTGCGGGCCTCCGCAAAGGGAAAGCTCCTGGTGTTTTTTCCGGAACACAGTATTCCTGCGATTAAGGAATTCGGCCGGGGCAGCGCCGTGTTTGTGGAGGGGAATTTTTTACCCCGGGAAGAGCCCCTCTTCCGCGCTTCTTCTGTGCATGTTACCCGGCCCGCATCCGCTTTGGAGCAGTTTCGCACGGGCCTGCGGCTGGGGCTTACCAAGCGTTTTATGCAGGGCGCCGGGGGAGGCAGCGCAGGGAGCCAGAGGGGAGGCAACGCTGTTCCACAAAATCCCTGGGGCGGGATGGCGCTGGCGCTGCTCCTGGGTATCCGGGATAACCTGGATTCGGACCTTTCCCGCTCTTACCGGGATGCGGGGGCCTCCCATGTGCTTTCCCTTTCGGGGATGCACCTGGCGGTGATTTCCACCCTTATCGCCTTTGTCCTTAAAAGGCCCCTGGGCTTAAAAGCCTCAAGCCTGGCGGGGGCCCTTTTTATCGTCCTCTACGTGTTCCTGGTGGGGTCACAGCCCTCTCTGGACCGGTCGGTGATCATGTACCTGCTGGGGGTTCTGGCTGTTTTTGGCGCATTGCCCCGGGACCCGGCGTCCCTTTTGAGCATGGCTTTCCTTGTCCAGATTATTCGGCAGAACGATTCGGGTATGGCCCTTTCCTTCATCCTTTCCTACCTTGCCCTTTGGGGGATACTCCGGCCGGGAAACGCCATTCATGAACTATGGCGGGGCAAGGTTCCGGAACTGGTCCTGCAGCCCCTTACGGCCTCCCTGGGGGCCTTTATCGCCACTGCGGCGGTATCGGTGTACTTCTTTGGGGGTCTGCGGCCCATCGGTATTGCGGCGGGGCTCCTTATCGTTCCCCTGACCACGGTCTTTATGATCGGCGCCATGATCTGGCTGGGCTTAAGTTTTTGCCTTCCGGTCTTGACCGTTCCCCTTGGAACAGGTCTTTCTTTGTTGTACCGTGTCCTGGAGGCTTTGGTAAGCCTGGCCGCCCGGGCCCCGGGCATTGACAAGCCGGGTTTCCTTCCTGTTTTGGCGGTATCCCTGGGGCTTTCGGCGCTGGTGATGTACCTGGGGACCAGGCAGCGGGCCCGGAGAAGCTGTCTTGCCCCCCTGCCCTGAAAGCGCGCCGCCTGAGGTGATCAACTACGATTCCGCCGCAGCCCTGCGGGCCCTGCTGGAAGAACGGGGGCTGGGGATGCGGAAAAAATTCGGCCAGAATTTTTTGATTAACCCCGGTATCCGCAAAAGGCTCGTGGACGCCCTGGAAATTGGGGCGGGGGAAAGGGTCTGGGAAGTGGGCCCCGGCCTGGGGGCCATGACTAAGGAGCTGCTGGATCGGGGGATGAATGTTCGGGCCTTTGAGATCGATCCCGGCTTTATCGGTCTTTTAAAAGAACTGTTTATAGAAAAGCCGGGGTTTACCCTGGTAGAAGGGGACGTGCTCAAGACCTGGCATCAGGCAGATCAGGCGGAGGCCCCGGCCCCCTATTTGTTGGGGAACCTTCCCTACAATATCGGCGCGGTTCTTTTGGCGAATTTTATCGAAGAAGGCAGGTTTTTCAAGCGGATGATCGTGACAGTGCAGAAAGAGGTTGCCCGCCGCATGGCGGCAAAACCCGGCGGCAGCGACTATTCTTCCTTCTCCGTGCTCATAGGTTCCGCCTATAAGGTAAGCCCCCTGATGGTGATTGGGGCCTCTTCCTTTTATCCCGCCCCCCGGGTTGATTCCCAGGGAATCAGGCTGGACCTCCGCACCGATATGGATGGCAGAGCCCGGCCGCCGCTTTTTTATCCCCTGGTCAGGCAGCTCTTTTCTTCCCGCCGTAAAACCATCAAAAATAACCTGCAAAGTTTTGTATCTTCCCGTATAATGAAGGGGGATGACCCATTGGATATTGTGTTGCCCGCGCTGGAGCAATGCGGTATAAAGCCGGAGGAGCGGGCGGAAAATTTGACGGTTGAACAATTCGCGGAACTGGCGGAAAAAGTGTTTTTCCTGACGGGAAAACGTGGAGAAGAATGCCATGACCTTCGCTGAACGTTTAAAGGGCATTGAAGAGCGGATAGCGCAGGCCTGCCTTCGTTCCGGCAGAAACCGCGCCGAAATACGGCTCATGGTGGTTTCCAAATTCCAGGGGATAGACCGGATTGAAGAAGCCTGGGAACAGGGGATCCGGCTCTTTGGGGAAAGCAGGGTGCAGGAAGCGGCGGAAAAGTTTTCCGGTTTTAAGGAAACCCACCCGGAGCTGGAACTGCACATGATAGGCTCCTTACAGCGGAACAAGGCGAAGATCGCGGCATCCCTTTTTGACTGTGTGCAATCGGTGGACCGGGAATCGATAATCGGGGAACTGGGAAAATATGCCGCTGAAAGAAAGGCGCCCCTCAAGGTACTGCTGGAACTCCACACCGGCGAGGAATCCAAGACGGGCTTTCCCGATGAGGAAAGCCTCCTCCGGGGGGCGGAGCAGGCTCTGGGTTTTCCCGGTTTGGCGCCGGCGGGCTTAATGACCATGGCCCCCTACACCGGCGACACGGATCAGGTGCGCAGCTCCTTCCGGGCCCTGGTACATGCACAGCAAAGACTGAAAAAAGAATTTCCCGATTCCGACTGGTCCTGCCTTTCCATGGGCATGTCCAACGATTTTGAAATCGCCGTAGAAGAGGGCGCCGCCTTGTTACGGATAGGAAGTGCCCTGTTCGGGGAACGGCGGCAGGGGGATGGGCAGCAGTGAAAGGGGTTTTAAAATGGGCCGTCCTGCTTGCGCTTATGCTGACGATCCGGAATACCGGCGCCTTTACCCAGACTATAACGACCAGCGGGACGATTAGCCCCAATACGGAGATCGATACCAAGGAATTCCCCCTCTGGGCAAAGGACCTGCGCCGGGGGGAGATCGTCGCCTTTGGCACCTTCCCCTTTACCATGTTTGCCGCCACCTTTGCCCTGGATACCTGGCGCTGGGCCAACAACAACATGGATCAGAAGTATGCCCCCTGGCCTTTCAAGTCCGCCGGGGCCATTAATATGACCACCGAAGAACATGAGCGGACCATGCTCATCGCCGCAGCCGCTTCCGTAACCCTGGCCCTGACCGATTATGTGATAGTCCGGGTCAAGAGATATAAGCAAGCCCAAAAGGCCAGCAAACTTCCTGCGGGAAGCCCCATCATTATTGAGCGCCCCGGCGCAAAGGCCGGCGCCGAAGAGGGGACGGAGGCTTCCCCCGCCGCCGCAGAGCCGCCTCCTTCAAACCAGGGGCCGGATTCAAGGGAAGCCGCCGGCCCTGTTCCCCCTTCGCCCTGATGCCCTCCTGGTCAGGAACGGCGCCGGAACCCGCGGAAGCTGCCTCCGCTCCGCTCCGGCTTGACCGGTATATATCGGAACAGCTGGGCCTCCTCTCCCGTTCCCAGATTAAAACCCGGTCCATGGAAGCGCGGCTTAACGGAAAACCGGTCAAACTTTCCCGCATCGTAAAACCCGGAGACAGGCTGGAGCTTTCCTGGACGGACCCGGTAAATACGGACCTGTTGCCCGAGGACCTTCCCCTTAAGGTGATATACGAAGACAGCCGGGTGATAGTGGTCGATAAGGCCCAGGGCATGGTGGTCCACCCCGGAGCGGGGAACCCCGTGGGCACCCTGGCAAACGCACTGCTGTTCAGGCGGCTGCGGCGGGTGAACAGTATTACTGATAGCGGCGGTGAATGGTTCAGGCCCGGCATCGTTCACCGGCTGGACAAGGATACCTCCGGGGTGATGATCGCCGCCTGGGATGAGGAGGCCCTTGCCTTTCTTTCGGACCAGTTCAAGCGCCGCCGGACAAAAAAAATCTATACCGCCATTGTGCAGGGCATTCCAAAGGAAATTTCCGGCAGCATCGAAACCCTGATAAGCCGTGACAGCCGTGACCGGAAACGTTTTGCGGTTTCTCCAAATCGGGGAAAGATCGCCCTTACCCGCTACCGGGTTATCCGCTCCTGGCAGGGCCATTCCCTGGTGCTGCTGCGGCCCCGAACCGGCCGCACCCATCAGCTGCGCCTCCACATGCGTTATCTGGGGCATCCCATTATCGGCGATCCCATTTATGGTTTTAAGGACCCCCTTTTCCCGAAAGCCACACTAATGCTGCACGCTAAAAGTCTTTCTATCAGCCTGCCCGGTGAGGAAAGCGCCAGAGTATTCAGCTCCCCCCTGCCGGATCGTTTTCGCCTTATGATCGATAAACTTAATAAGCTCAATAAAACCGGCAAACCGGAGCAACCATAATGTACCCCCTGCAAGCCCATTGCAATGAACCCTACGTGCTCTCTGAAACAGAAGATTACGCAGTGGTGTATAAGCCTCCCCTCATGCATTCGGTCCCCTTAAAAAAAGATGAAGAGGAGAACCCTCTGCTGAATTTTCCCACCCTCCTTGACTGGTATGGATGCATTGAGCCCCGCGCGCTTGGGCTTATCGGCAGAAAAGAAATTGAAGGGGGCCTTCTCCACCGGCTTGATTATGAAACTGAAGGGCTCGTCCTTATCGCAAAAAATCAGAGCGCCATGGACGCCCTCCTTGCCCAGCAGCAACAGGGGCTTTTTGTAAAAGAATACGGCGCCCTTTCCGGTCTTCCGGAAAACGCCGATCCCCTGCCGGGCTTTCCGCCTTTTTCGCAGCATACAGACCCGGGCATTAAGCATCCGGAAAAGATACAAAGTTATTTCAGGCCCTGGGGCCCGGGAAGAAAGGCCGTGCGCCCCTTTGTAACCGGCCCGGACGCCCCCCGGCGAAAAATAACCCGTACCATTGCAGGCGACCAGGGCAATCCCTACGTAACAGAAATACTGTCATCCAATGATGCAGGGGAAGGCCTTACCCATTTCAAACTGCGGATCAAACGCGGTTTCCGCCACCAGATCCGCTGCCACCTTTCCTGGATTGGCAAACCCATCCTCAACGACGCGCTATACGGCGGAGCGCCCCCGGAGAAAGCGCAGGAAGCCCCTGGTCGCAGACTCCCTATTGCCCTCTGTGCGGAAAGTTTCAGTTTTAACGATCCCGCAGACGGCGAAAGACGTGAATACCGGATTAGGCAGTGAAGGGGTAAGTAAGCCTTGAAAGTGCTAATTTATCGATACCACGGTCCCGGTTAATACGAATATAAAAAGGCTTATTGGCTGGCTGTGTTGTTCTTTTACAATTCAGAATACAGGTGAACATTTTTACGGCTTTAAATACCCGCTTGTTGGTATCGTCCCGTTCCGGGTATGGTCTTTAATCTTTTGCCTGAAAGTTAGGCGATGATTACCAACAAATTGACAAAAAAACGCAAAGCTCCCATACTTACCCCATATTATGACCAGAAAAGATGGTAAAGAGGCCATTTGTAAACTCGTTGACGACTTCGACAGGAACGAAGGCCAATATATATCCAGAAAATTTCGGGAAACCGAGACCCGTGACCGCTTTATAGACCCCTTCTTTACCGCACTGGGCTGGGATTTTTACCAGACCAGCACCGCTAAGCAGTTTTGGGATGTACACCGGGAATTCAGTCAGCGGATCAACTCGACTACCAAAAAACCCGACTACGCTTTCAGGATCAAAGAAGGCCCCAAATACCGGGAAAAATTCTTTGTGGAGGCCAAGGCCCCCTGGGTAGATCTGACCCGGAACGATCCGGTTTTTCAGGCCAAGCGCTACGCCTTTTCTTCCCACGGAAAAACCCCGATTGTAATCCTCACCGATTTTCAGACCTTCAAGGTCTATAACGGCCTTGAAAAGCCGGCGTATGAAAATCCGCTTCAGGGACTGATTAAAGGCTTTGATCTTGAGTACCATGCCTACCCCGACACATGGGACACGATTTGGGATGTGTTTTCCAAAGAAGCGGTTAGCGGGGGAAGCATAGCGCAGTTAATCGGCAAAATAGGCAAAAACACCAAATCTCTGGACGATGAATTTCTGTCCGACATATCCGAGTGGAGGGAAACCCTCGCCCGGAATGTAGCCCTGCGGAATAAAGACCTTTCGGTGGATCACATAAACGAAGCGGTGCAGCGGATTCTGGATCGATTGATTTTTATCCGTAATCTTGAAGACCGTGAAATTGAAAGCGAAAATTCCCTGCTCGCCATTCTCGATGTAAAAGAAAATATTTACCCCCACTTAATCCCGTTTTTCAGAAACCTTGACGCGGAATATAACGGCCTTCTTTTCAAGGAACATTTTTCAGAAAGCATAAGTGTTGATGATAAAACCATCAAAGAAATTATCAAAAAATTGTGCTACCCGCTTTCGCCGTATCAATTTGACGTGATCGAACCTGAAATACTTGGCCGCATTTATGAGCGTTTTCTGGGAAGCAAGATACGGCTTACCGAAAACCATCAGGCGAAGGTGGAAGCAAAGCCCGAAGTCCGCCATGCCGGGGGCGTTTACTACACGCCCCAATACATTGTTGATTATATCGTAGAAAACACGGTGGGCGTAAAAATAAAGGATAAATCCCCGGAGGAAATTCAATCCATAAAAATCTGCGACCCCGCCTGCGGTTCCGGCAGTTTTCTTTTGGGGGCATTTCATTATTTGATTGAATACCACCGGGAGTGGTATGCCAGGGCAAGCCAAACAGTACAAAAGAAATACCGGGACGATTTCTACACCAACGCGGATAATGAAATTCAGCTTACCCTGAAGAAAAAAACGGAGATACTGAAAAACAATATTTTCGGCGTTGACATAGACCGGGAGGCAACCGAAGTTGCCATTATGAGCCTTTATCTGAAAATTCTGGACGAAGGCTATGACAAGGGACAGACCGAGCTTTTTCTGCGGGGCCACATCCTGCCGGATATGACGGAAAATATCAAATGCGGAAATTCTCTGATAGACCGGAAACAGCTTTTTGATTATGACTTTTTCGGCGACCCCGACATAAACCCCTTTGACTGGCACGAATTCAACGCCAATGGTTTTGATGTTGTTATCGGTAATCCGCCGTATATACGGATTCAGGAGATGCAGGAATGGGCGCCCAAGACGGTAAAACTCTACCGGGAACTCTATAAAGCAAGTTCCGCAAAGAACTATGATATTTATGTCATATTTATTGAAAAGGCCCTGTCCCTTTTGTCCGCCGCCGGCCTTATGGGAATGATTTTGCCGAATAAATTCATGCAGCAGGAATACGGTGAAATGATCCGTTCCCAAATTTCCCGGGATCGCAACCTCTATAAACTGGTCAATTTTAAGGATTTTCAGGTCTTTAAGGGGGCCACTACCTACACCTGTTTGTTATTCCTCTCAAAAGAACAAAACAGCGCTTTTGATTATGCCGAATGTCAGAACACGGAAATAGATGTGGAATTCAGCGAGATTGATTCCGGCAGGATTTCCCCCGCTCCCTGGGTTTTGCATAACCGTGACGATCTTGAATTTTTTGACAAACTTACTGTCCATCCCAAGTTAGGTGAATTTTGCGACAATATTTTTGTAGGTGTGCAGACCAGTGCCGATAAAGTTTTTATTCTGGGTTATGAAGGGGAAGACGAGGTTTATTATACCGCCAAATCAGAGGCGCTTGAAAGAACCATACAAATTGAAAAGATCTGGGTGCGCCATATTATTTCGGGTACTGATGTTAAGAAATATCTGTATCCGCAAAAGCGGCAGTTGGTTATTTTCCCTTATGATATTGTTGAGGGAAAACCAGTTCTAGTAAATAAAAAAGTCTTTGAAACGAAGGCTGATAAAACATGGCGCTATCTCTTGGAAAACAAGAAAGTTCTGGAAAACCGCGAAAAGGGAAGGATGAAGGGCGCTGGCTGGTATGGTTATGTCTATTTAAAAAACATGGCGTTGCAAGGCAAACCCAAAATATGCGTCCCTCGCCTGGTGCAGGAAATTCAGGCAATCCACGACGAGAACGGCGCATGGTGTTTGGATAATGTCGATGTAGGCGGGATCATTCTTAAAGAAGAATACCAGCATTTGAATAACTATATCGTGGGGCTTCTTAACTCAAAACTTTTGTCAAAATACCTCTCAAAAATATCCACCCCCTTCCGGGGCGGTTTCTGGTCGTGTAACCGCCAATATCTGGAACAACTGCCTATTGTCATGCCGACGAAGCAAAATCAGGCCGATGTTGATAAAATACAGGCCATGGTAAAGCAAATCATTGTGACAAAGAATAAAAAAGACGAAAAAAGCCTTAAGGATGCGGTTTTTCTGGAAGGGGAGCTGGAAAAGATTGTTGAGAGGGTGTATAATGCCGATAATTAATCATGGAGGAATAGGTGAATACTAAAATAAGGGTAGGCGGTAATATAATTAGTGAACTCTCTGAAAAAATCCCAACAAACATAATAGCTTTGAATGAACTAATCAAAAATTCTTATGATGCTGGAGCTTCCTCTGTTACGGTGGAATTGGATACATCAAGAAAACTGCTTATTATTAGAGACGATGGCTCTGGCATGGGGCAGAAAGATATTGATACACTATTCCATATATCAAAAAGTAATAAAGTGCATGGCAAAAAGAATGAATATGGTCGAATAACACAAGGATCCAAAGGATTAGGATTCTTATCAGTATTTAAATTTGGAAAAATTGTCGAATGGAAAACAAACAGTAATAAAGGCTTTAAATTTTCTGTAGATTATGATAAACTCATAGCTGCCAATGATATATCACAGTTTGAGATAGAATTATCTGAAGATGATACTATTCCTCATGGAACAGAAATTATTATTAAACTTGATAAGTATAATGTCCAATCATTAAAAGAATATTTTTCCATTGAGAAAAATTATAAAAAGATACTAAATTCCTTTGATGATGACAGTTTTATTATAGAATTAGTCATAAATAACGATGATATGTATTCAAGCAAAGACAAAACTCCACTATTGGACAATGAAAAAGAACAGCAATTATATCACATCACTTATAATAATAAATCGCAAGAAATTGTTTTTAAACATAATGGTTATATTGCTATTAAGAAAAATTATCCTTTTCCTTTTACACAATTTAGCTTAGACGTTGAATTATTAACTTTTCAGTTTAAATCCCACGGGAAAGAAAAAGTAGATAAGCTTTTTTTTAATCCCATTGATGATTTAACGCCATTAATTTATTTTAATTCCAATCTTTTCAATAATTATTCCATTTTTGATCCTAATATCATGCGAAATATAAAAACAGGTCAAGTCTTGAATCAAATGATAGGTTTTATTAAAATAATAAGCAAAAATCCAGCCATTGATTTCAATTCTGACAGATCTCAGTTTTTGCAAAACCAATTAACAGATTCTATTAAAGATTTTTTGTATGAAATTAATAAAACAATTCAAGAAATTGGTTCTGCTTATAAAAAATATACTGTTGATTTTGACTTTTTAACAACAAAAGAAATATCAGCTAATTATATTGAATCCGATGATCATGAAGAATATAGAAAATTAATAAAGGACGATTTTGCATTTAAAGACAAAATAAAAATCAATGTTCAGCAAGATAAAGTAATATATTCCTTGTTTGGAAGAACAGCAACACTGAAAATAAACAACGATGAATATCATTCTGGTTCTGATGACCAAGAAACCAAGAACATTCCAGTACCAGTGAGAATAGTTCTTAATTGTAACAATGAACAGGAAGTAGCTGTGCCTTCTAAACAGATTGATTTAAGAGGATATGTTGATTCTGTTTATAATAGTAGCGGGGAGTTTGTTGACAAAGACGAGCTTTTAATAAAGGTTAATAACAAGAAACGCGCAACCGGAATTTTAGAAAGCATTGTGAAGCCATGTGAAAAAATAGTAGATTATATTTATTCTGATTCAAAAACAAATGCTGCTATTGAGAAAATAAAAATCTCTTTTGTTAAGCCAACAGCTTATATAACTACAAAGAAATCATCCGGCTCTCTTTTCACAATACCATCTAAAAAAGATTATCCAATAAATATTAGCCAATATCTAGATAAACTTATTAATCAAATAAACAGTTTAGAAATAAAAAAATTCATGGAGATGGTTTCTTGTTCATTGCGATCATTATTCGAATTGAGTGTTGATAGTATAATTAAATCGGGCAAATATCCTGTATTATTCAATAATACAAATGATTTTGACGAGAAGGTTTTGGCAGTTATAAATTTTATTAAAAGTAAAAAAGAATATATCTCGGCAATATCTACAAGTACAAAAATTGATTACAAAAGCCTTAATAATATACTGTTTGTTGATGACTTTAAAAAAATAATTAAAAAATCCCATCTGGGGTCGCATAAATCTACAATGTATATTACTGAAACCGATATACGTGATATCTCACGATACGCTTCTTTTTTTATTATTTTTGTAAACGAAATGATCAATAATCCAGCATTATATAATGGTTAAAGGGTTTTTATATAATGCTGGATAATATTGAATTTAAAGATTACAAAAAAAAAGATGACATTCATGGGACAGTATTATATCCGGCAGTAATGGTGGCTCCAGTTCAAAAAAAAATATTGGGAGATATAATACTAAAGGATAACATTGTCTCAATATTTGACCCTTTTCACGGTTCTGGAACAGCACTATATGAAGCATTTGAACTATCGTCTGACATGCACCTTGTCGGATGTGATATAAATCCTCTGGCAAATTTGATAACTCGTGTGAAACTTCAAGGTGTAAGTAAATTTATTTATAGTGACATAAATAAAATTGAAGAATATATAAATGAACCAGATTATGTTTATGAATATTCGTTTCCAAATATTGAAAAATGGTTTAGATCTGATGTTATCGATTCATTGGCATTATTGCGGTCAGCAATAATGAACATTAATAGTGATAGAAACAGATTATATTTTTGGTATATTTTATCCGATGTGATTAGATTTAATAGTAATACACGAAGTTCTACATATAAGTTGCATATAAAAGAAAAGAATGTAATAGAAAACATGGAAAATAATGTTATTAATAGTTTTCTTTCAAAAGCAAAAAAGTATGCTGATAAATTTAAACATAAATCTGAAAATTTTATTTTATATAAAAATGATATATTTAATGTTATTAAAAAAATTAGGAAAAATGCATTTGATATTTCAATTACCTCTCCTCCATACGGTGATAATGCAACAACTGTTCCATATGGGCAGTTTTCCATGCTTTCTCTATATACAATACCAGAATATGATCTTGAATTGGAAGGGTGGGAATTGAATAACTATTCAATTATTGATAATCGTAGTATGGGAGGTTCAGAGAAATCTGTTATGTTGGATAAATTTGAGCTTTCTTTGATAAAAAATTATTTGTCTCTCATTTCAACATCAAAACATCAAAAGATACTTAGATATTTTAATGATTATTTTTCTTTCCTCAAAGAATTATGTAGGGTTACAAAAAAGTATATAGTTTTAACATTGGGAAATAGAACTGTTGACAGAATTGAGATTAACCTTGTGTCGCTTACAAAAAAATTTATGGAAAAAAATAATTACAAAAATATTGATTCTGCTATGAGAATTATTCCAAGGAAAAGAACGCCAAAAGTTACATCTAATGTGCGTCAAAAACCAGTTAGCTCTATGAATTATGAATATATTTTGATCTATAAAAAATATGTATAGGATAAGAAGGAACAGGATTTTATTATTACTGAGTTTCACGATAAAATAAAGGAAGAAGATGGAGTTTTCATGCTGTTAAATAACAACGAGTACCTGTCCATAGCCAGCACCATAAAGTCCCAAATCAAGGCGGCGCAGTACCGGGCTGTTCTAGGTGCAAACAGTGAATTGATTTTGCTTTACTGGAATATCGGGCGTACAATCAACGAATGTTCCGCATGGGGGAATAAATTCATTGAAAATCTTGCACGAGATATTAAGCACGAATTTCCCCAATCTACCGGATTTTCCGTCAGAAACCTGAAGTATATGGCAAAACTTGCCAAAATCTGGCCGAACCTTAAATTTGTGCAACGCTGCGTTGCACAAATCCCCTGGCGGCATAATATAGCCGTCATGGACAAGGTAAAAGATGAAAAACAGCGGGAATGGTATGTCAGGAAAACCATAGAAAATTCATGGTCAAGGGATGTCCTTGTCCATCAGATTGAATCCGGTTTGTACCAGCGGCAGGAGGCGGTCAAGAAAATCAGCAACTACAAGAAACGCCTGTTAAAGCCCCAAAGCGAGCTTGCCATTCAGACCATGAAAGACCCGTACATTTTTGATTTTATTCCCGTCAAGGAAGGTATGCTGGAACGGGAAATTGAAAGCGGCCTGATAAAAAATATGACCAGCTTTTTGCTGGAATTGGGAACCGGCTTTGCCTTTATTGGCAACCAGTATCATCTTGAAGTCGGCGGCAGGGACTTTTATATCGACCTGTTGTTTTATCATCTGGTTCTGCGCTGTTATGTGGTAATTGAACTCAAGACCGGAGATTTTGAGCCGGAATACGCCGGAAAACTGAATTTCTATCTTTCCGCTGTTGATGATATTTTAAAAACGGAAGCGGATAACCCCTCTATCGGGATTTTGCTTTGTAAGACCAAGAATAACCTTATCGCTGAATATTCCCTTAAAGACATGACCAAGCCTATCGGCGTAAGCGAGTACAAAACACAGAGCAAAGTCCCCAAACAATACAAAAAATCCCTGCCTTCCGTGGAGGATATTAAAAAGCGTATCCTGCCGGATACGGGAGATGAGGAGTAAGGCAGAAATTTATTGGCCTACCGGGGAAGAGTTGATTGCCGAGATTGAACTTAAGAAAGAAATTTTAGAAATCAATTACGATGATGAGTGGTCGAGGTATTTTTATACACTTTTTTCAGTTTTTGCCGTCAACCGTAGTCCCCCCCTTATACAAGAACCCGCCTAATCTCCGCCGCCAAATAAAACGACCCCGTCCCCAGAACAGCCGCCCCCCGTTCCTTTCCCAAGGCCAGAGCCCTTTCAATCCCCTGTTCTGTTTCAGGTATCAGCAGTACTTCTGTGTCTGCCCCCGCCTTTTCTTTAAAGATCCGGTAGACCTCTTCGGGGCTGCTTTTCTTGAAGGTTCCGGGGGTGGTAATGATGACGCAGGAAAAATGGGGGATAAGGGCCTCCGCCATGGCGGAGGCGTTTTTGCCGGCGGCGCAGCCGAAGATAAGGACGCCCCCCTCGCCGTAAAGGGAACAGAAAGTAAGGCCGCATTGCTCAACGCTTTTGGGGGTATGGGCGCCGTCAATGACAAGGTCGGGGTTTTTCCGGATCCGTTCAAAGCGGGCGGGGAGGGTGAAATTTTCAAGCCCCTGCCGCACCGCTTCTTTTTCGGTTTTGGGAAAGGCGGTTTTTGCGGCGATCACCGCAAGGGCGGCGTTCCGGGCCTGCACGGTTCCGGGCACGGGGATAAAAAGCCCCAGGGGTTCCGGGAAGAAACCTTCCATCAGGAAACGCAGGGTAAAACGGGTTCCTTCCTTGGTGATTTTCATATCATCTATTGCGGCGATCTCGGGAAAATAGAAAAGCTGCGAATTTTTTTCCACCGTCCGTTTTTTGAAAATAGCCAGTGCCTCATCCTCTTCCCAGGCAAGGATCAGGGGCTTCCCCGCTTTGATGATCCCCGCCTTTTCGCCGGCGATGGCGGCAAGGGTGTCCCCCAGAATTTCCGTATGTTCCAGCTCAATCAGGGTGATTACCGAAGCAAGGGGGTCCAGAATATTGGTTGCGTCCAGCCGCCCCCCCATGCCGGTTTCTACCACCATGGCGTCGCAGCGGGCCTGCCGGGCGCAGAGGAAAAAGTAGAGGGTAAGGAGTTCAAAAAAGGTGGGCTCCATGGAAGTATCAGGGAGGGCGCGCCCGGGATATTGATGGAGGCGCAGCTGCGCCTCGGCGGCTGCCAGTTCCTTTCCCGCTTCAATGTAGACGGATTCTTCAAAAAATTTGTTTCCCAGGGTAATCCGTTCCCGTTTTTCCATCACATCCGGGGAAGTATACCGGGCGGTCCGTAAGCCCGACGCTTCCAGGATGGCGGTGATCATCCCCGTAACAGAGCCCTTCCCCTTGGACCCGGCCACGTGGATCGCCGGGGCGGCGTTTTCAGGGTGCCCGGTGATTTCCGCAAGGGCCTTCATCCGGTCCAGACGGAAAGCCTGGGAATCCATCTGATCCCGTTCCATATTGATAAAACGGGCAATCCAGGCAAAAACATCGGCGGAGCTCTTAATCGATACTGAATCATCCATAGACATGATTGTAAATCAATTTGGGTATGTTGCAAAAGGGTATTTCATAAGGTATGATCACCTATGGATTGCGACAGGGCGTGTATGCCCGCACTGCAAAGCGGCGCCCGGGTTTATTTTATCGGCATCAAGGGGACGGGCATGTGCGCCCTTGCGGAGCTGATGCACAACTCGGGAATAAGGGTAAGCGGTTCCGACCGGGATGAGGTGTTTTATACCGACAGCATCCTTCGGGAACTGGGTATCCCCTATCATGAATCCTTTCAGGCGGAACACATAGAGCCCCCTGTTGATCTGGTAATTTATTCGGCGGCCTATTCCTTCGAGACCAATCCTGAAATGGCGGAGGCCCAAAGGCTGGGCATTCCCATTCTGAAATACACCGATGCCTTGGGACATTATTCCCTGGGCTTCGACTCTTCCGCTGTCGCGGGGGTTCACGGAAAGACCACCACCACCGCCATGGCGGGCTCCCTTATCCGGGGAGCGGGGCTTCCTGCTCAAATCCTCGTGGGCAGCGCCGTCAAGGGTTTTAACGACCGGTCCACCCTCAATCTGGGGAAAAAATATTTTGTCGCAGAAACCTGCGAATACCGCAGGCACTTCCTTTCGTTCCATCCCCGCAGGATCATCCTTACCAGTGTGGAAAGCGATCATCAGGATTATTACCCAACCTACGAATTGATCCGGGACGCCTTTATGGAATACGGCCGCCTCCTTCCCGCAGGGGGGGAACTTATTTACTGCGCCGACGATGCGGGGGCCCGTGAAGTCGCAGCCGCCCTTGACAGGGAAGGCCGGGGCATCACCCTTGTTCCCTACGGCTTTAGCGCCCCCGGTGACTATCGAATAGAATCATACGAAGTTTCAAATGAACGGGCGGTGATGCGCATTGCCGGTTTTCCCGGGGAACTGAAACTGCGGATCCCAGGACGACACGAAGCCCTCAACGCCGCCGCAGCCCTGGCGCTGACTTCTTCGCTGGTAAGAAAAGAATTTGGAGATGGAAACAGTGAATGTAAAAACAGCGGGAATGATAGTGAGGGCTGGAATGAAGAGCGGCGGGAAAATGTCAGAAGGGCATTGGAGGACTTCCGTGGATCAAAGCGGCGTTCAGAAATAATCGGCGAAGAGGGGGGTATCCTTTTTATGGATGATTACGGGCATCATCCAACGGCTGTTTATACGACACTGGAGGGCTTAAAGGACTTCTATCCCCAAAGGCGGCTCATCGTAAGTTTTATGTCCCATACCTATACCCGTACCGCTTCCCTGCTGGATGCATTTGCCGCTTCATTTGAAAAGGCGGACATGGTGATCCTCCACAAAATTTACGGTTCCGCACGGGAAGAATACCACGGAGGCGTGACCGGGGAGACCCTCGCAGAAAAGACAAAGGCTTTGCGGAACAACGTGTTCTACGTTGAGGAACCCCTTGAAGCGGCGGGTCTGTTAAAGGGTATACTCAAAGCGGGGGATCTTTTTGTGACCATGGGGGCCGGGGACAACTGGAAACTCGGCGGCAGCCTCTACGAATATTATAAGCATCAGAATGGAGCAGGCCGATGAAAAGCATGACCGGTTTCGCATACCGGGAAGTACAGGAAAACAACTTCTCCCTTTCGGTTGAAATCCGCAGCTACAACAGCCGCTTTCTGGAAATCTATGTAAACCTTCCCCCTTGGCTTTCGACCCTGGAAACCGCCGTTCGGGAGTATATCGCTTCCCGCTGTGTTAGGGGAAAGATTGAAGTGAGCCTGCGCCTGCGGGAACATAACGCCCCGGTAAAAGTTGCGGTGAATCAGGAAGCCGTCCGTGCCTATGGGGAGGCCATACAAAAAGTGGCGGATATCCTGCAAATTGACGAGAAGCCAAGCCTCGCCATGATCCTGGGCATGGAGGGGGTTCTGGAAATTGAAAGGAACCGGGACGCCATCCGCCAGGAGGGGACCCTTCACCCTTCGGGCCCGGAGCATAGCCCCGGCAGCTCCTATTGGGATCAGATAGAACCGGTCTTAAAAAACGCCGTTGACGATTTTGACGCCGAGCGTGTCAGGGAAGGCAGGCATACCCAGGAGGATATCCTTTCCCATATTGCCATCCTGGAATCATCCCTCAAGACCGTTTCTTCCTTCGCTCCCCAAATTGAAAGTTCCATAAAGGAAAACCTGAAAAGCCGTTTCGCCGAAGTACTGGGAAACCAAATCGACGAGAACCGCATCCTTGCGGAAACAGCGGTACTGTTGATGAAGTACACCATCTCGGAAGAACTTTCCCGGCTTTCCTCCCATCTGGCGGAATTCAGGGCCGAAACGGAGCGGAACCCCAGCCCGGGCAAAAAACTCGATTTCCTCTGTCAGGAGATAAACCGGGAGATCAACACCATCGGCTCCAAGACCCCCATCCTCGAAGTAAGCCGTGCGGTGGTGGATATGAAGAACTCCCTTGAGAATGTGAGGGAACAACTAAGGAATGTGGAGTAGGTTTTTTTGTTTTCCTTTGTTTGACCTTGTTATACTAATTCATTACTCTATAACGAATTATGGATTTTTATTTTTTTACTTCTTGACCTTTTCTTGACCATATTTTACCTTTTTTTGTAGACACCGTGTAGACAGATTTAAAAGAAAGTAGAACGGTTTAGGGGTAAAAAATGGGCGTCAATATAAGGGAGAAACGGGGAAAGTTGTATTTAGACATTTATCACCAGGGGCAGCGTCAATGGGATGCGCTGAATTTGGTTATTCCCGATAATCCCATTGAAAAAAAGGAAGTCATGCGGCTTGCTAGGGTCGCAAAGGCAAAACGGGAGCAGCAACTATTCTCAGGGGAATGGAATGTGCTTGACCATGTAGGGAGCCGCCGGACCCTCTATTCCTACCTCGAAGAAATGGCCAAGACCAGATCAAACAATGACCGGGTGCCCCGTGTACTCAAATATCTGCGGGAATACTCAGGTGGGGCATTGATAAGCCTGGGTGAAGTAAATGAGAAGTGGATACGGAATTTTCAGGAACACATGGAACATGATACCGGTTTAACCCAGGCAAGCGCCGCGAGCTACTCTCAAGCCGTTCGTATGGCGCTGAATCAGGCCATGCGGGAGAATATCATCCCCCGAAACCCGGCGGACGCGGTGAAGGCGATCCCGGTTCCTGAATCCGATAGGGGTCTATTTGACCGCGATGTACGGATGGAAGTGGCGAATGCCCAAAAATACCTGTGAAGGCTCATGTCATCATCTCGGATACGAGTTGCTTAATCGGTCTGACGAATATAGGGCTCCTTGATGTATTACAGCAAGTATACCGGTCTGTCACCATCACTCCACAAGTGGCCGCTGAATATGGGGAATTGTTACCAAGCTGGATTATCGTCAAAGCGGTAGAGGATACACAGAAAGTAGCCGCTTACAATCAATACATCGACCTTGGGGAATCAAGTTCAATCGCCCTGGCTATGGAGACGGAAAGTTCCCTGGTCATTCTGGATGATTTTGAAGCCCGGCAGTTCGCAATGAGCCTGGGGCTAGAAATCACCGGTACCTTGGGTGTTCTGATTCAGACATATAAAAAGGGCTTTATCCCGGATTTTCATTCAGTAATTGTTAAGCTCAGAACCAATGGGTTCCGTTTGCCTCCAAATGCAGAGGATTTGATATAATGGGCTTTAAAAGGGAGAACTCTGTCTTATTTTTGGTTATATAGTTACCGGTAACTATATCTTATGGGACGATATTATAAACGTGTTTCATTATTATCGGTGAGGATTTGATTTAAAAGGGAAATAGAAAAATAGCGTTCCTTAGCGAGAAGCTCAGAAAACAAGGGGCGGAGTGCAGGAATAAGATGTTCATCTTTAGCATCAATCAATACAGCCAGGGTTCCGGTACAACGAATACCTCTTGATTCTGCAAATATGCGGGCATCATTATCCTCAATAAGTAGACGGTCAGCGTGAATTTGGTCATATAAAAGAATAGCTTCTTTTTCCCCAAGCCCAAGTTTGGTATCTATAACCTTGTACTCTTTAATCGGGATGACATTATCCTGAAAACGCCTTGCATCAGGAATGGATAGCCTGTCGATATGGCTCTCAAGTTCATGCCAGACCGCAGAGGGTATTGCTATATTGAAATATAGCGCATCCAGAAGATTAAGCTGGCCAATTACAGCCAGGGATATAAGCGGCCCTGTATACGTCCCTGCGGACCGTTTGCCGGTAGGAGTGATTTACTGCGCCGCCATTTGGCGTCGCACGTCATCAGCGACTACGAGCAATGCTTGTCCCTTAACTGCTTAAGCGATTCTACATCATTCATTACCTGCTCGAAAGTCTGCTGTCGAATGGGGATGTTATTATCTGCAAGAAGGTTAGCGAAGGAAACCCGATTCATGCCTGCGACTTCTGAAGCCCAAGCAACACTTACGCCGCCATTCTGATAGAGCTTCATGGCGATTAGCCGTTTCGCTTCCTGTGCAACATCGGGCAGTATGTCTTTTACGGTTTGAGGAAGCTCAATGGTCAACTGGTATGTATCTGACAAAAAATACCTCTTAATTGTCAGTATACCTTCTTTTAGGGCTTCCGGCAATAGAAAAATCGAATTGACCCTTGGCGCAGGTGGAGCCAAGAACGACCGAACTCCTGTTACAAACAGGTCTGCCCTTCCAAAAAGTGGCACATAAAAGTGGCACATAGATTTTGGTTCAGGGTACGCTTCGGTAGTCTAAAATCACCTTAATGGTCATTTTGGGCTTGACTTTTTAGAAAACTGGGTCATAATGGTTCAATATAAGGCGCAATAAGCTTTGATGGGCGTGATAAGTGATTCTGTAAATCTGTTGGCTCAGCCTTCGTAGGTTCGAATCCTTCACTCCCCAAAGTGAGTTAATTCTTTGTGTTACAAGGAATTAGAAAATGGGTATTTTACCGGAGAGACCGGCAAATATTTTCTTCCTAACTTTATGTTATGAAGGGTAATAGGAACAACAAAACCAAGGGTTTTGATGATTCCGGAACCTTTCAGAAGGGGAAAATATGGGCCGGTTTTTTTATTGCGAAGCATCTGGTTTAATACCCCGGAGCTTGCTCCGGTTTAAATTACGAGTATAATGAGAGGATGAGCCAGAGAATACATAAACCAAGGAAAGTGGGTATAATAATGTATCATATAGTATGTCCAGCAAAATATAGAAGAGCGGTAATAACAGAAGATGTAGATAAGAAGTTGAAAGAAATATGCCTTGAGATAGAGAAACGATATGAGATAAAATTCTTAGAAATAGGGACAGAAAAAGACCATGTGCATTTTCTGGTACAGTCAGTACCGGCATACAGCCCTGCAAGCATAGTGCAGAAAATAAAAAGCATAACGGCAAGGAAAATATTTGAGGCATGTCCGGAGGTAAAGAAATCATTATGGGAGGAGAATTCTGGACCAAAGGATATTACGTAGGGACAGTCGGAGAGCACGGAGATGAAAAGGTAATCACGCAATATGTGAAAAATCAAGGGAGAAATCCCGAAGAATATGAGACAATATATGAAAACAAGCAATTAGAACTATTTTGAAAGTAATTTACGGAAAAATCTTAAAATACCCCGGAGCAGAGCTCTAAACTTGACCCACAAAATCACTTCAGAGATACGCCCGATATGCAAGCAAGGTATAGAGTTTCATAAGCCCGATCCAGATGGTCTTTACGCCGGGATGCCCATCACTCGGGGCTCTCTTGGGGCCACCCAATTGCCCTAACTAGTAGGTAGACACCATTACCAATGTGAATGAGATGGAGTATTAGTTATAGTAAGAGGGGAAACTATGACAAAGAAATACCGGGTAACATTGACAGCCGAAGAACAAAAAACACTGCGAGAAATATTGAACCGGGGCAAGCATAGC
>BNVE01000050.1 GCA_025997875.1 Spirochaetia bacterium
GCAATTTTTCTGGTATAAATGCGTCGGATACGCAGTATCCACAGTACCTTGCCCCGTTTATGCAGGAAACCATGCCCTGTCTTGAGGAGAGCCGGGACCCGGACTTTCACCTCTTAAAACAAATGCCATTATACCGCTGCGCTTCGATTTTACACAATTTTTACATAAAACTGCTGTCAGATTATATATTCCCACAATATTTTCAGTTAAGAAAACAGAAACAGGAGGAAAATTATGATGAAGAAAACAATCCCTATTCTACTTGTACTTGCGGTGGTGTTCGCGGGATGCACCGGAGGAAAATCGGCGGCCTTTGACAAAGCAAAGGCAATCGGCGTTGTATCCCGGGAGGACGGCTCCGGCACACGGGGGGCGTTCATTGAACTTTTTGGCATTGAGGCCAGGGGCGGTGACGGAAGCAGAAAGGATATGACCACAAAAGAAGCCGTTATCGCCAAACAAACTGATGTAATGATGACGAACATTTCAGGAGACAAGTATGCTATCGGCTATATCTCACTTGGATCGCTTAACAGTACCGTGAAAGCGGCGGATATTGAGGGCGTAAAGGCATCTACCGAAAATGTAAAAAACGGCGCCTATGCCGTGTCCCGGCCATTCAACATTGCAACCAGGGGCGAACCGAAGGAGCTTGCCGCGGATTTCATCACATTTATTTTGTCGGCGGAAGGTCAGGCGGTTGTAGCTAAAAGCTATATCGCGATTATTGACAACGCGCCGCCCTATACCGGCAGCAGGCTCTCCGGCAAAATCGTTGTCGCGGGTTCTTCTTCCGTCACACCAATTATGGAAAAGTTGAAAGAGGCGTATATCGCCCTCAATCCAAACACCAACATCGAAATTCAGATGAGCGATTCATCAGCCGGTATGACAGGCGCTATTGACGGTACCTGTGACATCGGCATGGCAAGCCGGGAATTAAAGGACAGCGAACTTGCCGTGTTATCCGCAACACAGATTGCCCTTGACGGAATCGCCGTAATTGTGAACAACGAAAATCCGGTAACGAATCTCACAAAGGATCAGGTAAAGGGCATCTTTACCGGTGAGATGGTAAAATGGAGTGATGTGATTCAATGAGCAGGGTGAGAGAAAAACTCATGGGCGCCGTGTTTTTAGCATCGGCGCTTGCTTCCATACTGGCGGTCGCCTTAATCTGTATTTTTTTGTTTGCAAACGGCCTCCCTGCGGCAGGGAAAATAGGGGTGTTCAATTTTTTGCTTGGTAAAGAGTGGTCGCCGGCGGACACGCCCCCGGTGTTTGGAATATTTCCAATGATACTTGGCAGTCTGTATGTTACGGCGGGGGCGCTCCTTATCGGCGTTCCAATCGGCATACTGGCGGCAATCTTTCTCGCCCGTGTCTGCCCGAAAAAACTCTATTCTCTACTCAAGCCGGGGGTGGAACTGCTCGCGGGTATTCCCTCGGTTGTGTACGGCTTTTTCGGCATGGCGATCATTATTCCGCTTTCAGGTAACAGCATTTTATCGGCTTCTATCCTGCTCGGTATTATGATTTTACCCACAATCATTGGCATTGCCGAGAGCGCGTTGCGCGCTGTTCCAGAACACTATTACGAAGGCGCGTTGGCCCTCGGCGCGGGGCATTACCGCAGCGTATTTTTTGTACTGCTCCCCGCCGCCAAATCCGGCGTACTTGCGGCGGTTGTCCTCGGGGTAGGACGGGCCATAGGCGAAACTATGGCCGTAATTATGGTAGCGGGGAATCAGGCGCGTATGCCGGTGTCCCTGTTCAAAGGCGTCCGCACACTTACCGCAAACATCGTTCTTGAAATGGGCTATGCGGCGGAACTGCACCGGGAGGCATTGATCGCAACTGGTGTTGTTCTGTTTGTGTTTATCCTGATCATAAACTTAAGTTTTTCGGCGCTGAAACGGAGGGCAACATAATGATGGAACAAGTTCCATTTCCATTTATATGTGCGGTGAACCGCACTAAATCTATGGTTATGCGTAAAAAGCCATCCGAGTTGATTATGGGCGCTGCTACATGGACGGCCGCCGCGCTTACCTTTTCTGTGCTGTTGTTCCTTGTGGGCTTCATCCTGGTGAAAGGCGTCCCCCATATCAAGCCGTCACTTTTTGCGCTTGACTACAACAGCGAAAACGTGTCGCTTATGCCCGCAATGATTTCTACCGTCATCATGACACTGCTGTCCCTAGTCATCGCCGTGCCCCTCGGCGTTTTCGCGGCGATTTATCTTGTCGAATACGCAAAACGCGGCAACAAAGCCGTGCTGTTAGTGAGGGTGACCACAGAAACGCTTTCCGGCATCCCCTCCATTGTATACGGCCTGTTTGGAATGTTATTTTTTGTCACCTTTTTAGGCTGGGGATTTTCCCTGCTTGCGGGAGCGTTTACCCTGTCAATTATGATTTTGCCGCTGATTATGCGTTCAAGTGAGGAAGCCCTGCAAGCGGTTCCCGATACCTACCGCGAGGGGGCTTTCGGCCTGGGCGCGGGCAAGCTCCGCACCGTATTCCGCATTGTGCTGCCCTCCGCGATGCCGGGTATTCTGGCCGGAATAATCCTTTCCATCGGCCGTATCGCGGGAGAAACGGCGGCGCTGATTTATACCGCCGGAACCGTGGCACAGATACCTCGAAACCCCATGCAGTCGGCGCGCACCCTGTCGGTTCATATGTACGCTCTTTCCAGTGAGGGACTTCACACAGGCGAGGGTTACGCCACAGCGGTTGTGCTTTTGCTTGTTGTGGTTTTAATCAATACCATATCCGCAAAACTTGCCCGGCGGATTGGAGGCAAAGCGTGAACTGTTTTGATATACAAGCGTTGGATTTGTTTTACGGCGATTTTCAGGCGCTCAAAAACATCACCATGGGAATTGAAAGCGGAAAGATAACCGCGTTTATCGGGCCCTCCGGCTGTGGAAAGTCAACGCTCCTAAAGACACTCAACCGCATGAACGATTTGATAGAGGGCTGCACAATTTCAGGCGATGTGCGCTTGTTTGGCGAAGACGTGTATGGGAACATGGACATCAATCTACTCCGAAAGCGCGTGGGGATGGTATTCCAAAAGCCCAATCCTTTCCCCATGAGCGTATACGACAATATTGCCTTTGGCCCGCGAACCCATGGCATAAAGTCACGGTATGAGCTTGACAAAATCGTTGAGGAATCCCTGAAAGGCGCGGCGATTTGGGACGAGGTCAAGGACAGGCTGAAAAAATCCGCGTTGGGCTTGTCGGGGGGACAGCAGCAGCGGCTCTGCATTGCGCGGGCCCTTGCCGTATCGCCTGAGGTGCTGCTGATGGACGAGCCCACAAGTGCCCTTGACCCTATTTCCACCGGCAAAATCGAGGAACTGCTGCTAACCTTGCGGGAAAAGTACAGTATCATTATCGTGACCCATAATATGCAGCAAGCTACCCGAATCAGCGATAAAACAGCGTTTTTTCTACTTGGGGAGGTGGTCGAGTACACGGACACCGGCGCCCTATTCGCCCTGCCGCAGGATAAGCGGACAGAGGATTACATTACGGGGAGGTTTGGATGATGCGCAGTCGTTTTGACGAACAGCTTACACAGTTGAATAACAGCCTGATTGAAATGGGCGCTCTTATTGAACAGACAATAGCGAAGGCGGTAAAGGCTCTTGAAGAACAGGATGTGGAGTCGGCTCAAAAAATCATTGCAGACGACGACATAATAGATGACAAGGAAAAGGAAATCGAAGGGCTTTGCTTAAAGCTGCTTATGAATCAACAACCGGTGGCACGGGATTTACGTCAGGTTTCCACGGCGTTGAAAATGATTACCGACATGGAGCGTATCGGCGATCAGGCCGCCGATATTTCGGAACTCTGCGTATATCTGACCGGACGGAAATATATCATCAACCTCAGGCATATCCCGCAAATGGCGGATGCAACAATAAAAATGGTGACAGACAGTATTGATGCCTTTGTCAAAAAGGATTTGGCTCTGGCGCAGGCGGTCATTGTCTCCGATAATGCTGTGGACGATTTGTTTGACATCGTGAAAAAGGATATGATACAGTTAATCCGCGAGGATGTACAAAACGGCGAACAGGCCCTTGACCTCCTGCAGATTGCCAAATACTTTGAACGCATCGGCGATCATGCGGTCAATATTGCCGAGTGGGTCATATTCTCCATTACGGGCAAGCATAAGGACACGCAGGTTTTATAGGCGGGAGAAAAATCCGCCGCCCTCTTGAAAAACAGACTATTCTATAGTAAAATCAACACATAACGTTTTGGAGAGGGGCAAAATGCCAACATATAGCGGTATACAGAAGGAAGAAACCCTAAAAGGGCTTGTCCATGATGATTATTTCCCTAAATTCGGCTATGAACCGAATATCGACAATATCGACTTCGTAATCACCGACAAGAAAACGCGTACAGACCTTTTTAGCGATGGGGTAGGCAGTTCAAAACATTACTTGTGGGCGGAAGCGAAAAAGGGCGCCCATGATGTTTTTGATATGTTTACCCAGCTCATTCTCACCTGTAAGAAAACCTACGAAAAGGGCGAACATTTAGCGCCGCCGTGGCTCGGTTGTTTTGATGAGGCACGGATTGCCTTTGTGTCGTTCCACGACATGCTGCCGATTTTTAACGAAACCGATTTTAACTGGAACACCACACCGAGTAACCATGAAACACCGGATTTTCAAAAGGCGCGGGAAAAAGTTACAAAATTGATCGGCGCAAAAATTGCGGTCTATAACTTTGGCGGCGATGACAGGGAAATAATAGAATTTATCAAAACGCATTTTGTAGCGGGTGCATCGACTTCAATCAAAAGCCCTATCACAAAAGATAATTTTGTGCAGATTTTTATTAAATGGGTAAAAGAAGTAAAGCCATTTATCAATATTCCAAAAACGGAATGGACGGAGTTCAAGCAAAAGGGTATTCTTGATTGTGATTTTTACCGTGCCGATGTTATGAGTGACGGTGGAAATACGATAACGGAAAAACTGAAAATCGTTTTGAAAAACGATAATTACAAGTTTCAGGAAAACATTAGCGGACGTCTTTTTTCGTCTGATATTGGTTTTACCGATGACGGCGCGGCGTATAGCCGTTTTTGGAACAGATACGAGCGTCCGCCTGCGCTTGAGTATCGACAGTACATCATTGACCGGCGCGATCTTTTAGTTCCTACAAATATCCGTGAAGTAAAAGGATCGTTCTTTACGCCGAAAATCTGGGCGGATAAGTCAAAGGAATATCTCGCCAAAGTGTTTGGTGAAAATTGGCAAGACGAATACTATGTGTGGGACTGCGCGGCGGGGACGGGAAACTTGCTTGCCGGATTATCGAATGAATATAACGTGTGGGCGAGCGACGTTGAACAGGGGAATGTGGAAACCATGCAAAGCCTTATCGACATTGACGAAAACCTGAACCTGTTAAGCGGACACGTTTTTCAGTTTGATTTTTTGAATGACAGTTTTGACAAACTGCCGGAAGAATTGAAAAAAATTATCGACGACCCGGAAAAACGGAAGAAGCTCATCGTATATATCAATCCGCCGTATGCGGAAGTTTCCAGTAAAGCCGTTACTGGAAAAGTTGGAGTAAATCTATCGAAAACACACGAGAAATATAGTTCTGTGGTGGGAACTGCTGGGCGTGAATTGTTTGCGTTATTTCTTACTCGCATATATTTTGAAATAGCTGGCAGCAAAATCGGTGAATTCTCAACATTGAAATCATTGAATGGTTCCGCTTTTGATAATTTTCGCAGTTTTTTCATAGCTAAACTTGAAAAGTGTTTTGTTGTTCCAGCAAATACCTTTGATAATGTAAACGGTAGTTTTCCAATAGGTTTCAAAATCTGGGACACCAATAAAAAAGAATCATTTGAAAGTATCATTGTAGATGTGGTTGATGAGAACAATGAATTCATCTCGAACAAAACTTTCTTTGCCATAACTAAATCTCAATTTATAAATAAATGGATTTCTGAATTTAAAATTGAGTATGATAAAACAGCTATCGGTTATATGGACGGTATAAATGGCAACGATTTTCAACACAATAATATTGTTTATATTTGCAACAGCAAAGAGCAACTTCCTAATCCTCGAGGTATTTGGATTAACGGCAACAATGTTATTGAAATATCGATTTATTTTTTCGTTCGTCATTGTTTTGAGCATACTTGGATAAACCACAATGACCAATTTCTTTATCCAAATAATGGATATAAAGTTGATACAGAGTTTCAAAATGATTGTTTGATATATACGTTGTTTCATTCAAAAAATAGTATCCAATCACAATACGGCGTTAATCATTGGATACCCTTTACCGAAAAAGAAGTAGGCGCACGGGAAAAGTTTGAATCAAACTTTATGAGCAACTTTCTTAAAGGTCGCACTCTGAGCGGTGAAGCCGCCGCCGTGCTGGATGCGGGAAAAGAACTTTGGAAATACTATCACGCCATAATAAAGAACAATAACACTGTTCCGGTCAACGCTTCGTATTATGACATTCGGGAATACTTTCAGGGGCGCAAAGAAAGCGGCACGATGAATACCAAGTCAACAGACGAAACTTACAATGCACTTCTTGCCATATTACGCGGTGCGCTTAAAACGCTCACGGTGAAGATACAGCCGAAGGTGTATGAGTATGGGTTTTTGAAGGAGTAGGAGGAAAATGTCAATATGAGCAAAACAGATGTGAAAAATACAATGCAAATTCATTCTCAGGCAAAAGTTGAATTTTATTCAGCATATCTCGGCCGGTATTTACAGATACTTTGTAAATCTCAATATATAAATCAAATCAATATTTTTGATGTGTTCTGCGGGACAGGTGTTTATGAAGATGGGAAAAAAGGAAGTCCTGTTGTTGCTTTTGATGATATAATAAAAGTAACGTGTAACAATACTCGAATATCACTGATTATCAATGATATTGAAATTGATAAGATAAATAGAGTAAGGACATACATAGAAGCTCAAAATAATAAAACATGTAACGTTGAATATTTTAATCTTGATGTTGAAAAAATGTTTGCAGAAGTTTACAATCGTGTATCACAAACCTCTACAAATACAAGAAATCTTATATTCATAGACCCATACGGGTACAAAAATATTAGAAATGATATTCTTTACAAATTAATGGAGAATGGGAAGACAGAAGTTATTTTGTTTTTACCAATATCACATATGCACCGGTTTACACAAGCGGCAATGAAAGATGAATATACTGCTCAATATGCGCCTTTGCGTGAATTTATTAACAGCTTTTTCGCTGTAAGTCACAAAATGCGAACAGAAAAATTGTCTGTGATGGATTATATACAAAACATATCAAAAGCGTTGAAATACAACGATAAATTCTTCACTACTTCTTATTATATCGAAAGAGATAAGACAAATTATTTTGCCTTGTTTTTTATGACTTCGCATAAATATGGATTTGAAAAAATCCTTGAGGTTAAATGGGAATTAGATGACAAGGCAGGCAGGGGATTTACACAACCTGAAAGTCCTGGCTTGTTTGATGAAATACTTGACGAGCAATCAAAAAATGAAAGTTTTAAGCGTTTGGAGAATATGCTGTTAAATTATTTAACAAACCCGAAAACAAATCAACAGATTTACAATTTTACGCTTGAAAATGAATTCTTGCCAAAGCACACAAATGCAATATTTGAACGCTGGCAATCAGAAAAAAACAATTTCAAAGTGTATGTTATCAATAGTGGTTTAGAAGCAAGAAAAAAATCATTTTATTTAACCCAAAGAGAAGATGTAGTAAAATTTGTCTTGGAGGCAATATCATGAAAACAACAAAGATTGAATGGACAGAAGCTACATGGAATCCGTCTGTTGGCTGTACAAAAGTTAGTGCAGGTTGTAAAAATTGTTATGCGGAAGTTATGGCACGGCGGCTTCAAGCAATGGGTGCGCACGGTTATGAAAACGGTTTTGAGTTTTGTATTTTACCAGAACGGTTGAAACAGCCCTGTTTAATAAAAAAACCGACCATTTTTTTTGTAAACTCAATGAGTGATTTGTTTCATGAAAATATGACTTTTGATTTTCTTGATAAGCTATTTAAAATTATTATCGAAACGCCTCAACATCATTACCAGATACTTACTAAGCGTGAAAAAAAGCTTAAACGCTATTTTGCAACACGCGACGTACCAAACAATGTTTGGTTGGGTGTAACTGTTGAAAATGCTGATGTTAAGGACAGAATAGATGTTTTGCGAGAAATTAATGCATCTATCAGATTTTTGTCTATTGAGCCTTTAATTGGTGATGTTGGTATTTTAGATTTGACAGATATTCATTGGGTTATCGTAGGCGGTGAAAGCGGGGCGAATGCGCGAAAAATGGATCCCACATGGTTACATAATGTTCAATGCCAATGTGAAGCACAAAATGTTGCTTTTTTCTTTAAGCAATGGGGAACATGGGGTAGTGATGGTAAAAAACGCAACAAACACGCTAATGGTAAAGAAATCAATGGCAAGATTTATCAAAGTTATCCCAATGCTGTAATGGTATAAATTGCAGATACGATATGTTTTCTGTGGTGCACCGTTTTATTGCCGGACTTCCCCCTGGAACCGCCAGCCTACAGTCTAAAGCCGCCGGCGTTACCAGCATTGATTACGGCGCAGTAGGTAGCATAATTGTGCTGTTTATAGTATACTCATCCTTATGAAGGAGACTCTATGACTGTTTATGAAGATTTGGTAGTCAGAAACTCTGAGGATGTATCTGATTTCAGCCGGGGGCGCATCAAAGAATCGGAAGTGCGTCAAACCACGGTGCATTTTAAGGTCGATACCGGGGCGCACCGGAATGTTATCACCAGAGATGTTTTTGAGCGATTAGGACTTCGCAAGAAAGGCGAACAGACCTTCAAGCTGGCTGGCGGGCAGCCGGCCCGTATGGACGTGTCCGGCCAAATGGAAATCATCTGGCGCGACCGCAGAATCGAGCTGGACGCCGCCATTGCGCCCCCGGGAGCGAACAATCTGCTTTCAATTACCGCCATGGAACTGCTTGACATTATGCCCGACCCTTCTAAAGGCTGCCTCGTTGGAATTCACGGGGAAGAATACCTCAACGAACTGGAATAATGGGGCGCAGTGACACCGAAATTCATGCAAAAAGTATTTATTGTTGAAGATGACGACAATATCCGTGAAATGGTACTGTACGCGTTGACCACAGCCGGATTTGAAGCGGAGGGCTTTACCTGCGGCGAGGCGTTTTACGCTCCTTTGCTAAAAGAGGCGCCCTCACTTGTTCTGCTGGACATCATGCTGCCCGGAGAAGACGGCATATCCATATTAAAAAAGTTGAAACACGCTGAAAAGACGAAGCGCATCCCTGTTATCATGCTCACCGCAAAGGGCGCGGAGCTTGACCGTATCAAGGGGCTTGATTTAGGAGCGGATGACTACATTACAAAGCCGTTTTCCGTAATGGAAGCCATATCAAGGGTGAAGGCTGTGCTTCGCAGGTGTGAAAGCGATGCGGATAAGCCCGGCGAAGTCAAAGTCGGCAGCGTCACACTTCATAGCGACAGGCGTGTAGTATTTGCGGGAAATGAAGAAATAGTCCTTACCTATAGAGAGTTTGAACTACTTTACTACTTGATGCACAATAAGGGAATTGTTTTAAGGCGCGATACATTGCTCAATCAGGTTTGGGGCTTTGATTACTCAGGCGAGACTCGTACCGTTGATATGCACATCAAATCCCTGCGGAAAAAGATGGGGACGGCAGGCGGTATCATCAAAACGGTGCGAAATGTCGGTTACAAGATAGAGGGGTGATTTTTGAAAAAGCGTATTTTTGTCGATATGATACTGCTGACGGTAATCAGCCTTGTGCTTGTGGCGGCGGCGCTCTGTTTTGTGTTTTACAACCAGTTTTCGGGGATCGTAAAAAACGAACTTAGGGAGCGGGCAGACCTGTTCAGAAACGCCGATACACAAACCGCCATGCAGAAGCTTATTATTTTCAAACCCAATGATATGCGTATCACTTTGATTCACCCGGATGGAATAGTCGCATTTGATAATACGGTTGGTACAGAGGGTTTAGCAAACCATTTGGATCGGGAAGAAATTGTGGAAGCGATTGAAACAGGCTGGGGTGAGAGCCGTCGATTGTCGGATACCTTGGGCATGGAAACTTATTATTATGCTGTCCGCTTAGCGGATGGATCTCTATTGCGTATAGCAAAGACAACAAGCAGTATTTGGGGAATGTTCAGAGGCGTGCTGCCTGCGGTTATCTGCATTATTTTTGTCATTCTCGCCGCAGGCTATTTATTGGCGGGAAATATTACAAAACGAATTGTTGCGCCCATAAATAACTTCGATATAAACATGAGGCTAAACACGGAATCTACCCCGCCCTATGATGAGCTTGCCCCGTTCATTCGGACTATTGAGCAACAGCGTGAATATATTGCAGCGCAGTTTTCGGATTTGCAGAGCCGCGCGGATACGATTAGCGCAATTATGGACAATATGAATGAGGGCATTATACTAATCAACAGGCAGGGCCTTATCCTTTCTGTCAACAAAAGCGCGGCGGCTCTTTTTGAAACAGATACCGCTATGGACGGCAAAAATATTTTGGAGCTGATAAGGGACCTTGAGCTGCTGGAACAAGTGAGGGCTGCGCTGTCCGGCAAGCGGAGCGAACTCAGCATCCGGCGTTCCGGAAAATCGTATCGTGTGTTTTTTAGCCCGGTAACAGACTCAGGCGCTCTTATACTGTTTCTCGATATAACCGAAAAAATGATGGCTGAACAAATGCGGCGGGAGTTTTCGGCCAATGTGTCGCATGAGTTAAAAACGCCGCTTACGAGCATCTATGGTTATGCGGAAATGCTGTATAACGGTATCGTTAAGGAAAGCGATCATCATGCGTTTTTCGGAAAGATTAAAGATGAAGCCGCCCGTTTGATAGCGCTCATCGAGGATATTATCCTCATCTCCGAACTGGACGAGAACACAGGGGCCGAAACCTTTGAAGAAGTGAGCCTCTCTGCCATTGCCGCCGAAGCGGCAGAAGCGCTTTCGTTAAAAGCCTCTGAACACAGGGTTACGGTAAGTATCTCTGGCGACGCCTCAATGTCAGCCGGGCGCTCTATGATATATGAGATGTTTTATAACTTGATTGATAACGCCATAAAATACAACAAACCCGGCGGAACGGTGTTAGTCACTGTTTCCCAACGTGAGGATACGATTGAACTCGCTATTGCCGATACCGGAATTGGTATCCCCGACGATGCTCAAAGCCGTGTGTTTGAGCGGTTCTACCGGGTGGATAAATCCCGCTCCAAAAAAACAGGAGGAACAGGACTTGGCCTTGCTATTGTAAAGCATATTGTCCTGCTCCACAAAGGGAAAATGGCGTTGAAAAGCTCTTGCGATCAAGGAACAGTGGTTACGATAACTTTTTAAGTTCCCGCAGCGGATGGACTTTATCAACTATAATTTTATTCCCAAATAATTTGCCACGTTATACCAAATTTATCTGTAACCCATGATGCCTTGCGAATATTAAAAACTGATTCCGGTCCCATTAAAACGGTTCCATTTTCAGATAATTTTTTTAATATATTATCAAAGATTTTTTCATCGATACAATTAATATAAAATGATACCTGCCAGCTTTGAACCGGGCATTCATTTTTTTCCATGTCCATTGCCAGAAAAAGTTTATCCATTAATTTAAAAATTACAGTTTTTACTTTTCCGGTTTCCCCTCTTTCCCCTTCTTTGAAATATTCAATTTCTTCAATTTTTGAATTGGGAAAAATTGAAATATAATAGTTCACAGCTTCTTCGGCACAACCGGAATAGCTTAAAAATGGCATAATGTCAAAGGGTATCTTCATAAGGTTCCTCCTTATTATTTTATAATAGCCTTTTTTATATTTTTGTCAAGTATATTTTATTGTTATTGTTATATCATCATTAAACGCAATTAATTGCATTTATATCTCGTAGTTAAACAATTAAAACTTCGCTGTTCTCCCTTCAAGCAAAAACTCAATAATGGACTTGTTCAACAACCAACCGGGTTGTTGAACAAGTCCATTATCGTGTACTATCAAAACTCAAACAGCGGCAGCTGCAGTCCCGCCCCGTCCTGATCCGACAGCAGACGGCGGATGCGACGGGGGTCTTCGGGCTTGTCGATGAAGGCGCCGGAGCAGGTGATGAAGTAACGGGCGCGCTTTATCACGGCGCCAAGGCGGCGGAGGCTGTCGAAAGTGAGGCTACGGGAGCGGCGGGTTTCGATGATACGCCGGGCGGTTTTGGCGCCGATGCCGGGGACCCGCAGCAGGGTTTCGTAATCGGCGCGGCTTATTTCTACGGGGAAGAATTCCAGGTGCTTGAGGGCCCAGGCGGTTTTGGGATCGATGTGGATGTCCAGGAAGGGGCTCCCTTCGTCGAGGATTTCGGCGGCGCTGAAATGGTAGAAGCGCAGGAGCCAGTCCGCCTGGTAGAGCCGGTGTTCCCGGACCAGGGGCGGGCCGGGAATGTCCGGAAGCCGGGGATCGCTTATGCCGGGGCGGCCGTTGACACCCACGGGGATGAAGGCGGAGTAGTAGACCCGGCGCAGGGAAAACTTGTGGTAGAGGGAACCGGAAAGGTTGATGATGGTCCGGTCGTCCTCGGCGGTGGCGCCCACGATAAGCTGGGTACTCTGCCCCGCCGGGGCAAAGGCCGGGGTGCTTTTGATCCGCCGCCGGTCCTCCTCGAACTGGGAACTGAGGCCGGAAAAGTTGTCCATGGCCCCAAAGATCACCTTTCCCGATTTCTGGGGGGCCAGGGTTTGCAGGCTCTTGTCGGTGGGGAGTTCGATGTTGGCGCTGAGCCGGTCCGCCCAGAGCCCCGCCTCCCGGATCAGTTTTTCCCCCGTGCCGGGGATAATTTTAAGGTGGATGTAGCCGCCGTAACCCGCTTCGGTGCGCAGTTTCTTTGCGGTCTCGATCAGTTTTTCCATCACGATGTCCGGGTCGGCAAAGATCCCCGATGAAAGAAAGAGGCCCTCAATATAGTTACGCCGGTAAAATTCGCAGGTAAGTTCCACCAGTTCGTTCACGGTGAAGGAGGACCGTTTGGTGTCTGCGGAGGCGCGGTTCACGCAGTAGGCGCAGTCGAAGCGACACACATTGGAGAAGAGCACTTTGAGGAGGCTGACGCAGCGGCCGTCCTCGGTCCAGCTGTGGCAGATTCCGGCGGGGATGCTTGAACCGAAACGGTTCTTGCCAAAGCCGCCCTTCCCCGTCTTGCCATCGCTGCCGGAAGAAGCGCAGGAGGCGTCGAACTTTGCCGCCCCCGCGAGGATCGATATTTTTTCACCCAGGTCTGTAGACCGGTCAATCTGGCCCTGTACCGCGCCTGCCATAGAATCACTATACAGATGTATAGAACAAAAAGCAAGGGCAAATTCCTGTTTTAAAAAGGGAATGTGATCTATAGTCAAAGTATGAAATCCACATTATATGAAATGAAACCCTGGCCCGCCCTGGCGGACAGCGCGCAGACCCTTTCCCTGGGGAAAGCCGATACCCTTTTTTACTACGATTCGCAGGCAAAGGGCGATTCGCCGAATAAAACGGCTTCGACTGCGCCGGCGATCATCCTGGTACACGGCCTGGGGGACGAGGCCGATTCATGGCGGCATCTGGTCCCCCTGCTTACAGAGGCCGGCTGCCGCAGCCTGGCGGTGGACCTGCCCGGCTTCGGAAGGTCTGCAGCCCATGGCAGGGTCAACCTGAAACGCCATGCCGAAGCGGTGTGCAGGCTCCTGGAAGAAACGGGCGCCGCAAGCGCGGCAAGGCCCGCGGTGCTGGTGGGGAATTCCATGGGGGGCGCGGTGGTTCAGGATGCGGCGGCAAAAAGGCCGGACCTGGTAAAGGCCCTGGTACTTATCGACGGGGGCCTGCCCCTGAAAATGCAGGCCGATCTTGGCTCATTAAGCGGCGCCCTCCCCATTCTGGGGCCCAAGTGGTACCGGGCGCTGCAAAAGGATCACGAAGGGGCTTACCGTTCCCTCTTTGGCTACTACGGGGATTTTGAAAAATTGGCCCAGGCCGACAGGGACTTTCTGCGGGAACGGGTCATTGCCAGGGTACACAGCGGCCCCCAGGCAAAGGCCTATTTCAGCTCCTACCGCAGCATGATCTGGGCAAACGTGACCGGGGAAAGCACCTTCGGCCGCAGCCTCAAGGCCTTCTCCGGCAAGGTCCTGATCCTCTGGGGGGAACGGGACCCCCTCTTTCCCCCCGCCGCGGCGGCTCCCCTCCGCGATCTGCGGCCCGATGCGGCCTTTAGGGTAATCCCCGGCGCAGGCCATCTGCCCCACCAGGAAAAACCGGAAGATACCGCAGCGGCAATCCTGCAATTTATCCGTGGGGTTTGATGTTGAGATTAAGTTCTATATTATTCTATTATTTTAAGGAGTAGTACTATGATAATCTGCTGCGGCGAAGCTCTTATCGATATGGTCCGCCGGGACGGGGCTTTCCTGCCCCTCCCCGGGGGCAGCCCCTACAATACCGCCATTGCCATCGGCCGGCTTGGGGTGCCGGTAAAATTCCTGGGCCGCCTTTCCCGGGACTTCTTTGGGGAAATTCTGATGAAGCGCCTTGCGGAAAATAATGTGGGGGATGACCTGATGGTCCGCTCGGATCAGAATTCCACCCTGGCCTTTGTCAAACTGGAAAAGGGCCGGGAACCCCAATACGTCTTTTATACCGAGGGGACTGCGGACCGTTCCTTTTCCGCGGCGGACCTTGCGGAAAAAATCCCCGGCGGCAAACTTCCCCCGGACACCCGGTGCATCCTCTTCGGCTCCATCGCTATGACCATGGAGCCCGTGGCCTCCACCATCGAATCCCTGATTCTGCAAGAACACGACCGGGGCGCCGATGGGCCGGTTATTTCATTCGACCCCAATATCCGGCCCTTCATGATAAACGATCAGGCGGCCTACGTGCGGCGTTTTGAAAAATGGCTGGGGGCGGTGACCATCGCAAAAATTTCCGGGGCGGATTTTGAATTCATCTACCCCGATCTTGTTTCCCGGGAAAAGGGATTGGAAAAATCCCTGGAAAAAGTTCTGGGCTTTGGCCCCCGGCTTGCGGTAAGCACCCTGGGTCCCGATGGCGCCATGGCCCTGCTCCGCAAAGATGACGGCGGCGTACTGCGGGTAAGCGCCCCCGTGGTGGACCTCCCGGTGGTGGACACCATCGGCGCCGGCGACACCTTCCACGGGGCCTTCCTCTCCGCTCTGGAACTCAAGGGCAAAATGTCCCACGCCGCCATCGCCGCCCTGACCGAAGCGGAACTCCGCGACGCCCTCTTCTTCGCCAACAAGGCAGCCTCCCTGGTCTGCTCCCGTCAGGGGGCGGAGCCACCTACCCTCAGGGAAGTTGAGGCGCTGAAATAATGGCCGGGAATACCTTTGGCGAACTTTTCAGAGTTACTACTTTTGGTGAATCCCACGGCGCCGGTTTGGGCTGCGTCATAGACGGCTGCCCTGCGGGGCTCCCGCTGACCCTTGAGGACATAGCAGCGGAACTGCGGCGCAGGCGGCCCGGGGGCGGCGGGCCTTCCACTTCCCGCACTGAAACTGATGAGCCTGAAATTCTTTCCGGGGTCTTTGAAGGCAAAACCCTGGGGAGCCCCATCGCCATTCTGGTGCGGAACACCAATCAGCGTTCCGGGGATTACGATAATTTGAAGGATGTCTACCGGCCGGGCCATGCGGACTGGACCTGGGAAGCCAAGTACGGCTTTCGGGACCACCGGGGCGGGGGCCGCAGTTCCGCCCGGGAAACCCTGGGCCGGGTCGCCGCCGGGGCGGTGGCAAAAATTTTCCTTACCACTTTGAACATTGAGATCCGGGCCTGGACCTCCGCCGCTGCGGGTATCGCCGTTCCCGGCCCCGGGGGCAAGGGCTTTGACTGGAACGAAATTGAACAAAACCCCCTGCGGATTCCCCACCGGGAAATTGCCCAACAGGCGCTGGAAAAACTCGAAGGCATCAGGGCTGAGGGGGACAGCGCGGGCTGCGCCGTTTCCTGCCTGGTTAAAAACCTGCCCCCCGGCCTTGGGGAACCGGTCTTTGACAAGCTGGATGCCCGGCTTGCCGCAGCAATGCTGTCACTGGGGGCCGCCAAGGGCATTGAGTTCGGCGCAGGCTTTGCCGCCGCCTCCGGCCTCGGTTCAGAACTGAACGACAGCCCTGTCTCAGCGCCGGGGCTGTTCCCGGAACTGCCCCCGGCATCCATACCACTGCCGCCCAATGTGCCGCCGGTCCGCTGGGCGCATAACAATGCGGGGGGTGTCCTGGGGGGCATCTCCAATGGCATGCCGCTGGAATTTACCGTGGCCTTTAAACCGGTCCCTTCGATCGGCAAAAAACAGCAGACGGTCAACCGGCAGGGTGATGCGCGGGACCTGGTTATCCAGGGCCGCCACGACGCCTGTATCGCGCCCCGGGCGGCGCCGGTGGTGGAGGCCATGGCGGCGCTGGTGATTGCGGATTTAGTGTTGCTGCAAAGAGGGGCGCGCCTTTAAGCGGGCAGTGGATATATTGGTAAACTCACCGCATCACTTCTTCGATATCTCCATCAATTCACTATTCGTAAAATAGCTAATGTTTCAATATTGCGTAAATCCAGAGGCAGCAGGGGTACTTCTGTATGTATTTCTCTCATGTCCAAATTTTGACATTTTTCCCCCATGACGATCTTAGCCTTTGCGAATATACAGCGGTATCGAATTCAGCTCCTTGTCATCAATGTAGAGCACAAAGTTGACCACACCGCTGCTGTTGAAGTGGATGTTGGAGATCGTAAAAACCAGATGGGAGACGGCGGTGGCGTTTCCTACGCCTTTTACTTCCACATTGCCGGTGATGGTTTCCATGCTCATTTCACCGTCCAGGTCACGGGTTTCGATGCGGAAGCTGTGGTTGGAAAATTCCCAGAGATCAAAACGCAGGCGGATCACCACCGAAAGCTGGGGATGTACGCAGGGGAAATTCCGGGAGATGATCGTGTCGAAGGTTCCCACGATAGTAAGCTTGCCGCCGTTTTCCTGGGCAAAGTCACAAAAGGTGAACAGTTCTATTTTCATAAAAATAACGCCCTTACAGAACTTAATTTTTGGCAGCATTAAAGTCAAAACATACAACCCGGTTCCGGCCTTCCGATTTTGCCCGGTAGAGAGCCTGGTCCGCATTGTGTATAAGGACTTCCAGGGAAATTCCGGAACTTTCAGCCGCCCCGGACCTGGAGTCCAGGGCATCCAGGCTTTTCATAAGATCCGGAGGGGAAGCGGGGTCCCCGGTCCCGGCGGAGAGTTCCGGGCTTGCGGAGAAATTTGATCTCTTTTCAAAATTATCTGCTATGCAGACCCCGAAACTGGCGGTAATGGACACCCGGGTGAATGCAAGCTGGATGGGGGCTCCGGCGATGGCTTCCCGCATCCGTTCGGCGATGGAAATCCCGGTATTCCGGTCCACATGGCCGAAGAAAAAGACAAATTCCTCACCGCCGTAACGGCCCAGAAAGTCGTTTTTCCGTAACAGGGAGCTGACAACCGTCACCACATGCCGCAGGGCTCTGTCTCCCGCCTGATGTCCCCAAGTATCATTAAAAATCTTGAAATGATCGAGGTCTATCATCACGATGCCGCAGGGCGCCCCCAGAGCCTGGAAAGTCCTTAATTCAAGGCTGGCCCTGCTCATAAAAGAACGGCGGTTCAATGCGTTTGTCAGGGGATCGTGGCTTGCCTGGTACCTGAACCGGGATTCCCGTTCCTGGAGGGCGGTCATGCTTAAATTACGCAGGTTTATCTCGTCCCGCAGGCTGTCCGCCAGATCTTTTAGGGCCTTAAGCTCATGCTGAATGTCCTGCAAAAGGAGAATATCCTTCAGTTCCCCCTCCAATTCGGGAACCCTCTCTTCCTTAAGAAGTTTCCAGATATATTCCAGCGCAAGAAATTCCACATCTGCCATGGTAAAACAGTATATACCAAAATGATTAAAAAAGCCACTCCTGTATCCGCAGGGGAGTTGCCGGGTAAGCGGGTTTGGGGGTATCCTCGAATTATGGCAACTGATTTTGTACACCTCCACGTCCATTCGGATTTTTCCCTGCAGGACGCCGCTGTTTCGGTGATGGCCCTGGCCGACCGGGCCGAAGAGCTGGGGATGAAGCACCTTGCCCTGACGGACCACGGCAACATGTTCGGGGCCATGGAATTCCTGGCCACCGGCAAAGAAACCATCAACGAAAAGGGGGAGCATGATAAGCGGAAAAACCCCATCCATCCCATCATTGGCTGCGAAGTCTATGTTTCCCCTAATTCCCGTTTTGACAAGCAGGGCTCCGAGGGGGATAACAAATACTACCACCTGGTCCTGCTGGCCTCGAACCGGGAGGGCTACCTGAATCTGGTAAAACTCTGCTCCTTTGCCTATACCGAAGGGTTCTACTACCGCCCCCGGATAGACGAGGAACTCCTGGCCAAATACCACGGGGGGCTCATTGCCCTTTCGGCCTGCGTTTCCGGGGAAATTCCCAAGCTCATCCAGGCGGGGAAGATTAAGGATGCTGAGCAGAAGGCCCGGGCTTACCGGGACCTCTTTGGGGAGGACAACTTTTTCCTGGAAATCCAGGACCACGGTATCCCGGCGGAGACCCTGCGGGGTTCCCTGTCCCAGGCACAGATAAACGAAGCCATCGCCGGCATTGCCCGGCGTACCGGCATTCCCCTGGTGGCCACCAACGATGTCCACTACCTTACCCGGGAGGACGCCGCAGCCCACGACACCCTCCTCTGCATCGGCACCGGAAGGCTCCGCAGCGATGAAAGGCGGAAGCGTTACTACGGGGACCAGTTCTACCTGAAAAGCGGCGACGAGATGGCCGCCCTCTTTCCCGAATACCCCGAGGCCATTGCCAATACGGTGCGGATCGCCGAGCGCTGCATAACCGATGTTCCCAGCGTTAAAACTAAAGACCTGCCCCAGTACCTGCCGGAATTTAAAATCCCCCCAGGCTATGCGGACGCCAATGAATATCTGCGGCGGCATACCGCAGAGGGTATCGAAAAACGGTACGCCCGGGTAAAGGCGGAAGAACCCGCCCATTGGAAGGAACTCCAGGAACGGATGGAATACGAGCTTGATGTCATTATCAAGATGAATTTTACCGGCTACTTCCTTATCGTGGCGGACTTTATCAACTGGGCCAAGGATCAGGGCATCGACGTGGGCCCCGGACGGGGTTCCGGCGCGGGGTCCATCGTGGCCTACGCCCTGCGGATCACCGACATCGATCCCATCAAGTACAACCTGCTTTTTGAACGCTTCCTTAACCCGGAACGGATCTCCATGCCCGACTTTGATGTTGACTTCTGCAATGAGCGGCGAAGCGAAGTCATCGACTACGTTACCGAAAAATACGGCAAGGAACGGGTGGGGCAAATCATCACTTTTGGAACCCTGGGGGCCAAGCAGGTGATCAAGGATGTGGCCCGGGTACTGGATATCAGCCTTTCCGATTCCGAGATGATCACCAAACTGATCCCCAAGGACCCCAAGATCACCCTGGGCAAGGCCATTGCGGCGGAGCCCAAACTGGGGGAACTGGAACAGACCCCCCGGTACACCGAACTCTTCAGTCTGGCCCGGAAACTGGAGGGGCTCAACCGGCATTCCAGCCTCCACGCCGCAGGGGTGGTGATCGGCAAGTCGGCGCTCCAGGATTTTGTCCCCCTCTACCGGGACCCCAAAACCGGGGGCATCGCCACCCAGTACACCATGGGCTTTCTGGAAAACTGCGGTCTGGTAAAGATGGACTTTTTGGGGCTTAAAACCCTGGACCTGATCAAACACACCGGGGAGCTGATCCGCCGCCGGGGCGGGGACTACGCAAACTTCGATATCACTACAATAGATGAGTACGATCCGGCCACTTATACCATGCTGGCTGAGGAAAAAAACGAAGGTATATTCCAGTTTGAAAAAACCTGGTGGAAGGATATTTTAAAGAGGGCAAAGCCCGCCAGCATTGGGGAACTGACCGCCCTGACCAGCCTGGGCCGTCCGGGCCCCATGCAGTTCATCCCCCAGTTCATTGAATCAAAGTGGAATCCCCTGACCATCAAGTACCCCGATCCTGCCCTGGAAGAGGTGCTTAAGGAGACCTACGGGGTCATCGTCTACCAGGAACAGGTTATGAAGGTGGCCCAGATCATCGCCGGCTACAGCATGGGACAGGCGGACCTGCTCCGCCGGGCCATGGGGAAGAAGAAGCGGGAGATCATCGACAAGGAAAAAATCCCCTTCATGGAAGGGGCGGTCAAACAGGGCTTCTCTGCGGAAACTGCGGGGCGGATCTACGAGATACTGGTCCCCTTTGCGGATTACGGCTTTAACAAGAGCCACGCGGCGGCCTATTCGACCCTCTCCTACCAGACCGCCTGGCTTAAGGCCAATTTCCCTGCGGAATTTATGGCCGCCAACCTGACCAACGAAATCGGCAGCGCCGACAAGGACAAGCTCCCCGAATACATTGAAGTTACCCGGCGGATGGGCATCCCCATCGACCCTCCGGACATCAACCGTTCTGACCGGCTGTTCACCGTTGTTGAGGGGCGGATCGTCTACGGCTTTTCGGGGATCAAGGGCCTGGGAGACTCCTCTGCGGAGGAGATTATCAGCTGCCGCACGAAAGGGGGACCCTATAAGGATCTAATGGATTTCCTTAACCGGGTGAATATTAAAACCGTGGGCAAGAAGGTGGTAGAACTGCTGATAAAAACCGGCGCCTTTGACGGCTGCTATTCCCGGGGGAATGTCATTTCCCGCGCTACCCTGGCGGGCAACCTGGAAAAAGCGGTAGACTATGCCCAGAACATCAAGGACGACAAGAAGTTCGGGCAGGTAAGCCTCTTTGGAGATGCCGGCGAAAAGGAATACCCCGATTTTGTATTCGAGCCCTTTCCCGAATGGGACCGGATGGAACGGCTCAACACCGAAAAGGAACTTATCGGGGTTTATTTCTCCGGCCACCCCCTGGACGATTTTAAAGAAGAATGGGAGCGGTTTGTCAAACTGGACCTTTCCGATACGGACAATGCCCCGGATCAGGATTATACCCTCATCGGGATGCTGAAAAGCCTGAAACCCTACACCGACAATAGCGGCAAGCCCATGGCCTTTGGGTCCCTCTCGGATTACCGGGGCGAAATCGATCTGGTCTTTTTTGAAAAAACTTGGACAGAGTGCCGGGATAAAGTTGCCGAGGGGGATTTCATTGTCCTTAAGGGTAAGCTGGACAAACGGCGGGGCAAGTCCAGCCTGCGGGTGGATTCGATCCTGGACCCCAAGGGGCTCAAAATAAAAGATGAGCTTTTGGAATACTGTTCTTCCGAAGGGGGGCCGCGATCCGCGGCGGAGCATTCCATGGATTTGACGCCCCTGGATAAGTATAAAGACGCCTGGGAACAATTTGTAGAGCTGGACCTCTCAAAGCCGGAACAGGCCGCAAAGGAAGCCGAGTATACCCTGATAGGGCTGCTGACACGGCTCAAGTCCATCGTGGACAAGAACGGCAAGAATATGGCCTTTGCCTCCCTTGCGGATTATCGGGGCGAAATCGATCTGACCTTTTTCGCACGGACCTGGGAAATCTGCCGGGACAATGTTGAAGAAAACCGCTGCGTTGCGGTTAAGGGAAAACTGGACAATAGCCGGGGAAAAGTGAACCTGCTGGTAAGCTCGGTGCTTGAACTGGGAAAGCTCAGGCGAAAGGCCGCGGGAACAGCGGCTGCACCCCAGCAGACCGCCGCTCCGGCCCAGGTTCCAACGGAGCCCTCCTGGCAGGAAGTGCATATCAGGCTGAACGACGGGGCGGCGGAAAGCGAGGAAACCCTCTACCCCCTGTACGACTACCTGGTGGACAACCGGGGCCCCTGCCAGGTGTATATCCACCTGGACCTTCCGGAGGGCGAGCGGGTGATCCGCACCACCACCCAGATAGGCGCCGCAGGGAGCGCCGAATCCATCGACGCCCTGACCCATTGCGCCGGGGTCGCCGAGGTCTGGCGGGTATAGGGAGAATCTGGTATCCTTATAAACATGCAGCAGATCATGAGAATTCTGGGGAGCCTGACCGGTGTCTACATGCTCCTTATATTTATCCGGGTTATGTTTACCTGGTTCAGCGGCGCCCGGTTCGGCAGGCCCGTGGCAATCCTTTCCCGCATTACCGACCCCTACCTGAACTGGTGGAGCCGTTTTCCCATTTTACGGACCGGCTTTATCGATTTAAGCCCCATTGCCGCCATGGCGGCCCTGTCCCTGGCCCAGAACGTATTCACCATCGTCGCCCGCTCCGGCCGGGTCAGCCTGGGGCTTATCCTGGCCATCGCCCTCTCCTCCGTCTGGTCTGCGGCGTTCTTCATCCTGGGCTTTTTTGCGGTGATCCTGGGACTGCGGCTTATCGCCTACCTGAGCAATCAGAATATCTACAGCCCCTTCTGGCGGATCATCGACAGCATTTCCCAGCCCATACTGTACCGCATCACCCGTTTCTTCTTCCGCGGCCGGATCATCAATTACCGTTCGGGGATCATCCTTTCCATTGTGATTTTACTGGCCCTTATGGTCGTGGGAAAATTCGCCGTCGGTTTTGCAATTCCCCTGCTGGCGGGGCTCCCTATTTAAGCGGAGTGAAGCCATGTTTCTTCGGGAACTTGACGCGCCCATCACCAGCATACGGGGCGCCGGGGACACCACGGCCCGGCTTTTTGCCAAGGCGGGGATACACACCGTATCCGACCTGCTCCGCCACTATCCCCGCGACTGGGAAGACCGGAGCCGCATGGTCCCCCTTAAAGATTTTTCCCGCTTCCCCTCTGTCTGCACGGTAATCACCGTCCTTGCCCACGACTGGATCGGCTTTGGCCGCATGCGGACCCTCAAGGTCCATGTGGAAGACGACACCGGCCGTGCGGTCCTGGTCTGTTTCAACCGCCCCTTCCTGGAAAGGCAGCTTATCGTGGGCAGCCGGTACCGGCTCTGGGGCCGCTTCTATTACAAGTACGGCGAGATCCAGTCCACCGCTTTTGAAATCGAACCTGTTCACAGCGGTTCTGCGAACAGTAATGCTGCGGAACCGGGAAGCGGCTTCGGCGCAGGGCCGGGAAAGATCATGCCGGTCTACCCCCTTTCCGCCGGGCTCAACCAGGGACTGCTCCGCAAACTGGTAAAACGCGCCCTTGACGAATACGCCCCCGCGCTGGAGGAGGAACTCCCCCGGGCAATCATCGAACGTAACGGCCTGCTCTCAAAGCCTCAGGCGATCCGGGCAATCCACCTCCCCTCCTCCATGGGCGAACTGGACCTGGCCCGCAAGACCCTGATCTACGGGGAACTGTTTTATCTGGAGGTGATTATCGGGCGGAGGGCGCTGGAACGGCGCAAGATCACGGCACAACAAGAAAAAAAAGCCCCCTTTACCGGAAAGAAAACCGTCTTAAACGGACAGCCGATAGGGGCCGTATTTTCAGAGGATATTTCCATTCAAAATAACAAAATTATCAGGACCGCGCTTAATTGGATTGACCGGCATCCTATCGGCATCGTAAAAACGGTAATAGGGGATATTGAAGTTAGCCGCCGGGGTATCCGGGATAGTTTTAACCATGTATCGTTCCCCGATAAACTGTATACCCTGCCGATTATAAAAAAAGCGCTTGAACACGGGATATACCTCAGCCATTCCCCGGACAAACATGGAAAAAAGATTGAAAACTATTACTTTGCCGCCCCGGTAGAAATAGACGGTAATCGCAAAATCATTTTTATACGGGTAAGGCAAAAACAGGGCGGACAAAAACGCTTTTATGTCCATGACGTCTATTCGGAAGATGAAATAAAAAAGCCAGGAGCTACCAAGACCACCTCGGCAGCACAAGTGCCGCCTCAGGGAAAAGCTCCTGACTTATATAAAAGTATAATATATAAGGCCTTAGCCGTCAATGATGCCTCGTTTACCCCCTTACAGCAGCGGCTCATTGAACGCCTCCCCTTCACCCTCACCACAGGCCAGACCGGGGCCATTGCCGAAATCAACCGGGATATGGACAGCCCCTGGCCCATGGCGCGGCTGCTCCAGGGGGATGTGGGCTCCGGGAAAACCCTGGTGTCTTTTCTCGCGGCCCTCAAGGCGGTTGAGGCCGGAGGCCAGGCGGCGATCATGGCCCCCACAGAATTACTGGCGCGGCAGCATGCGGAGAACGCCGCCCGGCTTTTGGAACCTATCGGGATACGCTTAAGTTTTTTAACCGGGAATATCAAAGCTGCGGGGCGCAAGGAACTGCTCAAGCGCCTTGCCGCCGGGGAAATCGACATTGCCCTGGGAACCCACGCCCTGTTTTCCCAGGATGTGGTCTACCGGGACCTGCGGCTTGCGGTGCTGCTCGTCCACCACCGCAAGCCGCAGGTCCCGGTAGACCACATCCTGGGAAAACAGGGCGTGGGTTCCCAGGATGTGGTCTACCGGGACCTGCGGCTTGCGGTGGTGGACGAGCAGCACCGCTTCGGGGTTACCCAGCGTTCCCTGATCATGGCCAAGGGAGATCACCCCGGTCTTTTGATGATGAGCGCCACCCCCATCCCCCGCACCCTGGCGCTCACGGTCTTTGGCGACCTGGATGTGTCGATCATCCGGGACCTGCCCCCGGGCCGTAAGCCCATCAAGACCCACCTGGCAATGGAGGCCAACGAGGATAAGGTTTACGATTTCGTCCGCAAAGAACTTGCCGCCGGGCGGCAGGCCTATTTTGTTTACCCCTTGATTGAGGCCAGCGAGGGAGGCCGCACTGCGGACCTGAAAGACGCCGAGTCTATGGCGGAGCGCCTTGCCCGCGAAGTCTTCCCCCAATACAAAACGGCCCTGGTCCACTCACGGCTTGATGAAGAAGAAAAACGGCAGACCATGGACGCCTTCCGCCGGGGGGAAATCAGCATCCTTACTGCCACCAGTGTTGTTGAAGTAGGGGTAGACGTACCCAATGCCACCTGCATGGTAATTGAACACGCGGAACGTTTCGGCCTTTCCGCCCTCCACCAGCTCCGTGGCCGGGTGGGCCGGGGCGATCAACAGTCTTACTGTTTTTTAGTCTATTCCGATCCCGAAGGCCCCCTGGCTACCGGTGAAAACCTCGAGGACTGGCAGGCCCGGCTCAAGGTGATGCTGGAAAGCAACGATGGCTTTGTCATTGCCGAGGAGGACCTCAAAATCCGGGGTCCCGGCCAAATCGCCGGCATTGAGCAGTCAGGCTACCTCAGCCTGGGTATGGCCAACCCCATCCGGGACGCCGCAGAACTGGAGCGGGCCCGCACCGACGCCTTCGCCATTCTGGAAGCTGACCCCGGCCTGCTGCTGCCGGAGCACCGTTGCGTTGCGGAGGTACTGGAACGGGCGCCGCCCTTCGGGGGGGTGGGGCTGTGAGGGGTTGCCTTATAATATTGTTTTAGTTCTATGTTTTAGTACCTCGTCTCACTATTTTCAGCTGAAACTTTTGCATAACAAAAATCATAAACCTGTTCTGCCTTCTCAATAGCTGCTTTTGTTATAATTTCATCTACGGCAAGTTCATTAGCGATCAAATCGTTATGTGAATATAAAAACCATTCTTTAACTAAATTAGCGTCGCTCATATAAAACGATCCCCTCATTTGCAATTTTGCGTTCTATTGTCGGCTGCGTACTTCTATAGTCAAATCTATTCTTATAGTTTGCAAGCACATCAATAGGCATCAAAGTCTCAAAATTAATTAGATTGCGATCAATCATCCCCATTGCTTCAATCGGTTTTTGTGGGAAATCATCTTTTAGCACTACATAAAAGTCATAATCACTATCGGCATTCGGTGTTCCATAGGCATAAGAACCAAATAAATAAACTTTCTCGCACTCAATGCTGTCGAGGATTATATCTTTAATTTTTAAGATCTCTTCGTTTATTAAGACTTAGAAAACCACCGCCTATGGCGGTGGTCATGTACTGACGGCTATGCCATAATGCCTGAAGGAGAGCATAGTATGGCGAAGTGGAAAAAAGCCGCGCACGTGGTGTACCAATGCAG
>BNVE01000051.1 GCA_025997875.1 Spirochaetia bacterium
GTGTTTAATTCTCGGGTAAGGGCTGTCTTGTCATCCATGTGATTTTCTCCTTGTTGGGAACAGCATATCACCGGATGGGCGGATTTGTTATAAAGTTTTTTGTTTTTTAAGGAGAAAATAAGAAGGCGTAGGTATGGAAATTTTTTGGTTTTTTATTTTAGGTTTTATAGTGATTTTTTGCATAATAGTCGATAGGCTTCATGCGCTTAAAGAGGAAAACATTTCTCTCAGAAAATCGCTGGGAGAATCAAATAAAAAAATAACTGTATTCGAATCTGAACATAATAACATTATAGCAAAAGAAAATGCGGCCACTCATCTGCAAGAAGAACTTATACAGCGCGAAAAACAGCTTGAACAAGAACTTAAACAAAAGGAATATGAATTATATCAAAAGATTTTATTTAATATTGAAAAATTAATTAAAGATAAGGCCGCATCATATAAATGGCTTTCAGGTATGATGGCTGATTATTTGACAATCAAAGAAACCCAATATGCAGAAATTCTTCATGTCCGCGGTACTGCCGCGGCTCTAGGAAGAGAGCTAAAAATAAATGAATTGAAAGGTGAACTCAAACAGCGGATCAAGGAAAATAAAATACTAAGATATGAACTTGAATATATTAAAAACGCAATACCCAATGCCGAAGAATTTATCGAATATGATGAAATGGGCATTGATATTAACAGTGAAAATTTTATTAGTAATTTTATTTCAAGGGAAGAATATGACAAATTATCTGATACGGAAAAAAATATACGGGCGCTTGAATATTATAAAAACAGGAAGAAAACAAAATGGGAAATCGGGAGGGATTTTGAGCGGTATATTGGATATAAATTTGAAAATGATAATGGCGCAATAGTTGAATATCATGGAATGCAAAAAGGCTTAAATGACCTCGGGCGGGATTTGATAGTACATGAGGATAATACAATATTTATTGTCCAGTGCAAATACTGGTCCAAAGATAAAATTATTCATGAAAAACATATAAACCAGTTATTTGGAACATTTATTATGTATAAGCTTGAGCATCCGAAGGAGAAAAAAAATATTAAGGCTATGTTTGTAACACATACTATACTTTCTGATGTAGCAAAAAGATTTGCAAATGCTTTAAATATTTTGGTTAGGGAAAATATAGAACTAGGTGAATATCCAGTAATAAAATGTCATAATGGCCATGATGAATTTGGATTGCCTACAAAAATATATCACCTGCCTATGGATCAGCAATATGACAAAACGATAATAAATACCAAGCATGGCGATTTTTGGGCATTTACAATTGAAGAAGCCGAAAAAAAGGGATATCAAAGGGCACATAAATGGCATCCTAATTCCATGAATCCTTCAATTCCCAACGGTTCTATTTATACCCCTTTGTTGTTTTAATGATACCCCAATAGAATGAGCAATCCGGTCCAGTCCTCCGCTTCAACCGCCTTTTCAATTTCCCTTTTGAGCCCCTGCGGTAAACCGGTAGCGTACAAGAACATATCCGCGGCATTGGTAGCGGCCTTGTCCCATTTTTGATCAGACAAGGCATTAACCACCCGTACCGCGCTGTCGGTAATGGGAAACCATCCCCGGGCTGATGGCCTTATTTTTCCGGTCCTGAGAAAATTTTCTACCGCATAGGCTGCGCCGCCCCCGAACATGGGGATGCTTTCTATAAGTCCCCCCAGGGCATTTACGCCCATGTTCTTGAGGTCCAGTTTCTCATCGTCATCATCTTCGGCCATTATCCCGATTACTACGGCGGTCATGGCATAAATACCCACCGTGACAAGAGCATCAAATACCTTCCCCTGCTTTATGTTGTTAGGTGCGTCTATGGTCAGGTTCTGGAATATCGTCGACATAGGTAGCTGGAACTGCAGCATGATTCGTTCAATGGCGGATTTCTTCCCCTTGAACATCGGCGCCATATCTGCCTGCCGGTTAGAGGGTTGTGTATCCCGTACTACCTGGTCCGCATAGCGTATCGCTTCGGCGTCAATCAGTTCATCAGTCATGGTACTGTTTTCCCGGGTCAGCTTGGCTACCTGCTTTTTGTAAGCCGCAAGCCATCCGGGGGCGACGCAGGCAAAGTCAATCCATTCAAGTCCGGACATACCTATCTTTTCAATGCTGCTCAATACGGATTCAACCTTTCCCGCCGTGCCGGCGATATACATTTTTTCCAGCTGCTTGACCGCCTCGATGGCCGGATCGTACATCCGGGTTTTCATGAATACGCTCTTGTTCCGGATCATCTCCAGGGTTTCTTTCCGCATACATTCCACCGCGGCAGATAAGTATTCCACCGGATTGACATACTGAAAAAACGGCGGCGGGCTGGTGATGGCCTGTTTGATAAAACTGGACACCCGCCAGGACAGGACCGCCGCCGGGTAGTGGCCGCGCACCAGGCGGGTCATAGCGTCCAGTCCGGAATAATCTTTCATGGCCGGGGAATCGGCGATATCGCTGATCCACTTCTCCACATAATCGGTCCCCGCTTTGGAAAAAGCTTTTTTAATATCGTTCTTGAGCTTCCCGCTGTCCTGCCCTTCAAACACATTCCGCATCTCCCGCAGGAAGGGCTGGTAGGCCATCAGATGTTCCTGCTTAACCACCATTTGATCCCAGGTCTTGTACAGTCCGGATTTAACCGAAGTCTGCTGCCAGGGGGCAAGGTCAATACGCGCCTGGGTAAATCCCTTGGCTATGAACAATCCAACGCCGGCGTCTGAAAGAGCCTGGTTAACCTTTTCCCCTTCCTTCAAATCCCCAATGGCATCCGACCGTTTCAGGGGGATGTAATAGGCTTCGCTGCCCAGGTCCTGGTTAAATTCAGTGGCCACGAATTCCTTCAGGCGGTTATAGTTGTCATCGTAGTCTTTCCCAATAATGTCTTCCACTTTTTTAAATTTCTCATTCCGGGAAAGAAATGCCTCAAGCTGGTCCATGGCCAGGTTATAGCGGCTCAGAGCGCGATTGGTTAATTCATTGGCCCACCGGGTGTCCGGCTTCGGTCCGCTCATGGCCTCTTTCAGGGCCATTCGTTCATCCGGGGACATAAAGGTACCGTACACAACCGCGTTAAAGGCCCGCTCATTCAGCGCGGCCCGGTGGAAAAGGAACATTTCATCCAGGGTAGCGGTAGCGGTTTCAAAGCCCTCCGCCTGGATGGTAAAGGTATTGCTCCATAACTCCTTGGTGTTTATTCCGAGTGCCTTAAGGGCCCCGTCCACGTTTTCCCGGCGCTGCACCGCATGGCGGGTTTCCTCATTAAAAGCTTTATCTTCCCCCTGGGTAATCACTTCGTAAAGCAGGCCGTCCTTGCCGCCCTCCAGCATCCGCCAGAACCGGCGGCCGTTCATCTGGGAATAATACCAGGCCCGCAGCCGTGATGCTTTCTTATCCGCCGTATCGGTATCCGCAATGCCTGGCAGCCGGTCCCCGCCGGCATTCTTCTTAATCTGTTTCAAGACAATTTCATCAAAGCGTTTCACATAATCCCGGGTCAGTTTCTTACGGGCATCCAGCGTTATATTGCGTTTATCCCGGCCCTCCTTCCGGATTTCACTCATAATCCCCGCCAGGGTTTGCATGTCTTCCAGGTTCCATTCGGCAAGATTCCGGTTTTCCAGTTTGTAAAGGATATCCGCCGGAATGCGGTCCTTGAGGGTTTCCATAATCCGTTCCATGTCCGCCGGCACCGGCCTTTCAGAAGTTTCTAAGTCATCAATGCCCAGGTCCTTAAACAGTTTCTCGTTATCCAGCAGGAGCCCGTACAGAATATTCCGTTGGGCCTTGGTGATGTCCGCATAGGGCCGTACCGTCCCGGCCTTCGGGTCCAGGTAGATAATTTTTTCAAGCCGGGCATAGGCAACGGGGTTAAGCCGCCAGGCAAGATCCTCCCGGTACTTCTCATTAGTAGTAAAGTCGGAGAAGAGCTGCCGCAGGCTTTTTGCCTTGGGGCCCAGAAACCGGGGGATGGTCTCATACAGTTTGTCAAAATGGCTCTGAAGGGCCTGTATCTGGTGGGCCTGCTCGATGTTCACCGTTTTCAGGTCGGCCTTTTGCAGTATTGCCTTAACTACCCGCTTGCGGACTTCCCTCATCTCCTGTATGGCCGCAATCTCGCTTCTGGTCTCCCAGTCCTGCAATACCAGTTCCCGCAGGTCCAGGGTATTTCTCCGGGCAATGGGATCAAGACCACGGATAAAATTATTGAAATCCGTGCGGAGTTTCCGCAGTTCTTTTTGCAGTTCCTGTATCTTCTTCTGCTGTTTTCGGCTTGCTGTTATTCCCTTCGGGGTCGTATCCCGCTGCAACTGGCGGCCTATCTGCAATTCCCGGGTCAAGTTCTGTACATGGCTTTCAATCATCCACTGATAATCGCTTAAATCCTGCTTCTTTTTGTCTATCTTTTTTTGACCCTCTTTTTGCCGTTCCTTTAAAACTTCCTCATGCTCGGCTATCCGTGGATTATTCATATCAAATTTGCCGTCGACAATGTCCTGTTCCACCCCTTCGTAGTTGATCTGCTTCTGGATGCGCAGCAGCTCCTCCGGGCTCGCCCTGGCTATGGCCTCCTCCCAGTTCCCGGAACGGTCCAGCCGGGAAAGCCGGGCCCGGTCAGTTTCCCCGGGGAGCCAGCGTTCATCTCCGGAGAGCACCGCATAGCCTTCCATGTAGGCCAGCGGGTTCTTGCGTACCATCTCCCGCAGGTTGTGCCGCAGTTGGGGGTCCCCGCTGTTCTTCCGGACAAAGCCCCAGGTGGGGTTTGAAAAGGTGGTGTTCAGGACATTCAATTCCGCTTCCGCCTGTACCTGTTCTTCCTCGCTCTGGGGGGAATATTCCGGGTTATCCACTGCATTGAGCAGGGAGATAAGGTCATTAAACCCGGCGTCGCTGTTTATCAGTTCAATGAACTGCTCCGCGGTGTAAGTTTCGGCGCCTTCAATAACGGCGTCTGCTCCGTAAACGGGGCCGTTCTTTATCTTCTGCGCATCCTCCCATATCGATTTATACCAGGATTCCTTGGCGGCCTTCTCCATCAGGCTGTCCGGCTGCTCGTTAAATACTTCATTCTGGGCTTCATAGTTTGCTTTAAAAGTTTCCCAGGAATCAAAGGTAGCGGCCAATTCCACCAGGCCCGGGGCGTTATTTACAAAGGCCTCCATGCTGTCATCCCGGGGGGCATGGTTCAATTTAGGAAGGGCAAAGGATGGGTCCCCGGTAACCACCGACCAGGCTTCCATGTAGACCAGGGGGCTGGCATGCAGTTGGCTTTGCAGGCGTTCCCGGGCTTCTTTCCGGGGGGTCGTGCCCTGGGCAAGGTCCCGCATTACGACCTCCCAGTTCTTCGCTCCAAAGACTTTTAAAAAGGCCTGGCGCTGATCCGGCGTATAATTCCGCCAGTTCATTTCAAGGGCATTAAACTTCTTGGCCATGTCCAGCAGGCCTTCGTCGGTATCAACCATGGCAAGGAATTTATCAAGCCGGGGGCGCACCGCCGGGTTATGTTCAAGCCAGGCTTCAAGGGATTCATCCTGGAAGAAGGTTTGGGTGATGCTTATTTCGGGCCCGGAAAAAATGTCCCGGTTATAGGTTCCTATTTGGGCTTGCAAAATTTTGGGAAGTGTTGTATCCTTTATATCAGAGAGGGAGCTTGCTGGATGGCCCACCGTGGAAAGGTGGATGACGGACAGTAGGTCTCCCTTTTCTATTTTTGATACCATCTGGTCGTAGTACCAAACCCCGGCATTTTCCCCCAAGACTATATGAACGGTATAGGGGCTTCCATCAAGTTCGATTCCCGTGACAAAATGGCTGTACTTGTTGTAATGGGCATCCTGCCTATTTGGTTTTTCGTCAGTGATAAATACGGCGTTCTTTATAAGTTCAGGGATATGAACAATAAGTTTTCGATTCACATCATTTTTCAATCCAGGCCCAAGCAGCTTATTTATGCCAGAATTTCCTATTTTTATCGGTTCGGATATGGCGCTGTTTTCAAGCTTTTTTTCCCGTAATCCCTTGAGATATTGGCGTATTGAAGCCTTATTAAGCTCATATTTTCCCAGATAGGCGTTTCCGTCCAGGACAAGATTTGGCGCGGCCGCAAGCTTTTCAATATTGGCGGCCCGTTCTGCATCCGGGGTTAAAAAGAGATTGCCGGGAGCGCTTTCCTGTATTTTAGCGGCATACGCCTTCCCCGCCTTGTCCGCCGCCGCTCCGGCGCGTTCCGGGAAACTGTTATTTGAGTTATTAATGATCTGATCTTCTGGTGTCATATCGAGTTGGTAAAGATCATACTGTACCGGCGCCTCCGGCGCTATCCCTTCCTGGTCGCTTGTAACGGCCCCTGGCTGCGTTCCATTGGCCGCCTGGTCCGTTTCCCCGGATGTGGCTTTTGCGGCGCCCTGGCGGCCATCCTGAAGGGCCTCCTGGTTCTCTTGCCCTTCACGGAATACTTTGTCCCAGAAAGCCTTCTGCTCCGGGGTCAGGCTATGGGACCGTTCAATCATCTGCTTTATCTTTCCCAGGAATTCCTTTATCTTCCTGAAGATTTCACCCAGCCTGGTGGTGGGCGCTTCCCCGGTCTCAAGGTATTTGACCAGGGCGGCGGTAAAAGCTTCCTCGTTTGCCTCGGTCCAGTTCCCGTTCTTTACGCCGAATGCCTGTTCCGCTTCCGTCAGGGCTTCCCCGGTCAGCGCCTTCCGGAATACATGCCCATCCTCGTGCAGGGCTGTTGAAAGGTCCGCCTTGGTGGACCCGTAAATAATCGCTTTACCCTCAGCATCAAATGTGGTGGCGCCCCGCTTGAACCCCAGTACCTTCTGGGCTGCGGCAAGGATATTCGCATCCGCCTCTGAGAATATGCCTTCCTGGTGATGCCCCCGGATATACTCCTCAAAGGGCATATTGAGGAATCCGGCCTGGAGTTTTTTTACCTCAAGGGCCTGCATCCGCGCATCGTCGGTCATGTTCGGCATAACCTTCTGCAGCCCGGACATATAGATTTTTTCCGCCGGGGAGAGCTGCTCCAAAACCGCCGTATTGGCGTGGGAAGGGACCGCCACTGCGTTTTGCTGCGCCGGCGTATCCATCCCTATCCGGATCGCCTGGCTGCCCCCTTCCTGGGGGCTGTAGGTTTCCTCCTCCCAGGTTATTTCCTGCCCGGAGGTATTCGCAATAATCTGGAGAAATTCCGGCTGCAGCCCTTCCCGGTTCTCCGCCATGCGCACCGATTCAATATGTATTTTCCCGTCCGTCAATTCGTAGGCAGCGTCCGCATAAATGTTGTCGGTCCCCTTTTTGGGGTTACCCATGGTGAAGGACCCGGTGGTAATCCCGTTGCTCCCGGTGTGCTCCTGCTGCTCCGTGTAAGGGGCCCCGTTATCCCGGTACGGCTCCCCCTGGCTGGTATCAGAACCGCCATAGAGCTTAGTCCTGCGGATTTCATCTTCCGCGGCGGCCACCTCCATCTTGCGGGTTTCATCGGCTATGGAAAATATTTCTTCCTGTACCTGGCTTTTGGTTTTCTCATTCATACCCGTAAGTGTTAGATTATTGTCCGTAACTTTTTTAAAGGTCTCAAGGTCCGGGGAAAGGTCAGCGGCTATTTTCAGATTTCTTACATCCCGGACATTGGCATGGATATCTTTCGGGATAATCAATACCCCGGTGATTCCGGATACTAAAAATCCCATTTTGAATGACTGCCATAAAGCATCCTGCTGATATTCCTTGCTGTCCCGGGGCAAAGTATTCGTTTCGTTCCCCGGCTCCGCGGTGGCCCTTAAGTATTCCTGATACGCCGCGGTAGCAAGATCTTCCGCGGCTTCTTCCAGGGGATCCTTCCCGGAAACAATATCCTGGACTTTTCGTTCTGTCCCCTGTTTTGCAAGCTCAGTCCCTATCTGGCTCACCTTCTCCTGGGCAAGCTCCTCAAGGCCTTCCATGGCCATATCAATCGGCCGGGCCATGAGCCCCCGGGCGACAGCCCCAATCTTGCCGGAATAGTGCAGCTTCTTGAAAATCATCTGCCCCACGCCGGTGCGGGTACCCAGGGCCGCAACATCCCCCAAGGCGACTTCAATCACCCCCTGAATGGCCCCTGACATCAGGGACACCGTCCGGGCGGTCTCATCGTCTATACCCTCATCAAGAAGGTTCATATACTCAAGCCCGGCCATTTGAGTAGCGGAGACTACTCCGGCGGCGACTATCCCGGCGGCGGGCGTTGCCAGGCTCCCCAGAATGCCGGCGCCGGCGGCGCTCGCGGTAAATGGCAGGGATTCCATAAAGGCCTTTACTCCTTCAAGGAACATATTGCGGGTCACCCCATCCGCAAGTTCTAAATTCTCCACCTTTATTTTCTGGTATTCCTGCCATACCCGGTTTCGATTTTCTGAGCCCTCTTTTTCCATCCTGAGCTGGGTACCCAGCGCGGATATTTTCATACTGTTCATGCCCAGGGCAAAGCTGTCAGAGACTGCTTTGAATGCGGTCTTTGGGGTTTTCTGTTCGGTATAGGTGGCCTCAATAATCGTGTCCAGATTTTCAAAAGCGGTATTCAGGGGAATATTGTACAAGTGGCTGAGCTGCACCGCCGTGGCCACCCGGTACCGGTTATTGACATATTCCTCGTTATTTTTTTCTTCGGGGAAAAGGTTGTTGATAAAAGCCCATTCTTCATCAGAAACATCGATGCGGTACCGGTCCTTCATTTCCTCACGGCCAGCGTTAAGGAATTCATAGTCCGCATCGGTAAGGCCTACTCCGTATTTCTTTTGATTAGACTGCCGGTCCTGCGATTTTTTCAGGTAGGCCGCTTCTGCATCCGGGTCATTAAACGACTTTTTGGGTTGTTTTACTTTGGGTATATACGCCGATGGCAGGGTTTCCCTGGGTTGGCCGGGAATGTACCGGTTAGGTAAATCATCTTCGTGATCGGGGTCAAATATATCTGCCATTAGCGTCCTGCCTTAAAGGGAACAATGGATTTGGTTGTGCCAGATCCAAAATAATTAGTATACGGTCGGTCTTTGAGTATTTCTTTGCCGTTTGAATCAGTTTCGTTCCATTCGTTATTTCTTACCTTCTTTGCGACTATCGTCCATTTGTCATCCTTGTATTCCTCAAGGAACATTTCGCCATTCCTTGAACCTTTAAGCTGGAATGTTCTGCCTTCGACGGTAGCGGTAAATTTATCATTTTCATTTGGCGTTTTTGATATATTGTTTTCATCAAAACCAAGTTGATTGTGAAGAATACTTTTTTGGCGTTCCCATGCAAAATTAACATTATCATTAAAGGATGACGGGGTGAATATACCGCCGGTAATTGCGTCTCTGGTCGTTATGTCCGGATTCTGCTCCTGGACATACATGAACTTTGAGATTTCAGAATCGCTGGTTCTATTGCTGAAGCTTGCCTGGCTGGTATTTTTATTATCAGCTTTGAGCCCCTGATTTAACCAACTGCCCACGTACTGAGTTTTTAACTCTGTAAGCCTTCTCACTTTCTCCGTTTTTCCCTCCGGACTCATATCCCCCATAAGGGCAGTGTCGGCCATTAGATTTACCAGGCCGTGGGTTAATTCCCTTTCTATATCCCCAGTCTCTAATCCTGTGCGTTTTTTTATATTTTCCATAACAGAGTTTTCAATTTTCATAATAGCCCTTATTTCCTCTACGCCGGGGCCAAAATTATTTTTATCAAGTATCTGGCGCATTAATTCATGGTTAAAATCCCGGTATATGTCTTCGTCTTCACGGTCGCCGCCATATTCTTTTCCGTAATCCTGGACCAGGCGATCAATTGCGCTGCTCATATTGGTCCCGCGATTAGGCCCGTTTCCAATAGAATTGGCAATTCCTGTTTGGCCCAGTTCTGCCAGAGTGGCTGTTACCGCTGATTCAATCCCTATTTTATAAGCGGGGATTGCTTGCCGTGCGGCGCCCGCTGCCCGATTGGCATCTTCTTCAAGTATTTCCGACGCATTTTTATCAGGACGTATAAATGACCAAAGCGTTATTTGGGAAAGATTGCCGGCGCTATATTCTCCTTTGTTTTTTCCTCTGGCCAATTCTTGTTCCCGTGCCCCGTCAATTGCCAGCCGATCCGCCTCCCGGTAGTATCTGTCTATATCTGCGTAGTTTCCTTTTTTTACCGCGTCACGATAGAGGTCCATTTTATTTTCATAATCCGCATATTTTTGTTTTATTTCACCAAAATTCAGCGCTTCTTGCGTAGCAATTGCCGCCTTATTTGCGGATTCGATATCGCTTTTGAAGTCGGAGAGTACCGCAAAATCATCAACCTTGCTTAAATCTTCATATTTTTTATCAATTTCGGCTTTGGTTACGCCCGGGCTGGGAGTATACGCAAGGGCCGAGTTAAAGTCCATTTTTAAACCGTTCGTTTCCCATTGTTTTAATATGGCGGGGTTTATATTTACATCGTTTATCCGGGCTAATTCTATTTGATTCTGGACTGCTGCCCTGGCCTGCCCCGGGGGTGCGGTATTTATAGCGCGTGTCGCCGAACTTTCAAAGGTTTGATTTACCCGCAAGTCCCGTGTTTGTATTTCCGCCTGAACCGCCTTTTCCAGGGTACCTTCATATGCCCTGCCGTACATTTGGTTTATTTTGTCATTGTAATAACGGGAATTATTCCCGCGTTTAATTGCATTATCTTTCCATTTTTGAAGCTCTGAAGCGACGTAGGTTTGATACGATTTTGGATCTTCACGGTATGCGGCTCCCGCTGCCGGGTCCATATAGGCAAGCGCCAGGTTATTTTGAAGGGTTGCCAGGCCTTCAATTCCCGATTCCGGGTCTCCTACGGCTTCCTTGAATGCCTTGGTATCCAGTTCATACTTCTTTTCCCCGGTATACATATCCAGCCCCTGAGAAACAAGCCGGGTCCCGGCATTCCAGACATCTAAAAGAGAAGCGTGATTAGCCATTACTTTCCCCTAAAATCCATATATGGGGGAAGAATATCACTGGCAGGGCGGGTTTGTTATAATGTTTTTTGAAAAATAGTTTAAAAAAGTATATTGGTTGATGGATACGGGTGCCATTTGTGAGCCCTGCGGTATCCCTTTTCTTCAGCCCCTTCTACTGTTTTTTACTTTGTAAATCTTATTTCAACGGGTATGGTTGTAATATTCTGATTGTATATCTCTCCATCGTTTTTCATTTGAACTGTCATGCCATATGCAGTTTTTCCAATTTCATCATTTTGCCATATATTTGTTGTCTGTCTTTGCCATTTAAAAAAGATTGAAATATCAGCTGGCATTATTGTTGGTGTAGTTGTATCAGTAAGGGTAATTGTACTTGCGGGTAAATCGAAATACACAATATGCTCATTGATTTCTGGTCCATGGACGGTGTATATATGTTTTATACCGTTAATAGTTCTACTTTCAGTGATATATGCCAAACCAGTGGAACTTTCATTAATTGTTGAATTATTAATTGGATTTCTAGTGTAACTAAATTTCCCATTTGTTACGGAATAATATTGATCCGGGTTTGGAAACAAAAAAACTATCGTATTATAGATATCTATTGCTTTGGTACCTTTCGGGAAAACAACATTATTGCCTGAAATATATGTATTTACATTAGTTTCCGGTAAATCGGTGTTTAAGTTTTCACAAGAAATAAAAATACCAATAATTAATATGAGGAGGACCTTATAATTCAATATATTCTTATACTTAACCATTTTCTGCTCCTTCGTTAAAAAAATTTCGGGCATTCTTAAAAATCGTATATACGATGTATACTATATCGTATTCATAAATCCGTCAAGGGGGTTTCTGATATTTTCCCCCTCCCACCTTGCCAAAGCTGCTAAACGATCCCGCCATACTCAGCCCCGACGATGCCCCGCTAAACATATTTACCAAATAATCCATGGGGCCAGGCGCAGCGTCGGCTATCCGCCAGTCAAAATCAGCTTGACCCAGCTCAGCCATTTTCCGGTTATAGGTATCCTGGGCCTCTTTCTGCTGGTACCGGTACCCCCCTGCATCCCAGGAAGACCGTTCGTTCCTGATATCCGTCAAGGCATTCCCGGCCTGGGTAGTCATCCCGGTAAGCATTTGCCTGTTCTGTTGGTTCTGCAGGTCAATATTCCGGGCAAGGCTCGCCTCTTCATAGGCCCGCATCAGGCCGTTAGCAGTGTTCCCCCGGGTACCGCCGGCCCCCTCTGCCGCCAGGGACGCCCCGATGCTCGATGATGTCTGAATCTGGGCGTTCTGTATCCCGTAGGCCTGCGACAGAAGCCCGGTGTTCATCTGGGCAATGGACTGATCGACATTCTGATTCAGCCGGTTTTCGGCGATATAACTCTGCATTTGGGCCTGGTTGCGGTTTATTGAATACTGTTCGTCGCTATAATCTTTCCCCAGCAGATACTGCTCCCAGGCAGTTCTTTTCTGATGGCCCAGCTGGCCCTGTGCCTTTTCTCCTTGCATCCCGGTGGAAAGAGCGCCTATGCCTGCACCGATTGCAGCCCCTGCTATGAGTAGCGGTACCATTAATTTGCCTCCGCGTTTACCGCCAGTATCTGGCAGCGTGTTGGTTTGTCATGAATCAGCTCAAAATGTACATCCCGGTCATACACCCCCGGGAAGGGCACCTGTATCACCCCGGTATAAGGCTCTGCCCGGGGGATGGTATTTTCAACGTTATTCGGTATGGATTTCATTTTCGGCATAAAGCTGTCATAAAACCGGATGGTCAAAGACTTGATCACATTCTGCTTCATCTGGTTATTGGCCAGGACCGGCATTGACCTGACCAGGGCGGTAAAGGGATACCCGATAAACATGTGGTGCCCGCCAATAGGCGCCTGGGTTGTGGGGTAAATCTTATTATCGGTCTCATCGTAAACTACCGCAAAATTATTATACCCCGAAGCATCCCCGTCCCATAAGCGGTGGCTGTCAAGATACACATGTTCCCGCTCCTGCAGCAATTCCAGGTAATACAGGCCCTGGCGTTCGACGATTAGATACACATCATCAAAGCCCGATTGTCCGGGCAGGGTAGCGACGCTCTCTATTTTCCCGTTGGTGATGATGCGGCCCCAGGCGAAGGTGCCGGTACTGCGCTCATAGAGAAGGCTTACCACAATACCATCCTCACGGGAAACAAATATCTTGGTATAAGGCGCCGATATGAAGTCAAAGTCAAAGGCCGGGCTTTCATGGAGCATGTTTTTACTCAGCATGGCCATATTGTTGGCCCGGAAGTTGTTGTCCTGCTGGGGGATATAATACTCTACCAGGCCCTTCTTCCCGGACTGGAAGAAGCACATGGCATCCCCTATGGAGGTTGCCTGGATTTTATCGCTTCCATACCGGCTATTGAGTATAGCCTGGACATTGGTGGCGTTAGTCCCTGCGGGAACAATCCATTCGGCGGTCTCAGTGCCGATCAGGAGGTTTTTATTTTGACCAATCCAACGGATACTGTCGCTCATGTCGCTGGCGATTTCGAAGGTAAAGCCGTCATCGGGGGTAGGGTAGCGATCCTCTATTATTTTAGATGTATAAATGGGGATGTAAACGCTCACGCCACCTGAAGTAATATTTATAATTTGTTGTTTAATTACATTTGCATCATTAAAATAATTATAGTCGTTTGATCGGAATTTAAATCTCATAGTATTTAGTATAATATCTCTCCAAAGTATATTGGCTATAATATCAGTTACGGTATAGTTTATAACTGTATTAGTTTTACCTATTAAATCTATCAGTTCGAGCACTCTATTATGAATATAGTTAAGTAGAAATAATTCTATATTTGAATAAGAAGCTATATCTGCCGGCAGTGTAAATGGTAAATTCCATTCTCCACTAGGCCATCTGCTAACAGTAAGATATCCCTGTGATGATCCATAATGAAATACGATATTTTCAGTTGGTCCACCGGTTTGACCTGCCGAATAGTAAACTGTTCCTAGGACCCGAGATGCTTTATTACTGTTAGCGAAATTGAAAGCATTGACAAGTGCATCCAGTTGAGCTGATTCCTCAGGAGATAATCCGTTTTCTATTATAGCAGGATTTGTTGCTATTAAAGCAGTGCCGCCCTGAGATCCTCTCAAGCTATTTATTCTGGTACCGGAAACAAAAAAGTCTGAATCAATAATATAAGCTGACAATGCTGCGGTGAATTTTAGTCCTTCGTTTGGATTATCTAAAGTAATTAAATTGCTGCCGTTTGTTATGGTACAAAGTATCGATATATATTCCTTATTTTCCGTTAGGTACTTTTTATATGTTGAAAAGGAATTAATATCATCTGATTTGCTTGCAAATATTCGCTGTGCATTATTTTTAGTTCCGCCGAATACCAGTCTGCCTTGAAAGAAAGAAACTGAACGAGGATAGTTAAAATTCGATGTCAAATATCCTGTTCCAGAATAAGTTTTATCATCTTCGTTATAAGGTGATTTATCAATAGTATCTGGAGAATTTATAGTTACATTGTAGTTGATTGGTAAAATAGAAATAAAAAGCTTTTGCCCTTCAGTTTCCACATAATACACTTTTATTGGGGCATAATTTTCATGTACCATAACCATCGTTCTATAATTCTGCGCATACTGTACTTCGTTAATTTCTTCCAGTGTAGCAAATAACGGAACAGTATCGGTGCTTACCGCCGTACTTTCCAGCACCCCGTTCAGATAAATCCTAATCTTCCCCGGGGTCAGGTACAGCAGGCAATGGTTTTCCCTGTCCAGAATAAACGGAATCAGGCGGCCGTTTTCATCCATCTGCAGGACCCGCTTGGTCCCGTTCCGCTTCATAATCCCCCCGGTAGGGATGACGTCAAAGTTTTCCAGCCGGGAAACCCCCTGGTAGTACTGGGGGATATCGATGCGCCCAAAGAGGTTTTCGGAGAGTTCTCCTGCGGCAAAGTTGGTTATAAGCATTACAGTCCCAGCTCCTCTTTCCACCATTTCTGCGGGTTCTGCCTTGCGGCTGCGGAGCCCATGCTGGCGGTAACCGCTTCCTGCCGGATAAGCAGCGCTTCCTGCAGCATCTGGGTACGCAGGGCGGGATTATTTGACAGCTTCATGGCGAACTTCGCCGCCAGGGTTTTTTCAACATATTCGTAAAACTTGGGCTCGTACTCCGGGGGCCGGTAGTCCGGGTAGTCTTCGTCGATAACCGGGTCGACCGGGAGATCGTCCGTGATATCCGCAGGCCTGCCGGCACGTAGCGTAACGTCCGGCTCGGTCCACGGGGCCCCCGCGGTCAGGTATTCCATGTCATGGAGATCCCCGGGCCTGCCGGCGGTCACAATCGCAATCTGCCGCAGTATCTTTCCATTGGTGATATACAGCAGCTCCGCCCTTTTCACATCGGTACAAATAAACCGGTCCTCTACCACGTAATAGCCGTTTCCCTGCAGCTCGATGGGCCGGGCGCAGTCGAAGGGCATATCGTACATAAACCGGAAGGACGATTTGACGTGCGGCCTTCCGGTACGTACCAGTTTGTCCCGCTTCCGGCCGCCGGTCCAGGACACCTCAGAAAGGGCCTCCAGGAAGGTCTGCAGGTAAAAGTCTTTGCAGAGCTGGAAATTCTCATTTTTCCATTCGATATCAGTATCAGTAAGGGGATGCTGGCCGACATCAAGTAATGAGCGGTTAACCAGGGACCGGTCCATGTTCATTTATTTGACTTCCTCGAAGTTCGGGTTTTTCATCTCCGTTGCCTCAATTTGGGTACCCATAACGGTGTAGGCGCCATTATAGATACAGTTACGCTTGGCCCGGTAGACCTTGGGCAGCAGGGTCGGCTGATTGCCGGCGCCGTTTCCAGCGGGCGGTTGGCTGCCGGACGGCTGATCAGGTTTGTTCTGATTTCCAAAGATTGCCATAAAATATTCCTCCAATAATGGCCGGGGATTGCTCCCCGGCCCGGCTCTGATTTACTTACGCAGTACCGCTGCGTACCGATTTTTCCAAGCCGGAACGATATGTCCCCCTTGGGCGGCAATAAAAATTATTTACCGAGATAAGAGTTGATAAGCGCCTCAGCCCCGCCCCCGGTAAAGGTTCCGGTAGCCGTAATGGTTACCTTCAAATACTGGTACGGGTTCGGCGATATCGCCACACGGGTATTCCCCGCCTTGAGCTGGGCCAGAGTAAAAGTATTCTGACCCACATCCACGTAGGTCCCGGCTTCCGTGGCGCAGCCCTGGACCGTGACCTTGATTGAAGTCCCGCCGGCAACGGTGTTGTCGGCGATGACATCAACGGTCATCCGGTCGGCTTTGGCATCAGCCAGGTTGATGATATTCGGGAAAGAACCGCTTGCCAGGGGACCCGACAATTTTCCGAAACTGTTTAAGGCATCATAAATAAACTGCGGCATTAGGCTACTGCCTCCTCGGTGCTAAGAATGACATCCATCTGGCGGCACCGGAGGTCCCGCACCATGGTGACTTCTTTGCCCCAGGGATCCGCGGCGGTGTAGGTCACGTTTCCCTTGTCCCGGGCGGTTTTGTCCAGCTTGATCAGGACATCCAGATTGGCGTACAGCGCATAAGTAGCGGCGCCTTCCGGCATCCGCCGGCGGGTATCCAGAATAATATCCACCAGGGCTTCCCCGGTAATGGTCGCGGGAATGTTACAGATACGCTTCACGGCCCCCGGGTCCCGGATGGTCAGGCCGTACTGGGCCTCAAAGTATTCCCGGTAAACGGGATACTCTTTGTTCGGATTATTCGAATCCTTTACGTCCAGCTCCCCGCGGTCCGATTGTTTCACCCCCACATTGGCGGCGCCCTGGGGATAAATCAGATGGAACAGATCCGGACCGATGGCAACCATGTAGATGGAAGTCAGCGCGCTGCCGGTACCGCCGGCATTGATAACATCCGGCAGGGCAAGGCTGTTCCGCCGCTCAAAAAGGCCAGCGAATTCTTCTTCCCGGTGGCTGTCCCCATAGATAAGGGTCCGGGCCTGGGTAAGCCCCATTCCCTTAATGATGGATATCGCCTCGGACCGGCGTGTTTCCGCGACGTTCCCGGAATGGTCTGCCATATCCTTATCCACGTCGGAATAGGTTGACAGTACCGCAATACGGTCATGTATCACTTTGGTCTGGGTTGCGGACTTCCCGACACCGCGGTTGTAGATCCGGTGCTCCCCGGCCTCTTTGGTCACCCGCTGGGTGGTAACGTTGATGGTCCCGTTATTGGCCTGTTTGGCCGGCACATCAACGAGCATTTGGTTGGTCATCCGCATAATCTCGATGATGTGAAACGCTTCCGGCGCGTTTGCGCGCTTGACCAGTTCAAACGCCGTCATCTGGTCGTTCATGTTCAATGTAGGCATAAATGATTTCTCCTGTTACTTCTTGTAGGAATACCAGCCGCCTTCAGTTACCGGCTTATTCGGATTCTCCGGACTGCTGCTGCTCCCGGGGCTCCCCGATTCCTGATGGGCTTCCCCCAAAGCAATAAAAGCCTTGAGGACGGTCTGGTTACCAAGTAATCCGGCGCCAAAGAGCTGGTTCATGAGGGGGCTGAGTTCCTTGCCGGTGTTGCCGACTGCACGGTCAAACATTTCCACCGCAAGGGTGAATTTATCCCCCAGCTCTTTTTTAAGGCCGTCCATGGCGGCGCTGAGCTCCGCCTGATGGGCCGCATGCTCTTGCTGGATTGCCTGGGCTTGATTTGATGACACTTCCTTCCACAAAGTACTTGCCTGCTCATCCGTAAGGCGGGCGGCATGCGCTGCGGTTATAAAGGTCCCGGCTGTTTTGTCCTTCGCCAGTGCGTATCCATCCGGTTTCTCAGGATACCCCAACTGCTTCCAGAAGGCGGCAACGTCTTCCGGTTTCGCATCCTTGCCGGGGATGGCGTTCTTTTTCTTCTGGTCGAAATAGGCTTTTACCAGATCGTCCAGTTTTTCAAAAGGCGCCAGCTCCCGGGCAAATTCCGGGTTTTCCCGAATTTCCTTCGGTACCTGCTGGGTCCATGCGGCAAGCTTGACTTCGTTTCCCGTTCCGCTCCCCGGTGATGGGTCGCTTCCCGGTTGCTCTCCGGCCGCCGTGCTTGCGGAACCGGTGGTTCCGCTTGAATCAGTGCTCTGACTCGTCGGGTTGGGGGCTGATTCAGGGCCCTTACCTCCGGACATCGCTTCTATTCCCATTTCTTTACTCCTTGTCCTCTATGTTAAATTCCGTATAAACAGTTATACGGCTCATGCCCAGGTAATCGTGCAGGAATTTCTTTGCGTATTCGTTTAAAGCCTTTTTCTGTTCGGTATCACAAATCTCAAAGAAACTCCAATCATTCAGCAGCAAACGTAAAACGGTGAGTCCGTCGGGGCTTAAAAAAACCCGTCGCAGGGCCTGGTACATCTCATCTTCGTTCTTTGCTATTTCTCCGCGCTTCCAGGGGAATTTCATTGTCTTGCCCTCTCCTTCCTTTTCAATTCGTCACACGCTTTTAGGTTCGCCATTACCCATTCCTGCCAGGTATAGCGTTCCTGAAGATGCGTCTCCCACATCTTCTTTACGTTGCAAATCAATGGCCGATCTTCATAGATAGGGCATTGATTATCCGCTGTCAGCAGCTCACAACCGGCCGCCTTGCAGCATAAGCCGCACCCGTCGCAGAACCAGGATGCTTCCGTTTATGCGGCCCCAGGGCCGGGCGCGGCCTTTTCTTTAAGCTGCAGGACCGGGCCCCGATCATTCTTATCCGCCGATTCAAGGTACTTATCAACCATGTCTTCCCAGTACCGTGCGGTTGCCTTGAAGTCCTTGCGATGGGTCCGCGCCGCTTCCTTCTGCGCGTCGCGCATTAATTTAAGGATACTATTCAGATGCATCTGGGATTTTATAGCCATGATTAGTCCAGGATTTGCCAATCGTCGGCAAGGGCATCGGTTTGGCTTACCAACCACGGGACCAGTTTGTCATCGGCCGTTTTCATTTCGAGATACGGGCAGTAGACGATCTTCGTACCTTCTGGTATTCCATGGGCCGATGCCGTTGCGGCATTGGCTGCGACGCCGTCAGGATAGCCGGGTTTGTAAGTGACGTACATACCCTTTCCGTTCCAGCCGGTACGTGCAATCTTTTTCCCCTGCTTTACCGCTTCAAGCACAAAGGAAAAAGGCAGCCCATCAGCGGCGCGATTGTGTTTTAAAAATACGTCCTTCGGGCACCAGCTTTCATACCCGTCTTCGTATACAACCTTGAATCCCTCCTGGCCATTTTTCGATTCAGGTTCTGCCTGTACCTTCTTAACACCGATAAAACTCTTCATAGTAATCTCCTCTCAAAATATATTTTGGGATACTACGCTCCCATTGCTCCCATCTGCGCCAGGGCGCTCTCCGGATTCACCGGCTCGTTAAGCTTGTTAAAGTTCTGCATTACCGCCTGCTGCTGCTGTAACGCCATTTGCTGCTGCGCTGCCTGGGCCTGGGCCTCTGCACGGGCCTGCCGTATCTTCTGGACATCATCTTCTTCGCGGATAACCAACTGGCTCACATTTCCTGACTCAAAGCCGCTCTTGAGGAGCACGGGAATATCAACATAATCAAAAGCTTCCGCGATCTGCGGTACCGCCCCAGCAAGCTGCGCAAGGGCCCCCATGATTTGAATCGATTGCATAATACCGCTGGTCTGGTGGGCCTTCTTTTGTGCCTGGGCAAGAACCCCAAGGAAATCTACCTTCATGGAGCTTTTTCGGGAGCGCAGCGCCGCCGGTAACTCCGGCATTTTGCCCTGGCGGAAAAGGATATCAACCGTCCGCTGGACAACTTTTTGCAGGGCGGAATTGAGGTTATTAACCATGGTTGAAAGAACCGCCGCCTTTTCCCCCTGAAGTTCTACGACTTCCGTAGCGGTCATGGTGCGGGTCAGCTGCTGCAGCATCAGAAAGAACCCGACATGGAACCAGTCCTTGATCCGTTCTTCCTGATCCCGTGTTATTTCCAGGGTGATGGGATAATTTGCCCCAATGGCAATGGGGCTTATTACATCCCCGGCATCGTGATAGTAATTCCTTCCATCCGGCACCAGTTGTTCCTGCCCCTGGAGTTTTCGAGGTACGTTCATGGGCGGCTGCGCCGCCAGCTGGGCAACTCCCAGGCGGCTTTCTTCAAGCTTGAAAGACAACCGGATATCATTCACCGCCATCTGGGCCGGGCCGATACCATACTTTTTTCCCATAGTCCGTTTCCAGAAGAAAACGGCATAGGGAAAATCGTTATAGCCGCTTTCCCGGATGATATGGTTATGTTCGCAGTCAACGAATACGGATGCGTACATAAACGCACGGGAAAGGATATTGGCGCCGTCATTCTCTTTGTTTTTATAAACCGCATGAAGAAGCCGTATCGGCTTGCTCCGGGATTCTTCGATTTCCCATTCGATTTTTGTTTCATCCGACAGGTTTTCCAGGCCGAAGTACGCCGCGGCATTTTCCATAGTCATATAGAATTCCCGAAAAACCGTGTCTACTTCGTCATACTCATTGGTATCCAGGTACATCTCCCGGGTGTTCATGGTGGTGTACCGGGCTTTCTGCTGGATGGCATCTTCGTCAATAAGCATAACCGCATGACCCACAGTGGCCGCGGATTCGATAAAAGAAGGTATCTGGCTATAGAGGTTGCTGTGGTTATACTCTTTGTAGCAGGCCCCGTCCGCCTTTTCTTCCCAGTCCTTGACGCCATATTGGGTTTCAAGGTCATCATCCTCAAGCCCCAGTTTCTGCCAGAGAATATTGGGATTGATGGAATATCCGCAGATCCCGGACACCAGGGTATTGAGAAAGCTTGCCGGCCGGCTCGTGATGCGCCTGGGAATCTGGTATTTCTTATCTGAATCGTCTTCGCTGTCGGTAAAGCTTAATACGACCGACGAGACAAACCTCTGTGCTTCCTCCCAGCCGGCCTCAAAGGGCTCCCGCTGGCTCTTGAGCGAGGAGAGTTCCCTGGTAAGCGCCTCAGCCTTGTCCTTCCCGGATAAGCCTTTTTTTAGTATCATACAGGGAGCGTATCATTAGGATTTCGGTTTTGTTATAATGTTTTTAAAAATATTTCAGATTTTTCTTTTCCGGTCCAGATATTCGATAATCTGCACGGCAACGGCGGCAACCTGTACCATTTCTTCACGCTGTTTTTCCGGTTCTGTTTCGGCAAATACCTCCGCCACCTCTTCGCACAAAATGTCATGCCATGTTTTATCTTTAGTTCTGTTGTTAAACGCTCTAAACCTATCTGCCTGCCAACCATAATATTCTGCCGTAGGTGTACCGTTCATGCCTATTTTTTTAGGAGCCATTGGCCAGTTCTGTTCACCCCATTTTTCAATCTGCCGTATGCGTTCCGTTTCCACGTCCCGCAAAACCTGCGCCCTATTTTTGTCTGTCGATTCATCTCTTATTTTTCTTACTGCGGACAAAATAGGATCAATCGTAGTTATCTCATTTGAATGCTTTTTCATAATCCCACCTCAAAATCACTCTTCGGCGGCCCGAAGTCGGTGTTGGATACGATAATAACAAAATCTTTTGCCTTTCCGATAAGTTTTTTTGCACTTTGATAACTGGCAATATTCCAATCGCCGGTATTCAAACCCCTGTGATATACTGCCCCGCCATCCGGGTACTCCCGCCCCGTGCGCTCTTTGAACTGCTCCGGCGTTTCGTGCTTGCGGCGAGCATTCAAGCATCGACAATTCGGCTCAAGAAAACGTGGTTCATTACAATCTTTGAAATATTTACACAATATGTGAGCACAATACCAGCCTTCTTTCATCCTAATCCTCCATTTAAAATCCGTTATCTTTTAAAACATCAAATTTCTTTGGTGTAATACTCCCGCCGCGATGCCGTCGCAGATAGGGCGCAGGATTTTTTACATAATCTGACATACACCCGTACCGCAGCGCATCCGGCAGATGGTCTTCCAGATGGCTGTCCACGTCTTCAGGATGATTCTTATCCGGCGTCAGGGCCGGAAGCGTCCTGATGGTATGCACACAGGTATCAAAAAACTGCAGCATGGGACGCTGGTTTTCATCGGTTTGCTTTAATAATTCATGGATTTGAAGCCAACCATTAACCCGTTCATTATGAGCCCGTTCGGTAATAAAACCAACTTCTTCAAAGGTTTCCGCCGGGCTTGGTACATCGTCCTGCTTGCCCCACATCGCCGGGTCCATGATGATTTCTGTTACCCCCTCGGCTACCGCATCCTTCCAGGCCGCGGCGGCAACGTCCCGGCAGGGCTCCCGGGTGCCTTTATTAAATTCGCCTTCCTCGCATCCGTACGTTTCCCCGTACTGAATAACTTTTCCGTCATAGTTTACCGCCAATTTTACCAGAGCATAGGGCTTGGAATATCCCCAGTCAAATGCGTAGAACTTTTTCCATTCTCCCGGTTTAAGGGGGAAGGGCTTACAGACATGCTTCTCCCGCCTGAATTCTTCAAAGACCTGACCGGCAAAGACATCCCAATCCCCAAAGCGGAGTGCCCGGTACAGATGCGGCGGCAGCAGTTTGAGCCGGTTTATGTAATCGGGATCATTTTTCATCAGCGTGGGGTTGTCCTCTATCGTAGATGGAATAAACACACGGGTAATAGTCATCCCGTTATCGGTAGTTTTGAATATCTTCCCCGGTACAAACCCGTCAATAAAGCGCGCCTTGACCCAGGCATGGCCCGGTCCCCCGGGGTTTCCCGTTCCCCGAATATAGCAGGGGGCCCCGACTCGTGACCGGCAGCGGCTTATCATGTAGCGCCAGGCAAAGTCAGTCGCGTAGTTCCCAAGCTCGTCAAAGCCAATCCAGGTATACTCATGGCCCTGGTAATGCTCAACGTCATTATCATGCTCCAGGTAGCGGAACTTGATTGTCGCCCCGGTACTAAACTGATAGCTCCGACCTTTATCAATGAGCTTGGCCCCCAGGGGAAGATACAGTTCCTTGGCCCGTTTGTGGAGTTCCTCCAGCTCGTCATAGGTATGGCGGAAGATAATGCCCTTCCAGTTTTTCCGCCATTCATTAACTCCGTGCAGATAGTCTGCCAGGAGGAAATCGCTCTTGCCCCCGCCCGCGGCGCCGCCGTAGAAGAGCTCAAAGGCGTTGCTATTGAGCGCCTGGGCCTGCTTGGAGTGCGGCTTCCAAAGAATGGGCTGCTGGGGGGATACGGGGTTAGTCACAGGGTAAACCTTTCCATATTATTGATATTAATGTCTGTAATCATAAATCCCCCTCTATGATTTTCATCTCTTTGATATTTATCACACTATCCATAAGCGCCGGCGCGTGTTTTTCCAGGAACCCGACAATAAAACTTTCGAGTTCCTTTTTCTCTGATTCTGAAAAGTCAGGCCATTCGTCGGCGTATTCCCCAACTTCGTCCCAGGCCTTTTCATTGAGTGCGTCAATAAAATGATCGATGTTAAACATCCGGCTCATGGGCATATCTACTTTCTCGCCCTCGTAGTAGGTCTGCCCAATAAGGGTTTCACCTTCCTCTAAATTACATTCAAGCTGGTCAATTATGTCGCTCCAATCGTCGTACCATATTTCTTCATTGAGAGAGAAAACCGTTTTATTACTCGTGGCTTCTCCTCCTGCTTTACATCCTTTATCGGTGGGGATGAGATAGAAGGGTTCATTTTCCAAGACAGATGATATTGCCCGCAAAATACCCCTTGCGGCATGGAGATGTAGATTAGCCTCGTCAGGCTCCCTGTTCATCATTTCAAGGGCGTCAGTTATTCTGTCTATTGCTATTTTTAGTTCTGTGGAAATTTTTTTAGTATTATTCATGATCTTCCTACTCATACTTCCCCCTCATTTTTGGTGTGCATTTGTCCATCACTTTCCGGTACCGGCGTGACGTTTTCCATTTCCTCTTCCAGTTCCTTTTTCCCCAATATCAGGATGGGCGCGTTGATCGTGGTCGCCCCGTCAGGACGGACCAGTTCCAGGTACTTAGCCAGGCTGTCCAATGCCTTGAATCGGTCCGCCAGTTTTATTTCCCTGGTCTTATAGCCCTTTGAGTTTACTTTGGTGATAATTCCATCAACACACTTTGCCAACTCTCCCAATTCAGACAGGTCATCAACCTTTAGACTTCCGTCCCCATTAATGATATCGGCCGGATTGTACAATGCCAGATTTTTGTACAAATGCAGTACCTGATACCGGGTCTCATCATCAATCTCGTCCTGCGCCTTCCGCAGCAGCTTGCTGATTGCTCCTCGAACTTCCGGCCGCTGCATCAGGCTTGATGACCGGTTCTTCGCAGTCTGATAGGACGGTTCTTCCAATGTCCCGTTACGGGTCTGGGTATACGCTTTCACATAGGCCGGGATAGGCTTCATAAAGCAGTCGCCCTCAGTGCAGTAGTACAGCACAAAGAGGCGCCGCCGGCCCTTCAACTCCGCATCCCAGGCGGTGAGTTCAAAGCTGTCTTCCCGCACGTCCAGGGCGGTGTTATTGGGAGAGGAGCTCATAAATACCCTTTGCCGGATCCCATAACGGATACCGCAGCGACAATGTGGTAATCACCTCGGCAACGCCGCCATCGTTGAGACCGGTTTCGCGCTTGATGATGTCATAAGTGATTGGTCCCCGGTGGAGTATCGCTTCAAGTTTGTCGTAGTCCACCGGCTTCTTTATCTTTGTACTCCTTAACTCCTTCGGTCTTTCCACGGATTGGACAATCTGTTCCCGGTGATTGGCAATAATTTTCTGTACCCGTAACTTCAAGTTTCGCCTTACCCGCCGAATCTGATAATCCGCTTCGGCAAAAGATTGCAGGATATTGTCAGCGGTTTTCCGGTCCAGCTGGTCCAGTTCCGGTAATTCCTTGAAATTCATGCCCGTACTCCCGCGGGTTGATCGGTCCGGATTCCTATTTTAAGCAGGCCCTGTTTAAATTCTTCCAGGCGTTGTACCATTATTTCATCAAGGATTTTCCGTTCATCGTCAGTACCGCTTGTTTGAATGCGTTCAATCAGGAGCGCATCTTCGCGGTTATACCACCATTTCCGGCCGCCGGAAATCCACTTTTTCCGGTGCTTTATGAGAGCGTCCTCGTATTCCTTATTCTTTTTGCCATATTTGACAAAATAGGACTGTGCATGAAAGGTATCTTCGGCACAGTATCCGCAGCGGGGACACTTCTTAAAGATATTACGATGGAGATGATCTTCGGAAGTCGCGGTTACTTTGTACTGGTATTTAGTGCCGCAGCATTCGCATATCACGTCTTGGGCAACAATGTACGGTGTATCATACCCCCGGTCATGGAGCACGGCATCTTCTATGGCCATGAGATCAAGACCGAAGTTCTTTTTCCGGTTCTCAAGGAGCCAGTCTATTAACCGCTCCCGTTTTTCACGGGGGATGTTTGCAAGGCGTTTAAAAACCCGGTCTTCAACCGTATGATTAATAACCGACTTTCCCGCTTTTCGTACCCGGTAGTAGTCAATAATTTCCCAGATATCGGTGAAATTATCCGTGTTATTCTGTTCCATGCCCCCCTCCTAAAACCTCAGCTTCAAGACGCCTGCGCCGTTCCAGTTCTGCATCCGCTTCGGAATCATCTTCCCGGATATCCCGTTTGTTAAAATAATATTCAAGACGGAAATTTTCCGGCAGAAAGTTCGTAAGCTGATTCTTTGACCAATACAAAATATTTGGTTTCGAGGTCCACCAGCTTCCCGGCACATTGTTCACTAATCCATAATTTCTCACCGCGGCCAGAATCTGATCCCAGGTAAGCCCATCGTAATATTGCAAGAGTTCCCGGCCCATAACATTCAGCCGGTAAGAACTTCCGGGGTTTGGGAAACGTGCCTTTATAATTTCCAGGTAAAATTCTTCCCAGGGAATTATCGGATACTGAGGCCGAATCATAGGCGGATCGGGAATGGCAGCTGCCGTTTTCTCGATTGCGGGTTTATTTCCCTCTTGCAGATTTTTTTCCGCGCCCGAATTTTGTGTGTGTAAGTTATTAGTACCTTCAGTAATTAGTAGATCAGTAATTAGTAGCTGCGGTTTTTGGGGAAACGGTTTTTGGGGAAACGGTTTTTGGGGAAACGGTTTTTGGGGAAACGGTTTTTGGGGAAACGGTTTTTGGGGAAACGGTTTTTGGGGAAACGGTTTTTGGGGAAACGGTTTT
>BNVE01000052.1 GCA_025997875.1 Spirochaetia bacterium
TAATCCCTAATATTACCTTTTTGTTTGGGGTGCTTATCCCGCCATTCCTTTGCGGTCATGCCGAAAAGGGCAACATTAAGGATATCGGCTTCATTTGCATAAATAATGGTTATTTGGCGCTTTTCGAGTTCCGGGGGGATAAGGTTCTTTTTTATGGCATCCGTATGAATATGATAGTTTATCCTGAATAGTTCCCGTTTGGCCGACCAGCCAAGTAATTTTTGTTCTTCATCCTTTAGGCGCTGAAACTCTTTTACCAAAAGTAATTGAAAGCGCGGACTTATCCACATACCAAAATGAAACGCAATATCTTTATGGGCATAGGTGCCGCCATATCGCCCTGCTTTAGCGCTTATACCAATGGCATTGGTTTTTTCTATCTAGAGCTTCACCGATAAAACAAAATTGTTACTTCCAGCCATATTTCTAATTGTACCGAATTCGGTATAATTAAAATTCGGGTTATAGAGATCCTCCCATTCTCTTATAGATGTTCCTTTTCGGATATAATTTTAATTAATCCTATAAGAAACTACTGATTAGGTCTAGTATTTGCATTTTTCAGCTGTTACCGCGCCGTAAGATGGCGGCGCCAAAGGCCGCTTTTTGCTACTTTATTAAAAATGGTGCCAGGCACCTTTGCGCTGCCGCGCTTAAGCGGATAACACTTTTTTTACGCTATTAACAATGCGCCCCTGCCACGAATGGCGGGGCGTAAATGGTGTCATGCCCTTTTGTACTTGTCCTGCATAAAATTATACACCTGTTTATTTTACTGTCTTTTCCCGAATGTCAAGCGATACATAACCTCCGGTGGTTGATGGTGTCATTATGTATACACGGCCTGGCTGGAAATCAAAGGTGATGGCAAGATTGTCGGCGCTCCTTGACTCCTGCCTGGTATAGTACCCCGCATTGGTTTCCTTATATACCCAATAATCCGCCACCAACTCATGGTTTCCAGAAGGAATCTTTACCACAACTTTTCCAAGCCCTTGAGCCCACCATCTTATAAGCAATCCAGCCTTCCATGAAACCTTAGCGCCATCAAAAGACTTTACTGTTAGAGCGGAAGAAAATTCCAGCGTTGCCTGCTGTTCCTCGGGGACTGTCTTGTCATACATTCCCTTGTTTGTGGTACACCCTGTAAACAATAAACCTAATGCAAAAACTATGCTCAGCAAACCGGCAGTCTTTGCGACTGTTTTTCTTAAAACTTCTTTCTTCATTTGAAGAACTCCTTTGCGGTCTTTCCCGCCGTAAAAATATTTATGTATACCCGCACAAGCGGATAAAACCTTTGTCACGGTATCACCGCAGAAAAGAGTGGTCCCCACGGCCCCGCATCGCCTTTACTGTTTTCATACCGTATGCAAAAATACGCCGTCTTGCCGCTGTCGCCGGTAAAGTAAAACCGTTCCTTCTTGCGGCGCACCCATTGCATATGTGTTATGTGCCGTTTGTTTTGCTATTAATCATTAAATATTTGCTTTCCACCCGGGATCTTTTGTTGAACGACCCATTTACCAGTTTCAGTATATAACATAAAAGAAAGCCCCCCTTCCTTTTTTCCGATAGCCCGTAGTAAGTTTACATCTTCTACTTTTAGAGCATACGATTTCCCTTCCAATAAAGGCGGGCAGTTAAAGGTTTGCCGTCCGGAATAAGTGGTGGTACTTGTATAACCAGAAACTTTTAAATAATAACTTCCATATATATCAAGTTCAGTATTTGCCGGAACACTTATTGGACTCCAATATGTATTGTTCTTTTCATGCGTTGGCGTATCAAAATCTCCAATTTGCAAAACATTAAAATTTGCAACATTAGAATTTCTAGATGTTTTGATTGTTGCCACCGGTTCCTCATTTGAATATTCCAGCCAGTCGGTATTTGTTAAAGGAACCGCCGTAGCACATCCCATAAATCCTGCGACAACCATAGTCAGCACTGCCAAAAAAACCAAATTAAACTTCTTCATCTTCAAAACTCCTGCGGTCTTTCCCTGCCGTCAATTTTGTGTATGTTTAACCGCAAAAGCGGGTAAAACTTTTATCATGGTATCAATGCCGATACCAGCGGCCCCCAGGGTCCTTTCTTGCCTTCGTTCTCGATTTGCACGGCAAAATACGCCGTCTTTCCGCTGTCGCCAAAGTCGAATTCGATGAGGTCTTTTTTCCGCTTGGTAAAGAAGGATTTGCGTAAATCGTCGGGATTTATGGGCGGTGTTTCACCCGGCGCTGCTATGCTATACCATAAGCGGTAGCCTTTGTTGGCGGGATCGGCGGGGTTTCCGGTAACGTAGATGACTTTTACGCCCAGTTCATGGCGGCCCACAAGGTAGGTTTCTATGGTTACCTGGGCGGTTGGGGGTCCGATTGGGGTCGGGGTGCTGTCGCGGGGTTTGAGGCCCAAACTTATAAAATCGGGGTCAGTCAAAGGCGGGGAGAGAAAAAATCGCCGTTTTGCGTCTCGCATGAAGGAAGTCAATGCCTCAAAGGCCGCTCTGCACTGCGCCGTTGCTACGGGGGTGCGGGTTGTTTCGTTTTTGGCGGTGTTGAGGGCGGTTTCCGCCCCGTTGGTCAGGGTGACCAATTCCTGCACGGCGGTTTCCGGGATGTTCCATGGGGTTTTGTTGTTGTTCATTACCGGCTGCCAGTCTTTTGACATTGCAATTTGTCCAGTGCGGTCGGCGGGGAGCCAATCAGTGTAATGAGCCATATTTTTCTCCTTTATGGTTATGTTTGGTCAAGCCGGAGGTAGTTACCTGCGGTCCGGCCGTAGTTACCGTTGGGGCAAAAGTAATTACCGCTGGGGTGGAAGTAGCTATCGTTGGGGCAGAGGTAGTTACCGGTGAACCGGAAGTAGCTACCAATGGGGCAGAGGTAGTTACCAATGGGGTGGAAGTAGTTACCGTTGGGGTAAAAGTAGTTACCCACAGGCTGTTTTTGCCTGAAAATGAGGAAATTTGCTTAAAAATAAGGTGTGTAGTAGTTCTGTTTAGTAGACTTGTTTGAGACTTGTTTGTATAATATGAGCCGGGAGCCGGGAGCCGGGAGCCGGGAGCCGGGAGCCGGGAGCCGGGAGCCGGGAGCCGGGAGCCGGGGCGAAGGCAGAGACTGAGCGGTTTCCGGATTTATGTGTGCCATTACCTGAAACATGGGAATATTCTACCAGAAATCAAAATATTGTCAATAGGCTAAAATCAGCAATTCCATAACCACAGACCATGAAGAATTTAACCACGAAAGGGCACGAAAAACACGAAATTTTGCTTTGAAAGGTGAGAATTAGGGAAAACCCTGATAGCGGGCGGCGGCCTGTTTTTATGCGGCTACCATTCCCGTGCAGCTCCGGACGGCGGCTCTACCTTCAAGTTTTCGCCGGACTGACATATCAGAAAAAAGCCGTGGTTCAACGCAAAGGCCTTGACTTCCTTGCTGATTACCGCGCCCGCAACTGCGCTCAGCAGCTTCCGGTGTTCCCATACCTTGTTTTGGGCGTTGGCGCGCATCTTATCCAGCCGAATGATGTGGTCTTTCACATCTTCGGTTTCCAGTTTTGTCTTGACCTCCACCGCCATCACCGCATCACCATCGTACAGCACCAGGTCGATTTCCGCGATACGCTGCCCGGTAGCGGTATCCCGCAGTACATGGTTTTCATCAAAATCTACAAACCGATAACCCAGTGCGTTGACCTTATCAAGTATGCCCGCTTTGACCATCTCCTCCGCAAGATCGCCGAATCGCAAGCCTAAATCACCCATCTGTTTATTGAGCTGTTTTGCGGAATCCCGCATCTCTTTTTGCATTTCCTTGAGTTCACGGTCGGTTTCCCGCCAGGATTCCTTCAGCAACCGCTCTGTTTCCCGCCTTTCTTGTTCCGAGCGGTCAAACATCGCAAAAATGTCTTTGATGGTTACGGCCTGTTCCATGCTTTTATAGTACTATACAACCGTTAGGATGTCAATTAACCGAATTGCGGGAAGGTACCCCGCCAACGTCGGCCAAAATCGCGTTTCCCCATTTTCTGATGGGTTAGCCTAAAAATCGTTGAGCCTGTTTTTAAAAGCAAAAATAGCCATCTGGACCCGGTTCCGGGTACCCGCCTTCTGCATCACTGTGGAAATATAGTTGCGGACGGTTCCGATGGTCAGGCTGAGGTGTTCGGCGATTTCCTTGTTGGTTTTTCCTTCACAGACAAATTTGATGATCCGCAGTTCAGCCTGGGAAAACCTGGACAGCATAAGGTCGGTCTCCCCGGGGGGAAAGAGACTGCGGTAAATTTTTCGATACCTGGTCAGTTCAGAGAGGGCCCGGAAAGCCCTGCTGAGAATCCGTGAGGAAATATAGCAGCCGCCGTCGTAGGCTATCCGGACGGAATTCACCAGTTTATCCATATCGGTTTTTTTGAGGAGATACCCCGAGATGCCGCAGGCAATGGCGTCACAGACATGCTTTTCATCATCCCAGGGGGAAAGGAGGATCACGGCGGTGTTGGGGGCCCGGCGTTTGATCAGGGGGATAAGTTCTGTGCCGCTGATGTTTTCCAGGTGGAAATCGATGATGGCCACATCGGGCTGCAGGGCCTGGGTCAGCCTGATGGCGTCATAGCCATCCCTGCCCAGCCCCGCAACTTCAAAATCATCCTGTGAAGATAAAAGGGAATTGATTAGGATTTTATCCCTTTCCTTGCTGCTGATTACAATGATCGTTATCATAAGCCATCCTGCCTTTGCCTTTTGGGGCCGAGTAATGACTACATAATTATTTATATTTATAGGCAGATCTTAGAAAATTGCAAGAATTTTTTTATGATTTATGACATTTATCATAATCTATTGGTTTATGAATGTACGCCGTTGGTATCAAGTGCGTGGAGAAAAAGGGTAAAGGCCAACAGATCCGCGCAGCCCCCGGGGCTGATGTTCCGGGCGATGAAATCCCGGTCCAGGGCGGCGGCCTTTTCCCGCAGCTCTTCAATACCGGGATTGGATTCAAGGAAGGCCCCAAGGTCCCGCTGAATACGGCGGAGGGTTTCCAAATTGGAGCGGTGGATAATATTGGTGTCATCCGTATGGGCCAGCAGGCAGAGGAGGGCGGCGATTCCGGCGTCGTTCATCGAATGTCCTTCGGCAAGGCTGCGGCGCAGGGTGGGCAGGGAATAGGAACACACCGTGGGAAAGCCCCGGGAAACTTCCCCCCGGATGCCCGGGATGCCGTTTTGGCGGTAAACCATTTCCCCGTGGGACGCCCCGGGTAAGGCTTTGCCGTCTGAGAAATCTTCCCCCAGCCGGCTGGTCATGGCGCGGCACAGTTCCATGAGTTTTGACAGTTCAGGTTTTTCTTCATCCCGGTAGAGCCTGCCGTAGGCGGCGGAGAGGATGCCCATGGAAAAGATGGCGCCCCGGTGGGTGTTGGCGCCCCCGGAGGCTTCGCGCATCAGAACTTCGGCGATCTTTCCTTTGGGCCGCAGGGATTCAAAAAGCGCTATGGGGTCTCTGGCACTTTCAGGCCTTGCGCTTTCAGGCCTTGCACTTTCAAAGCCCGCAGAGGCGCAGTCCCGGAAATAAGGCAGGATTGCCGCCGTTGAATCGATGAAGGAAAAAAAATCCATGTCCCGGTGGGCGCCGGAATTGGCCCGGTCCACCAGGCCCGGCTTGGGGGTGACGGCGATTTCACCGGTCAGAGAGCGGACAGCGGCGGAGGAAACGGTATCCGCCAATTTTTCCCGCAGCCATTTCGCCATAATGTTCAGCACGGCGGCGCTCAGTTCTTCCGGGGGATGGGCGCGGCTCCGGGCACAGGCAAAGCCGTTGCCGCCGCATACCAGACAGGGACGGGGCGGGTCGCCTTCATCACTGCGGGAAAGTTTTCTCAGCTCTGTCCCTGCCGGAGTAAGGACATCAATATCAAAAAGCCGCCCCAGGGAATGGGTATCCTCGATGCGGCGGGCCATAGCCTTGACCGTTTCCGGGGGAGCATCCGCCAGCAGGTATCCCGTATACCCGGCCTTTGTTTCCACCGGTTCATCGTGGAGGATTTCGATTCCCTCCCCTTTCAGGGCCAGGGTAAAAATGCGGCGTTCCTCCCGAAAGGAACGGCGGGCCCAGGGGAAGTCCTTGTACTCCCCGGGTATGTTGAGGCAAAGACAGGCAAGGCTTGGGCCGTGTCCGGCCAGGTCATGCTCAGCATGGCCGTACCTGACAAGGCCGTAGGTCGCGAGTTCCTGCTGCCGGCGGGCCCGTTCCTCACGCAGGGCAAGCACCTCGCCCAGGGAAACCTTATGGCAGCCGGCGAAGAAGGATTCCGGGCATTCGGCGGAACAGGAAGCTGAAGAGTCTGCGGGGCCTTGTTTATCCATGGTTTTTTTCCAGGTACGCGAATGTGGCGGGGGGGACCAGTTCCTTGATCGCCTGCAGGTTTCCCTCCCGCAGAAGCTGCCGTACCCGGCCTGCGCTGATTGCCGCGCCTCCGGATTCAAGGCGGGGGATTTCCACTACCTTGACGCCGCAGGCAGGCAGCACTTCCCGCATCTGCCGGTTGTACTCCCGGGTAAGGGGATCGAGGGGCTCGGTCCCCACAAAACGGCAGTTTATGCCCATGGGCAGGGCGAAGCGTTCCGCAAAGACAGCCAGGTCCAGGCGGGTGTTCACCGTCTCGGGGGGAACAGCATCGGGGCCGTCCTTGAGGAAGTAGTCGGGGAAGGTGGCGGCGGAAATAAGATAGGGGCCGGTGGGATGAGGGTACACCCTGGGCAGATGGGCAATGCCGGCCAGAACCAGATCCCGGCGGACATCCGCGGGGAAGGCCGGCGTCTGATGAACGGCGCCCGGCGCTGCTTTGGCAGCCTGATCTTCCGAAACGATAAAGAGGTGCAGGGCGTCACATTGTTTTGCGGCGGTTTCAACAAGATACAAATGTCCCCTGGTGAATGGGTTGCAGTTAACCACGATGGCCCCGATATTTTTTGCCCCGGCGGCATCGGAAAACGCAGGACGTTCCAGACCTGCGACAAAATCCGCGACGCCGTTTTTTTTATTTTCCATCAACAGGGATTCTGCGGTTTTTGCGATGGGGTAAAAACCAAGGCCGGAAAAAAGCGCTTCGTTTGCCGGTTTGGTAAACAGGAAGAGGTGATGCTGCCCGTTCCGCCTTGCCTGGTTCACCAGTTCCGTTACCACCCGGGCCGCCAGCCCTTCACTCTGGTAGTCCGGGGAAACGGCGATGCATTTTAGTACGGCGCTGTCCAGAGAACCGGTTGCGGCAATACGGCCTTCTTCATCCATAAGGCAGACCGAGTACTGGACCCGGTCATCGTATTTAAGGCCGCAGTCAAAAAGAAAACTGCGGAGCTTTTCGAGGGCAGATGCGCGAAAAGGAAATCCGCAGCTTAACTCCATTTTTTAGTTTTACTTAATTTGATAAATTAAATCAATGATACTGCCGTCGCGGTAGGTGACTATCCCGACTATCTTGTCGGTGTATTCCACCGGGTCCGGCTTGCCGACCAGGGCGTCTACCCGCTCCTGGAGCTCCTCTATAGGGTGAAGCAGAATACCTGCGGCGGTGAATTTTTCCTTCAGGTCCGGCCGCAGGGGATTAACCGCTACCCCATGTTCGGTAACGATCACATCCACGGTTTTGCCGGGGGTTACAATGGCCCCCACCCGGTCCACGATACAGGGGATCCGTCCCCTTGTAAGGGGGCAGACCACGATGGAAACCGATGCGCCGTAGGCCGTATCCTGATGGCCGCCGATGGCCCCCCGGATGACGCCGTCGTTGCCGGTAAGCACGTTGACGTTAAAATCAACATCCGCTTCCAGGGCGGAAAGCACCACCACATCAAGCTGATTCACCGCCGCGCCGTCCCCCTTGGGACTGGCGTAATACTCCGCGGAAATCTGGTGATGGAAGCGGTTGTTTTTAAGGGAGTCCGCCGCCCTAAGATCGAAGCCCTGCACATCCAGAAGCTTTTTGATAAGCCCCTCCTCGTGGAGGTCAACGATGGAACCGGTAATGCCCCCCAGGGCGAAGCTTGCGGTAATGCCCTTGGCCTTCATCTTTTCCCGCAGGAACCGGGTCACCGCCAGGGACGCGCCTCCGGTACCGGTCTGGAAAGAAAAGCCCTCCACCAGCCGGCCCGATGCTTCAACCACATCGGCGGCCATTTCCGCCATCACCAGCTCTTTGGGGTTCGTGGTGAACCGGGTGGCCCCGGACATGATCCCCGCAGGGTCGCCGATCTCATCCACCTCTACGATGTAATCCACATCACTTTCCGGAATGCCAAAGGGCACGTTGGGGAAGCTGACAATATTGTTGGTGATAATCACTGTTTTTTTTGCGTACTGGGCGTCGCACTTGGCATAACCCATGGAGCCGCATTTTACCCCGTCATCGTTGTCACGGGAATAGCCGTTGGCGTTACCAAAGGGATCACAGGAAGGGGCCCCCAAAAAGGCCACATCTATCTGCAGCGCCCCGGATTCAATGGCGTAGGCCCGGCCCCCGTGGGAACGGAACACCACCGGCATATCCATCAGGCCGTGGGATATGGCGTCCGCCAGTTTTCCCCGAAGCCCCGATGTTTCAATGTGCCGGATAACCCCGTTCTCTATATGTTTGATCAATGGGGCGTGACAATCCGTAAGGGAAGAAGCGGCCAGCACCAGATTCTTGAAACCCATTTCCGCAAGCTTGTCCACCACCATGTTGACGATGTAATCGCCCCCCCGGAAATGATGGTGAAAGGAGATTGTCATGCTATCTTTAAGTCCGGTTAAACGGATCGCCTCTTCAAGACTTGCTACGATTTTATTGTGAGTCTTTTCCCGCTGGGCCAGGGTGGAAGTGTCCTTTTCCAGGGCCGCAAGATCAAACGCGCCCTTTACACCGTGCATATCATTGATGCCGGGAATCTTTTGTATATCGATTTTATTTACTCCGCTCATATTGCTTCCTCCTCAGAAACAAGGCCCGCAGCCCGGGCCAGGTCCAGCACCCGTTCCGCCCGGGCAACCACGGGTTTGTCGATCATTTTGCCGTTCAGCGAAATAACTCCGGAACCGTTTTTTTCCGCCTGTTTTATGGCGTCTAACACCGCGAAGGCATTGGCGATTTCCTTTTCCGAAGGGGTAAAGACCTCGTGGATCGTTTTGATCTGCCGGGGGTTGATGATGCTCTTGCCGTCAAAGCCAAGCTGCCGGATGAGCGCGGCTTCCCGCTTAAGCCCCTCTTCGTCATTCACATTTGAAAATACCGTGTCGATTGCGTCGATACCCGCAGCGCGGGCCGCCAGCAGGACCATGCTCCGGCCGAAGAGTAATTCTATTCCCTCGGGGGAACGGTTTGTTTTAAGGTCCGTCACATAGTCTTCCGCCCCCAAGGCGATGCCGATAAGCCGCTTGCTGGCAAGGGCTATCTCCTTTGCATTGAGCACCCCCGCCGCGCTTTCGATGGCCGCCATCATCCGGGTGGAACCGATTTCCGCGCCGATCTTTTTTTCGATGCCTTCAATCAAAGCGGCGCAGTCCGTTACATCCTTGGCGCACTCGGTTTTTGGCAGACGGATAACCGCCTTCCCGGTGCGGACAATGGCCTCAAGATCATCCTGTCCCAGCCTGGCGCCGGGATCGTTGATCCGCACCACCAGTTCCTTTTCCGGATAATGCAGGGTGGTTAAAGCCTGGTAAACCAGAAAACGGGCGCTGTCCTTTTCGTTTATCGAAACCGAATCCTCAAGATCAAACATGATGCAGTCGGCTTTATAAATTCCCGCGTCCCGGATCATGCCGGGGTTATTCCCCGGTACAAAGAGCATGGTTCTGCGAAGATGTCTCATGCTATACCCTCCACTCATAATCGGTGTTACCCGCAGCGCGGTACACCGCTGTTTTTACCCGGGCCTGGATCGTGCAATCAAGGGCGCCCTTATCCACCGCAGTAACCTTGACCTGCCTTACCTGCAATTCCGCCAGACAATCGGTGATCACCTGACGGATCTGCCGGCCGTATTGTTTTTCCACCATACTGGTCAGCTCAATCTCAATGCCCGCTTTTCCCGGTTCCAGGGTAATCATGATATCACTGGACTCCATGGTACCGGCAACACTGGTTTGTTTTAATTCCATACTGTTCCTCACTTTAAAAATAGCAACAAGAGATTAATAATCTGCGGAAAAACCGCAATTGCAATAACCGAACGGAAAATTTGAATGATGATAATATCAGTATTGGTAACCCCCATATCTGCGGCGCTTAATGCAATATCGGTTGCCCCCGCAGGGGTAGTGATAAGCATCCCCTCCTTGCGGCTGAATCCGCAAAACCGCGTCAGTACCGCCCCGGTAAAAAAACAATTAACGATATACCCGGTAAGCACTATCCCTATGGGAATTGCCAGAAATTTGAAATTCCGCACGTCCCCCATGGTAATTGCCCCGCCGATATAACAGCCGCTGATAAACTGGGCAAACCGTTTGGCCCAGGACGGAAGAAACGCAAAATCAAATCTCAGCTTCAGAATCATTACTGCGATAATGGAGAACAAAAAAATCCCCGCCGGTATATGGGTCAGCCTGCCGATAAAGCCCCCGATGCCGGCGGCGATCATCGTGCAGAGAAAGGCCTGCCAGGATGAAACACCGGACTTTTCCCGTTTTACCGAAGGACCCCTTGATGCATCATCACTAGCGCCGCTCTCCGTTCGCCGGCGCTTCACGCGCACATTATCATAGGCGAGTATCATGGGCGGAAACAGGGCTATGCCCATGATGTACCGCGCAAGCTGTACTATGGCAACCGCAGGAACATCGGCCCCCATTTCCGCGGCTATAATGGGCGTATCGGTAACTCCCCCGGGAATGCCCCCCATGAACGAGGTGACCCAGTCAAGGGGACTCAATGCATGCACCAGCGCGCCTGCGATAATATTAAGGAAAAAGAGACTTACAACCGTTATACACATGGGCTTGATTATCGCCGGCAGCCGTTTAAGGTCGCTCTTTTCCGTAGTGCAGCCAATCATGGCGCCGGCAATAATCTGAACCAGAAACCGTGTCTCCCGGGGCATCCAGGCGGCGCCGAAAAAAATACTCAGTAATGCTGTGCCAATCATGGCGCCTATGCGCAGCCCGTTGGGTATCTTTGAAACCATACCGATGGCCCCAAAGACACCCCCCGCAAGAAAGGTTAACAGTAGATGAAAAGCCGGACTAGAATTAATTGCTTAGACCTCCTTATTCTTCAGCAATTTTTTCTGAATGATGGGTTTTAATACCGGAGTAACCAATACCAGTATGCAGATAATTATCAATATCGCGGTAAGGGGAATGGGCGCGATTTTCAGGGGCGCCTTGAAAACATTCACCGTGGTTGCCCACAATGTTTCCCCGGGGGCGATTATATACGCGCGGCGCAGATTGGATTCACAGATTTTACCGAGAACCAACCCAAGAATCATGGCGGAAACATTGAATTTGCAGGTAATGAAAATAAATCCGATAAGACCGGCAACTGCCATGGTAACAACGTCTATGGCGATGTTCTTTGTGGCGAAGGCGCCGATGGTAGCCATCATGATAATCATGGGCCCCAAAACTGAATAGGGAATACGCAATACCTGCACAAAAATTTTGGCAAGCAATATGGCGGCAAAAATCATGACGATGTTTGAAACAAACATTGAAGCAAAGGTTGCCGAGAGGAACTGCGGCTGTTTTACCAGCAGCATGGGCCCCATTTGCACTCCCTTTAACACCAGGGCGCTCATCATAATCGCGGCCGCGTTGCCCCCGGGTATACCCAGAGACAAGAGCGGAACCATGGAACCTCCGGTGGCGGCGTTGTTCGACGTCTCGGGGGCGACAATTCCTTCAATACAGCCGGTTCCGAATCGTTCCGGATGCTTCGATACTTTCTGTTCCATGGAATAGCACATAAAGGCGGCGATGGTGGCTCCCGCTCCGGGAAGAATACCGATAATCGTTCCCATTATTGAACAGCGTACAATAGTCCATTTTGCAGAGAACATTTCCCTGAAAGAAGGAAATACGGTTTTCATCTGTTTTACTTCGCCTACCGCGTCCAGCTTGTCCCGCTTTACGGTCTGCTTTAAGACCTCGGTTACGGCAAAAAAGCCGATCATGATGGGTATCATCTCCATGCCGCTGTTCAGGGAACGGACGCCGAAGGTCATGCGCGGCACCGCAAGCAGCGGGTCAATCCCGATGCACGCAAGCAAGAGGCCGATAAGCCCGGATATGATGGTACGGCAGATATTGTCGGTATCGAGGCTGGAAAGAATTGAAAGGCCCAAAAAGGCAATAGCGAATAACTCGGCGGGGCCAAAACTCACCGCAGCGGTGGTTAAGGGGCCGCAGAGCAGCAGCATGACAAGGGCGGCGAACATACCTCCTATGGCAGAACTGAGCAGCTGAATACCCAGAGCCTTTCCCGCCTCGCCCCGCTGGGCCATGGGATAGCCGTCGTAGGTGGTGGGGGCGCTGGAAGGCACGCCGGGAATCTTGAACAAAATCGCCGTCATGCCGCCGCCGGTGATAGAGGCGCAATAGACTGCTACCAAAAAGACGATGGCTTCCACCGGCGTCATGCTGTAGGTGAAGGGAATCCCCAGGGTTACCGCCATAGTCGCGCTTACGCCGGGCAGCGCGCCGAACAGAGTCCCCAGAAACACGGCCAATATTACGAAAAGAAACATTTTCGGTACAAGTAATACCGAAAAGCCTTGAATTAACAAATCAAACATATTACCCCCTAACGTCCAAAAATTGATTCCAGGAAAAACGCGGCGCTTCTCAGGAAGGGCACATAACCCCGGGGAAGCATGACGCTTAAAAATACGGAAAAACCTATATAGAGAACAAGCGTTATCACCAGCGAAGAAATTATCAGGGGGAGCGGTTTGCGGGCGCCCAGCAAAACACCATAGCTAATCATAAAAAGCGGGCAGGTCACGATAAAACCCAGGGGCTCGTACAGGAGCGACATAACCACGAGTAAAACCATGCCGATAAAAAGTTTACTTTTTACAAAACGGACTATGCCCGGAAAAAAATCAACAAAAGCCGCCTTAACATCTTCTTTTTTATTTTTCTTGAAATAACTAAAAATATTATACGCAATAGCGATAATCAGCAGAACAAGCAGCATCTGGGGCCATTGCTCGGCTCCCATTTCTGAATCAGGCGATTTGGGCATGGTCGCGCCCACATACCAGAAAGCAAAAACAGCGGCGATCATCAACACCACGTTTACGATTAATTCCAAAGCCATTGCCATTTCCTCCGTTAAAAAGGGGACAACGGCAAAAAGCCGCTGCCCCCTTTAGAGATCTACTTTAAGAGACCCCTGGCTTTTAAGTATTCCGTAAATGCCACATAATCAGAGTCTACCAGTTTTTTGAAGTCCGCCTGTCCCTCAAAGCCTGTCCGCTCGTCGTAACCTTCGACATCACAGAATTCCTGATAGGGGGGCATACTCCACGCCTTCTGCAAAGCAACTTCCATGGCGTCTATTGCCGCCTGGGGAGTGCCTTTCCGTGCCCAAATACCGCGCCAGGTGCCGATATAGGCATTTATGCCCATTTCGCCGGTGGTGGGAATATCGGGGAACGATTTCATGCGCTTCTCGGCCATAACGACCAAGGGGATCACGTCACCGGATTCAATCAGTCCTTCTTCATCACCGGGGCCCGCGATAGCCAGGTCAACATGTCCGCCCACGAGGGCCGAGTCAATCTCGGAACCGCCGCCGTAGCTGACGATTTTGATATAGTCTTCAACCTGGTTCATGGGAACCCCAAAGGCCATTGACAGGGTCTCGTACAGACAGGCCGCGTCGGTTCCGCCCGCGGAAAGCATGGCGATGCTCAGTTCCTTGGGGTGGGCTTTCACATACGCGATAAGGCTCTTGAAATCCGTGTACTTGCCTTTCATGGCTTTGGCGGAAGCCATAAGGCCGTTGGTTGAGTGCACCAGTTTGCCTACGGGGATCCATTCCGATTTGAAATCATAGGGGAGGGTTTTTTGCAGATCCAGCAGAATCTGGGTCTGTGTGGCAAGCAGCCAGGTATAACCGTCAGGCGGCTGGCGCTGGGCCGCGATTGCGCCGTTGGCGCCGCCGGCGCCTTCAATGTGCTGTACCTCGCAGGGGACGCCGACTACCTGTTCCACCAGGGGCACAATATTACGGATGGTAGGACCTGATCCGCCGCCCGGCCCCCAGGGGGATATGAACGTTACCTTGCGTTCCCATTTCCATGCGCTCTGTGCGCCGCCGCTCTGTGCACCGCTCTGCGATCCGCCGCCGGCGAATACCGTACCGGCGCCCATGATGACCAGCAATGCCGCGATAAGCGACACTCTGGCAATTTTCTTCATGTTCATCTTTTCCTCCATACAAAAATTGAAATTTATACGCTAATTCTTCACCGAAGAATAAAACATATACTATACTAAATCCTGCGGAAAAACCACTATCGCGACGCAGCGGTCTTCCATTTGCCCAGGAAGTCGTTCCGCTTCGCATCCTGAAGGTCATCGGCCAGAATCTGGCTGACGGGGATCGGCTTCGCCGCGTTACCGAGCTTTTTGCTGATGGCGGCGGCGGTAAAGTCATCGGTAATGTCGTCCCGCACCGAACCGAGATTTTGGGCACAGAGCTGTTCCTGCCCGCGCTTGGACAGCATGTAATCAACCCAAAGCTTTGCAGCGTTCGGATGCGGCGCCGACTTGGCAATATAGAGCACACGGCTGCAGATAAGGGTATAGTCCTCGGGAAGCACATACGCGATGTCCGGTCTGTTGAGGGCCGGGTTTTTACTCTGCTGCGCGACATAGGAGCAAAGCAGGTCATAGCCCAGAAGGCTTTTGCCGTCCTGGATACGCTGGAACTGAGCCCCGGAGCCGGAACCCGCGAATATATTCGTGGATTTAAGCGCCTTTGCCACATCCCAGAATTGCGGGTTATTCCGTAAATCCTGGGCCAGCAACAGATACCCGAGGCCCGAAAGTTCGGGATCGAACGCGGTTATCTTGTCATTATATTTCGCGGGGTTCTGGCTAATCATCTGGATGAGCGCGGCCCGGGTTCGGGGCACATCGGCTTCATTCGTCAGCTTCTTGTTGTAGACAAAACCGATAGGTTCGTATGTTGTAGCCCATGCCAGGTTTTGATACTTGGCCCATGCCGGCAGGCTGCGCGCCTCAGGCGAATCGTAAGGCTGCGCATAACCTTCGGCGACCAGTTTGAACTGCAGATCCATACCCGAACTCCATATAACGTCGCCCATCACAGGGGTACCGGACTTATCGGGATCATGGGGTATGCCTTTCGCTTCTTCATACATGGCTTCGTACAGCGGCGTGGTGTCCCAGCCCTTTATCACCGGCGTAATTCCGGGGTAGAGCTGCTTGAATTCATCAAGCAATCCCCCCACTGCGGTAGTTACGCTGTAAATGACAACTGTTCCTTCCCTGTTGGCCGCAGCGATTAGGTCTGCGCTGGGCGCAACTTCAGCCTGTGCGCTGCTTTTGGCAGCGGGTTTGGTGGTACATCCAATGACTATGCCGGCAAACAGAACCGCGATAAACACAACGCTTGCGTTTCTTTTCAGGTTCATCTTTTTCCTCCATCAAAAAAATATTGATAATCGCGATCACAGATCGCGGAAAATCCACCGCACCGCATCGGGAAAGCGCAGCCGCCATCCCCCCTGGGTGTGGGTGAGCCCTTTGACCACCAGATACTTCAGCTGGGTCTCGTCAAAACCGCAGTTGGTAAAACGGTCGTACATCATCTTTGTTCCCTCAAGGAACTGCTCCGCAGTGGTAAGCCGGCCCTGCTCATTGGTGCTTACATCCAGATAGATGTACTTGATATGATCCAGATTTACCGCTTCCAGGGTCTTGTCCAGACAGTCCATCCAGTTGTAAAAGGAACCGCTGATGCACAGGAGCCGGGAAAAGGCCTCCGGATAGGTGATGACCCCGTAGGTGGAAATGATCGTCCCGCTGCTGAATCCCCCCAGGCCCGTATAGGCCCCCTGTTTCCGGGTCCGGTAATTTTCGTCTATCCAGGGCTTAAGCTCATAAACCAGCCATTCCAGATATTCCCTGCCCTTACCCGCCATATCACTCTCGTAGGAACTCCACTCGGGTACCTCGAAGTGCTTGGTATAGGGGGTGTACTGCCTGCTCCGCTCCTGATTGGTCGGAGGGCAGTCTATCCCGACGATGATCACCCGGGGTACAAACTGGACATAATCGGTGTAATACTTTGCATAACGGATGCTGTGCCCGGAAACGCTGTCCTCATCATAAAACAGATCCTGACCGTCATTCATATACAATACCGGATAGAGCCGGTCCCCCTCCTCGTAACCATTGGGGGTCATGACCCGGAAGGTGACATCCCGGTTCAGCGTGGTCAACTTGGTTTGAAAAACATCAATCTTCATAATGTATTATGATAAAGCGCTTTATCATTTTGATATTATATGGGCAAAAACTCCGGGTTGTCAAATAAATTTTTTACCAAAAAACGCAATTTTTGTGAATTTAGAGGTGGTCAGTTTTTTTTTATGGTGTTATTATGGTAAAAGATGATAAATCGCTTTACCAACTGAAAGGGGCTCATGTTATGGGAGTAACCATAAAGGATATTGCAGAAAAGACCGGGCTTTCGATCACAACGATTTCTCTGGTTTTAAACAAGAAAGAAAGCCGAATTTCGGAAAAAACCAGGCATATTATAGAAAATATGGCCCAGGAACTGCATTATTCCCCCAACCATGCGGCAATCAGCCTGGCAACCAGGAAAACCAACACCCTTGGGCTTATCATCCCCAAGGGAAGCTACTACCGCCCCGACGATATGCTCTTCCCCTTTGAACAGGCCTGCCGGAATTCCGGTTATAACCTGAGTTTCTCCTTTGCCGAAGGGGATGAGGAAACCTGTATTGAGGCAATCCGATCCATGCTGAACCGGGGGGTGGACGGCATTGTCTTTGACGGCTCCAATGTTTCGGAAGCTTTTTACGGGGCCTACCGGGAACTGGTCCTGAAATCCGAGATCCCCATCGTTTCCCTGAGCGGCAGCGCCAACAATACGGACAATAATGGGGGAAACCTGCCCAATTCAATTCTGCCGGATCACCAGCAGGGGGCCTATCTGGCGGTCTCCCAACTGCTCGACCTGGGCCATTCCCGGATAGGCTGCCTGCTGGGGCCCCGGGACACCCCCATGACAGCGGACTTTATCCGCGGTTCCGCAGAGGCTCTTAAGGAATTCAACCGCAGCCCGGATTCCCTGCCGGTGTTTTTCAGCTCCTATACCGCCGAAGCGGGCCATAAGGAGCTTGACGCCATCCTGAAACAGGACATTACCGGTATTTTCGCCGGGTCCGACGTGATTGCCTCGGGGATTTTCCGCCGCAGTTACGAATTGAGCATCCCCATACCGAAGCAGCTTTCGGTCATCGGCTACGGCAACGGCTCCTTTGCCGCAGACCTCTACATCCCCCTTACCACCATCGGAGTCCACTTTGACCGGATCGCCCGCAAGGCGGTACATCTGATCAAACGGCTTGGGCAGGACGAGGGGGCGCAGGGGACGGAGTTTATTCAGCCGTCCCTGATTGTGCGGGCCTCGACCGCCCGGGCGTGACTTTGTTTGCATATAGGGAAGCGTTTGGTGTTCTTCTATTCCATTTTTCGTTCATAAATTTTCTTCACATATTCGGGACAGAGGAAAATAACTTTAATGCCCAACGCTTCAAGTTGATCTTTGTACCCCCACCATTTGCTGTCAGTTCCCTGTAATATCGGCGGCTTTTTTTTGTGTTTATTAGAAACAGCAATAAATATTTTATCTGCGGGATCAAAACCTTTCAGGGTATCAGTCTTAGGGAATTCATCATAAGAATCGTCAGTTTTTGTAACAACAACCCTATCTTGTTCGGAAAAGCTGAACCGGTTATCACGAACCCATAAATAAAAAGCATCGCCGGAACCAAGATCGCCAAAACTTTCACCGGCTGTTTTGGAAAGATTATCCCTATATTGATTAAATATTATATCTTCAGAATCAAGGACCAGCGCATTCTTTTCTTTAACATGCTCTACCGCTTTAATACATTCAAGTGTTAGATTGAGATCAATATCAGAAGAGGGATCGGGGTGCTTTATTAAGTTGGCAACAATAGGTACATTGGCATCAATGATACATTTTGATGGCAGTTTCATTCAGCTTCCTTTTTCATTTATTTTTATTTGCTTTTCAAGGGCTGTCTTATCGTGAGCAAAAACATCACCAACAATATCACCAAAAAAGTTTTTAGGCCAATTGATTATATTTCCAAATAAATCAATTTGTAATTTTTCCAAGACAGCGGGGCTTCTTGTTATGTCGGCAAAATAAGCAGAAATTTTACCATTCAGTGAATCATCTTCTACAATTCGCCGCTGCAATCTTCGTAAAAAATGCTCTGAATGGGTTTCTATAATTAACTGTATATTACGGGGATTGCCGTTTTCCCCTGAATTTATAACATCAATCATAACATCAGCCAAAGCTGATTGGGCACTGGGATGCAGATGAATTTCCGGCTGTTCCATCAGAATAATAGATCCGGGTGGGGCGTAAAAACATTGTACCAACACCGGAAGTACTTGAGAAATACCAAAACCCACATCAGGAAGATCAACCCAATCACTGGATCCTCTGGTCCTGATTTTCACCTCATATTCCTGGCGCTGGGAAGAAATTTCTTTTACATCGAAATCCTCTATGAGTCCCATTTTTTTTAATTCTTCCATTATTACAGTCTGGAATAATCTTGTAGGTGATCTATATTTATAATTTATCCTTCTCTCTTTTGCCGAAAGAATTGCCGCAATCGCGTTTTGGCCGTCATAACCTACACTTTCAGGTTCAATCCTTCCCCATGTATACAGACGCTCTGTTTTAGTACGAAGGGGGCCGAGATAAAACATTGAACGAAACAGTTGTTCATGGTAAAGATTTAAGTCCTGCATAAAATCTGCATTTTTATAATGATTAACAACTTCATCGGGAAAGGCATAAAATTTACCTGGGGCATGCAACCATGGCCGCCCCTTCTTCCCTGCCAAATCATAGTTTTCACAATTAATTTCATAAAGTGAATTTGAATCAGCTTTTTTACTCAGTGTTATTGCAAGTTCTTTTTTATCACCATAACATAAAGAATATGAAAAATTATTTAGAGATAAATTGTTTTTATCCTTTTCGGCAAGGCCAGTTTCGGCGGAGAACAGAATATTATCCCCTTCATATATGTGTTTAGAAACAGGATCAATAATATTATTTTTTTTTTGCAAAGACCAGGAATATTCAAATGCAATTTTTCTGGTTGTGTCATGATGGAAAACCATATCCTTAAAAGATCCCAACTGGACTGCTGAATTTTTCGCTCCCGGATAAAATGTCGCTTTGCGGTCTGAAGAATCAATAGTCTGTTTTAACATCATCAAAAATTGTCCAATACTGGATTTTCCGGAACTATTTGAACCGAAAAATAAAGTGAGCGGCGATAATTGTATGTTACCGGTATCCTGCCAGCCCTTGAAATTTTGTATCCTTAAATGATTAAGCATTATAACTATCCTCTTTCTTTAATTTCCTTATATTCCGCCCTGCTCAACGGAAAATCAGGTTCTATTATCTTGACCTCTTCATCTGTCAAATTATATAACTCATAGACAAATTCGTCAATTTTATCATCAAGCCGCTGTATTTCTTTTAATTGTGCGGCATTGAGCTGTTCTTCTGCTTTTAGTTCAAGCATTTTATCTACTAATACAACCAATTTATCTCTTTTTTTTGAGTCTGCTTTTTTTGTAGAATCCAACATCGGAACAGAAAATGTTTTTAGTTCATTAACTTTGAATTGCGGAAAAATATTCCTTTGCATTTTATCAAATTCTTTGTTGAACCAAAATGAAATTACCCTTGAATTTAATATGCCAAGAATATATTTTAGACATTCTTTATCGTCTGAGAAAATCACCATGCTATTTATATCGTTGTAATACGGTTCTTCCGTATAAACAGCATTTATCATATACGGTAATGCAGAAGGTATCTGGCGTACTAAAATTCTAGGCCCTTTAAATGGAACTGATTTTCTTGGTTCAGCAAGCCAGTCACCATAACTTAAATATTCACCTGACCAGGTAAGAGCATATCTTTTTACATCAACCCCTTGAAGATATTTTCCATAAGTTTTATTTACTTTTTTTCTTGAATGATATACCCGGTTTTCTTTATCTCCTTTTGTTTGCAGGGGTTTTCCTTTCCCAATTTGATAGGCTTTTAGTCCGGTAGAAACCACAACAAGATTGTCCAATAAACAAGATTGGGAATTTATTTTATCAACTATTAATAAACCATTGTCCTGCTTTCTAATATGAATTATTGGTTTGCTTAATAAGTTTTTGTAATTTTGCCGGGAAATAACATTATAGATATCGGACGCAGGAGATTCGATTAGAGTTACATAACTGGGGGTATGTTTCTCAAAGACCAATATAGCGGTATCCACATTTGCCCCAATAAAAACTTTATGCAGATTATTGACAATCATCAGATTATTCGAATTAGAAACGATAAAATCCCGGAATTTTTTATCAGAACTGATGGTGAGCCAATTGTTGGGCATGATATAGCCAAAACTGCCTTTAGGTTTTACTAAATTGTACCCATTTTCAGTAAAAAGAGTGAAGGTATTTAATTGATAATCCTGATATTTGAAATTTGTGTAAAAAAATGCTTTTTCTGCTTCGGTAAATCCTTCGCCACGGGTAAATATATACGGCGGGTTCCCGATAACCGCGTCAAAGCCCATAAAATCGCCGTTATCATTTAAAACTTCCGGGAATTCAAAGCGCCACTCAAAGGCGTTGTCGTATATTTTATTGCTCTTGAGTTCCTCAATCTGCCGATCTATACCGGCGATTTTTTCGGAGAGTTCGCTGATTTTCTTGTCTTTCTTTTCCTGCTCATTTTGATAAAGCTCGAAAAATTCCTGCTGTGATAAGGCCGCCAGTTCAGCGTGAAGGCGGTATTTGTTCCGGTTTAATTTGGTGTGTTTTTCCGCTTCGCCGCGGAAGTTGTTTTTTATGTCAAGAATGAGTGTATCCAGTTTTGCCTTCTCGTCTTTGGAAACGGCGTTTTTATACTGGTAAACCGCTTCCTGATAATCCTTGACAGTGTATTTGAGTTTTTTCAATTCTTCTTTCAGGTCGATGTCTAAATCAAAGCGGCTTATCAGGCTGTTCCCGCATTTGATGTTGATGTCGATATTGGGAAGGGTTTCAAGTTTCGTGTATTTGCTTTCCGCCGTATAGTAGGCGTTTTTTAAGAGCTCAATCCAAAGGCGCAGGCGGCATATTTTTACCGAATTGGGGTTGATGTCCACGCCGAACAGACAATTTTCTATTATGCGGCGTTTTTCCTGAAAGACAGTCTCCTGTATTCTGCGGCTTTCATCGTTCCGGTAATTGTAGGTATAGAAATCGCCGTTTTCATCGAATACCATTAACTCATCGTTAACTACTTCGATTTTATAGCCTTTCAGCCTGCGGCCGCCGCTGTCGGCTAACACGCCTAAATCGCTTTTAATGGCGATTATCTCGTTCAATGCGGAAACCAGAAAATGGCCCGATCCTACGGCGGGATCGCAAATAGTAATGCTGTTGATGATTTTGTTCGCTTCGGGTATGTCCTCAATCTTGTTGAACACGTCGTTTAGGGTTTTGGCGGTCCAGCCTTTTGCCTCGTTGAATTTGTTTATCACCACATTCCTGATTACTTCCCGGCAGATATAGGTGGTGATAAATCCGGGGGTAAAATAGGAACCATCTTTGTAGCCGTTTATCTTTTCAAAGATAAGGCCCAGGACAGAGGCGTTGATTAAGGTCTTGTTTTCTTCCTGTATTGATTCGGAACCTTCGCTTGAAAAATCATAGGCGTTGAGGAATTCAAAGATGTATTCAAGGGTGTTCATCTTTCCGGCGCGTTTTTTGCCGTCCGTCTGCTTTAACACGGTGCCGGGATAAATGCCGATTTCCGCTTCGGGCAAATTGGAAATGGAAAAATAAGTTTTCTCCATCGATGTCATGTCAAAGAGGGAGCTGTTAAGATACGGGATAGTGCCGTACCGCTTTTTGATGTTCTCGCCGCGCTCCTGCGGTTGTTTGGCAAGCACGTTAAAGAACAGGGTGTGCAAATCAGAATAATTTTTTACCTTCCCGGTGTTCAGAAACGCATAGCCTGAGTTTCCCTTCTGGTACTGTATCTGCTGGCTTTCGAGGAGCTTCAAAAACAGTATGCGGTTTATCCAGGTGATTACCAGTTCAAGGGCGTATTCAAACAGTTCGTTTTCGGTAAGGTTATAATCGGAGAGCCGGAAAATAGCGTTTTCCAGGAGCGAGCCTTCCTGCCGGTCTGCCGGTTTGTTTCTTACGATTATCTTTTTTCCGCCATCCTTGTCTTCCGATAGCCCCATGATGTAGAGCAGTTCTGAATAAAAGTTCTGGTTCAGGCTGTTGCTGTCGTTGGCAAAGGGCAGTTTTAATAAGTGGGCGGGGGACAATAATTTATACAGGCTGATGAGTTTGTTATCCGCTTCTTTGTCCTGGCTGCGGATTATTTTTTCATAGTCGGCGATATTAAAATAGGTATAGTTTAGCTTTTGTTCATTTGCTTTTATATAGGGGGCGGCTATCTGGCTGTAGAAAAATGAGTTGTCCTTTTCCAAAAGGGACCCGGTTTTGAAATCGCTGTATAATTTTACAAGGTCTTTGTCTTGCGAAAAGCAATGATAAAAATCACGGGCATCGAAAATATACCATTCTTGCGTATTGGTGATTATGAGATGTTTCAATTCAAGGTTGTTGTTGCCCACGGTTTCCCGAAGGTAATACAGTAACAATTCCTGCATTGCTCGCCTGTTTAAACAGGCGTTCGTGTTGAGATTTGTGCGGCTAACCATTTCAGTTTTGTTACCGGGGCGTTTGGCTTCGATGATAACGCCGATGCCCGTTGCGGCGGTTTTCCCGGTGTGGATTACCAGGTCAATCCGGGCTGATGTGTTTATATTATAGTCCGGGTCGTACCACGTTTTTTTAAGAAAATCGGAAACAAGGTTTTTCAGGTGTTCTTCGGTCTCCGCAGGGCTGGCCTGTATGCCGTCAAGAAGGGTGATAAAATTTGCCTTGAACCGCTCTATGGCCTCCCGTTCCGGGCGGACTTTGATATAGGCTTTGTTCAGGGCTTGTTTTATCGGAATTTCAGGCATATTTCCCTTATAGCATACTTTGGTGGTTTTGACTATTGTGTCTTTTGCCGGAATTGAGGGCGTTCTATACAGTATTGTGGTTCCCCTTACCGCCAAACACAATCCAGAGGATTGAGAAAAACACCCGAATCACCTATGATTAAACACATGGCCTTCATACAATGCGAGTTAAAATCCGAATCGATTCAGGTTGATACTTCCCTGGCCGTCATCCTTCCCCATGACAAGCCCCATAAGCCCGATTGCCAGGGGGTCCTGTACCTGCTCCACGGCCGGGGCCAGAGCGCCCAGGCATGGATGCGCTATACCGGGATTGAATATTACGCGGGCAAATACGATATCGCGGTGATCATGCCCGAGGCGGGGCGTACTTTTTATACCGACAAACATTTCGGCGGCTCATACTTTAGCTATATAACCAGGGAGCTGCCGGAACTCTGCAACAGGATGTTCCATATTGAACAGGGGCCCTCAAAAACCTGGATCGCCGGGCTTTCCATGGGCGGTTACGGCGCGCTAAAATGCGCCTTTAACTATCCCGATCAATATGCGGGCTGCGCCGCCTTTTCCGCGGTCACCGACATACGCTGGCGGCTTGAGGAGACCCCAAAGGACAGCCCGGGTTACCGCAGCCTCCAGGGGGTCTTTGGGGTAAACCCGGAACCCCGCGCCGGGGAAGACCTCTTTGAGATTGCCGGTACTGCGGCCCGCGCCCCCCAACGCCCCCGGCTCATGATCACCTGCGGTTTGGAAGATGTCAGGCTGGACCAAAACCGCCGTCTTTCCGCGCTTCTTAAAGAACAGGGCTACGAGCATGAATATCAGGAATGGACCGGGGCTCATGACTGGGATTTCTGGGACGCCTCGATAAAAAAGGCCCTTGGCTTTTTCTTTGAGAAATAGCGGAATAATCCAAAAAGCAAGCGTAACTTTTCATAAATTTCCCCCCTATAATAATGAATATCAATTTTAATTATTAGAATTGACATGTTTTTACAGGGGGAGTATATGAAATTTCCAAAATGGGCGCTTGTCCTGATCATGGTAAGCATCGCTGGGAATCTGTTTTGCGGCCGGGGGAAACCAGAAGTCCGATCAGGGCGCCGCAGCCGCCGACGGATTCAAATTCGGCTTTATGGCAAACTTCAACCAGCCCGAGCCGCCCAAGGATTCAACCAGAATGCTCCAATACTGGAAGAACGAACTCAAGGCGGATGTGAATTTTACCTGGGTTCCCAATTCGGCGTATAATGACAAACTTGCCGCGCAGCTTGCCGCCGCAGATCTGCCCCACGTCATCGTGGCGCGATCCCCCAAGGACGGCCTCATTGTCCAGTCCGTGCGGGACGGCCTTTTCTGGCCCCTGGACAAGTACCTCAACAATCCGGCCTATCCCGGTCTCGACCGGCTGGGGGATATCCGGCTGAACAACCTCAAAATAGACGGCAAGACTTACGCCCTCCCCAAGGAACGGGACATCGTGCGCTCCTGCATGTATTTCCGCCAGGACTGGATGGACAAGCTGGGGCTTAAAACCCCCACTACCATTGATGAAATCTACGCGGTCCTCAAGGCCTTTACCGAGCGGGACCCCGACGGCAACGGCAGGAATGACACCACCGGCATTTCCATGAAGGGCCGGAACCTGGATATCTACACCACCAATGTGAGCATCTATTACGGCGGACAAGCCGAATGGTACCTTGCCGATGACGGGACCATCCACATTGATGTTCCTCATCACCTTTACCATGATCTTTTCCGGGGGGATGATCCCCAATTATTTTATCGTGCGGGCCACGGGGCTTCTCAATTCATTCAGCGCCCTGATAATTCCTTCGCTGATAAACGCCTTTAACCTGATTTTAATGAAAAACTTTTTCCAGAGCATTCCCCTAAGTCTTGAGGAATCCGCCAAAATGGACGGATATAACGATCTTTTTATACTTATACGGATTGTTATCCCCCTGTCCCTGCCGGCCATCGCAACCTTTACCCTGTTTTATGCGGTGGGCCACTGGAACAGTTTTATGAATGTACTGCTCTATATCAACGATCCGAAAAAATGGAACATCCAGATATTGCTGCGGCAGATCGTCATCCTGTCCCAGGGCGGAATTGGGGATTCGGCCTCGGTGGGTGAAAATTTTGTTATCCCGCCCCAGGGGGTAAAGATGGCAGCCATCATGTTTTCCACCCTTCCCATTTTGATAGTATATCCGTTCCTGCAAAAATATTTTACCAAGGGCGTTCTTGCGGGATCGATAAAAGGATAAGGAGGAACGTATGCATCAGGGACACGCTGAAAAAAAAATATTGTCTACATCCCGCCGGCGGCAGATAGGGGCCAATTTTTCAAAGGACCGGTGGCTCTATGCCATGCTGATACCGGGCCTTTTGTTTTTTACGATATTCAAATACGGCCCCATGTTCGGGCTGACTTTGGCATTTAAAGAGTACCGGCCTTTTCTTGGTTTTTTCGGCAGTAAGTGGGTAGGATTTGAGCACTTTAGGCGGTTCTTCAGCGACTCGACCTTCGTTACCCTTTTTTCCAATACCCTGACCCTGTCCGTACTCAACATCCTTTTTAATTTTCCTACACCGATTCTCTTTGCAATCCTCTTGAACGAAGTTCGTAATAGGTATTTCAAAAAATTCGTACAGACCGTTACGTACCTGCCCCACTTTCTGTCCTGGGTGGTGGTGGCGGGACTCTCCTACGTTATGTTCACCACCGCCGGGGG
>BNVE01000053.1 GCA_025997875.1 Spirochaetia bacterium
AAACCGGGGAGGGACCAGGTGGCCTCAGGTATTCTGAGTGTCCCTTCGACAAATTCCCGGCCCAAAATCCAGGGGTTAAAGACCCCTTCCAGATTGAGCGCCGTTTTTACCGCCTCTTCCGCCGCGGCGATTGTCTCCGGCGTAAAGCCCTTGGCCTTGAGGGCCTCGTGGTTCAGGGGATTGAGATTTGCCGGGCCGTTCAGGGTTTTGTGTCCCGTGGCGTAGGCGATGATCCCGTCGATGCTTTCTGCGGAATAGCCCAGGGCCTCCAGCGCGGGGGGCACCGATTGGTTGATGATCTTGAAGTAGCCGCCCCCGGCAAGTTTCTTGAATTTGACCAGGGCGAAGTCCGGCTCCACACCGGTGGTGTCGCAGTCCATCAAAAGGCCGATGGTCCCCGTGGGGGCAATGGCGCTGACCTGTGCGTTCCGGTAGCCGTGGGCTTCCCCCAGTTTCAGCGCCCGGTCCCAGGCCTGCTTCGCCGCGTCCAGCAGATAGGCCGGGCAATTTTCGGCGGCGATTCCCTTGGGGGGGGTGTGGACGTTTTCGTATTCGGAAGCCGGGGCCTTGTTCGCCGCACGGCGGTGGTTACGGATCACCCGGAGCATGGCGTCTTTGTTTTCGCTGTAACGGAGGAAGGGCCCCAGACTGGCGGCCATCCGCGCGGACTGTGCGTAGGCCTCCCCGGTGAGGAGCGCCGAAAGGGCTCCCGCCACTGCCCGGCCTTCTTCGGAATCGTAGGCCAGGCCCATGATCATCAGGAGGCTCCCCAGGTTGGCGTAACCCAGTCCCAGGGTGCGGTACTCGTAGGAAAGCTCCGCAATGCGGGGCGCGGGGAACTGGGCCATCACCACGGAAATTTCCAGGATCGTGGTCCAGATTTGAATGGCGTGGAGGTAACCCTCAACATCGAATTTTTTACCCTGCCTGTCGTACAGTAATGCTAAATTTATCGAAGCCAGATTACAGGCGGTGTCGTCCAGAAACATGTATTCCGAACAGGGATTGCTGGCCCGGATTTCGCCCCCCGCGGGACAGGTGTGCCAGTCGTTAATGGTGGTGTGGTATTGCAGCCCCGGGTCCGCGCACTGCCAGGCGGAACGGGCCACCTGTTCCCAGAGCCTGCGGGCCTTTATCGTTTTTTCAGCAGAGCGGGTTTTCCGGCCCCTAAGTTCCCATTCCCGATCATCCAATACCGCTTTAAGGAAGTCGTCGCTTACCCGGAGACTGTTATTCGAGGACTGACCTGAAACGGTGTTGTAGGCCTCGTCGTCCCAGGCGGTGGAGAAGACCTGGGGGTTCACCTCTTCATCCCCCTGTTCCAGCCGCCGCAGGAGCTGGTAGAGGTAGGTGGGGGGAATCTTGTCACCCAATGCATTCCGCAGTACCGCTGCCAATTCGTGATTTTTTTCCGCGTTGAATTTATCAACTTCGGGACCCCGGAAATTCGCCAGGGCCTTCTTCAAACCCTCAAGGTGTTTTTTGACGATGGAAGAACCGGTAACCATGGAGGCCACCTTGTGCTCCTCCCCGGCTTTCCAGTTGATGTATTTTTCCACATCGGGATGATCCGCATCCAGGGTAACCATCTTCGCCGCCCGGCGGGTGGTGCCCCCGGATTTGATCGCCGAAGCGGAGCGGTCCCCGATTTTAAGAAACGACAGCAGCCCCGATGAAACCCCGCCGCCGGAAAGTTTTTCCGCCGCCGCGCGGATTTTGGAAAAGTTGGACCCCGTGCCGGAGCCGTACTTGAAGAGCCGCGCCTCCCGGGTCACCAGGTCCATGATGCCGCCATCGTTCACCAGATCGTCTTCTACGGAGAGGATGAAACATGCGTGGGGCTGCGGCCTCTTGTAGGCGCTGTCGGATTTTTTCAGCGTCTTGTCCGCGGGATCAAAATAGTAGTGGCCCTGGGCCGGCCCGTCGATGCCGTAGACCCCATAGAGCCCGGTGTTGAACCACTGGGGGCTGTTGGGGGCCGCAAGCTGGTGGGCCAGCATATAGCAGGTCTCATCGTAAAAGGCCCTTTCGTCTTCTTCGCTGTCGAAATATTTGTTCTGCCGGCCCCAGTCCATCCAGGTATAGGCCAGCCGGTGAAAGACCTGCCGGGCATCGTGTTCCGCGCCATCCTCGGGCAGATGGGCGCCGGGGTCATTACCGCCGTCGTTCTTGCCGGCCCATTCCTTCCAGGCGTAGATTTTATCCTTCGGTATCCCCGCCTTGCGGAAGTACTTCTGGGCGATAATGTCCGCGGCGATCTGGCTCCAGAATGCGGGGACGATCACTGTCTCCTCGGAAAAGATCGCCTTCCCGTCGGGGTTGCGGATTTCGCTTTTCCGCTTCTCCCAAATAATATCCTTATAGGGGCCTGCGCCGCCGTCAATGCCGCCCGCTTCCGTAAAATACCGTTCAATTTTCATTCCCAAATCCTTTTTCCCCACAGGTAGCGGAGTTTTTTTAGCCTACACCATATAGAGAGGAGGGTCAAGCGCCGGAGGCCCGGCCATAGTCCCCTTTCCCCAAGGGATGCCGCGGCTTTGAACGAGCGGGGAAAGTATGAAAAAGCGATAGACAATTTTAGCGAATGGGGCTGCGATTTTTCTTGTGTCCCGGGCATTTTGGGCTTAGACTTAAAGCAGTATGCATAACATGAGGGTCGCCCTGGTTCATTATCACCTCCGCCAGGGGGGAGTTACTTCAGTCATCCGGCAGCAGGCTGCGGCGCTTGCGGAGTCCGGCGCGGAGGTTCTGCTCATCGCCGGGGAAGCCCCCCGGGGGGATTTGGACTATCCCTTTGTCCTGGTCCCTGCTTTGGCTTATGACCGGCCCGAACCCGACCAGGATGGGCTTACAGGCAAAGACGGGGAGGGCCCTGACCGGGGCGGCGAAGCCCTGGCCACAGCATTACTGCGGGCCATGGAGGAACACTGGGGGACGGCGGCGGATGTCGTCCATATCCATAATCCCCTTATTCAGAAGAACCAATTCCTCCTGCCGGCTTTGCGGATCCTGGGGGACAAGGGGATCAGGTTGCTTTTGCAGAACCACGATCTGGCGGAGGATTTCCGTCCCGATGTGTATGTGGACTGCGGGGAGTATCCGGAAAACTGTCATTACGCGGTGATCAACCGCAGGGATTATGCGTGCCTGCTCCGGGCGGGGCTGAATGCTGAGGGGCTTCATTTTATTCCCAATGAGGTGCGCTGTCTGGAAGCTGTTCCGGGTCTTCCGAGGACCCGGTATCTGTATCCGGTCAGGGCCATCAGACGGAAAAATATCGGCGAAGCCCTGCTGCTCTCCCTCTTTATTCCAAAAGGCAGAACCATTGCCCTTACCCTTCCCCCAACCGGTCTTGCTGAGGCCCCCTACCGGCACTGGATGGCCCTGGCGGATGAACTGGAACTGCCCATGGAATGGGGCCTGGGGCTGGAGCATTCCCTTCCGGAACTTTACGGCAGCGCATTCTGCGTGATAAGCACTTCGATTAAAGAGGGCTTCGGCTTTTCCTTTCTGGAACCCTGGACCGCGGGGCGCTCCCTGATGGGGCGGCGCATTGATTATGTCTGCCGGGATTTTGAGGATGAGGGGCTGCGCTTCGATTCGCTGTACCAGGGGATCGATATTCCCCTGGAGTATGTATCCCCGGGGAAACTGAAAAACAAAATGGAACAGGCCATCATCCGGGTGTACCGGGCCTTTGGTCTGGAGGCTCCCTCCCGGCTGATCAAAATGATGACCGGGGATCTTTTTTCCCGGGATACCCTGGACTTCGGCAGGCTTGATGAGGAGGCCCAGGCCGCCATCATCCGTACCCTGGCGGCCAACCGGGGAGCTTGCCGCGATATCAGCGCCCACAATCTCTTCCTCATTTCCCTGGGGGATGAGAATCCCATGGGGAAAGAAAAGGAGGCGCTTATCCAGTCCAACGCAGCCATTGTCCGCAGGGCCTACGGCAGGGAACGGATATCGGAAATCCTCCTTGAAGTGTACCGGCAGGTGATGGAACACCCGGTTGTCCAGAAATTGTCAAAATCACTGCTCCTGGAGCTCTACCTGGACCCCTACCGGTTTTCCCTGGTCGGCATGGGGGACGAAGGGATGGAGGCCCTTGAGGGCCCTTAACAATCAGGGGAAAAACGCCGATTATTGAAGCACTATGGTTTCAGATGAATTAAAGCGGCTGCTTATCCAGGTGATTACTTCCTGGCAGGTAATTGCCGTGACCGTGGTCCTGGTACTCTATTTTCTCCTCCTGTTTTATGCAGCCCGTACGTACCGCCGCCGCCGTTCCTCTGCGACCCCTACCACCAAAGCCTCAAAATCCAAGGCCCCTGCCCCTATCGGGGAGCCTGACGTGGTAACCACCGATGACGATGATCTTGGTTTGGAAGAAGGGTAGTCTCCTTTTCCCCGGCCCCTAAGCGGCCCTTCCAGAGAAAATTTTTAATCTCCCTGATCTTTTTCATCCTGATAAGTTCCCGTATTGCCTGTTTTACCTCGTCCTCGGACCATCCGATTTTTTCCGCCCCCGCCAACACATGGGCCGCTTCCCCCAGGGTAAAAACCCGCGCATTTTTTTTAAAGAACCTGATGAGGGTTTCTTCTTCCCTCATCCCCTGCGGGGTCCTGCTCCGGTCACTGCCTGCGGACCTAAGCCCGGCTTTACGGTCGCAGACATCGCAGCAGTGCTCCGGGGGGCTTTCCCCGGACCCGTCGTAGTTAAGCAGGGCAAGCAGGGCCTGCCGCCGGCACGTGTCCGTATCCCGCCCGTATTGCAGCAATTCTGCGATCCGCCGCTTGTCCCGTTCCGTCTTTGCCCGCTTAAGCTGCATCTCATCCAGCGAACCCCAGAGCAGTACCGCCACCGAGGGCTTTCCGTCCCGGCCCGCCCGGCCCGATTCCTGTAGGTACGCCTCCACCGACGGCGGGCAGTCCCGGTGCACCACGGTCCTGATATCAGCCTTATCCACCCCCATACCGTAGGCGCAAGTGGCAACCAGGACCCCCCGCGGGTTATCAAAGAACCATTTTTCCACGGCGGTTTTTTCTTCCCGGCTTAAACCGGCGTGGTAAAATTTGATTTCCGGCATAAGCTGAGGCAGTTCCAAAATATCAGATTTTGGAACTGCAACCTTAGATTTAAGGGGAAAAGCGGACTTTAGACCGCTTTTCCAAGAACCGGTTCCAAAACTAACCGAGTTTTGGAACCGGCTCAGCTGTCCGGCATTTTCGGCGAGATCCCCTGCCGCCGGGTCCTGAAAAATATTGCCTTGAAAGGCGCCATCCTGAAAAGCGTTCCGCAAGTAGCGGGCCAGTTTTTCCGTCCCCGCCCGGGAAGAGCAGAACACAATCGCCGGCAGGCTGTTCCGGGCGATAAGGTCCCGCACCGCCAGGTCCCGGAGTATGCAGCCCTGGGCTGAATAGCAGATATTGCTCCGGTCCGGGTTGCCGATGATCCGGTGCGCCCCCCGGCCGGCGAAAATGGATTCTTCGATCTTGGACAGCACCGGCGCGCTTGCGGTTGCAGTAAAAGCCGTCACCAGGGGACCTGCGGTAGGCAGGCCCCCGCTTCCCGGGGCCCTGCAGGCATTGACGATCTCCTGAATCCGCAGGTAGCTGGGCCGGAAGCTCATCCCCCATTCGCTGACGCAATGGGCTTCGTCTATTACCACATGGGCAATGTTCAGAGAGCTGAGCTTTTCCATCACCTTGGCGGTAAGGAGCACCTCCGGGTTGGCGATGATGAACCGGCTTTTACCGGAACTGATCTTTTCCCATATTTCCCGCCGCTCCCCTTCCTCCTGTCCCCCCCGGAGGATCACCGGTTCAAAGCCCCGTTCCTTAAGCCGCCGCTCCTGATCCGCCATAAGCGAAAGGATGGGATAAATCACCAGGGTGGGGCCGGAAAGGAGCATGGCGGGCAGCTGAAAGCAGAGGGACTTTCCCGCCCCGGTGGGGAGGATCACGATCTGGCTGCCCATACTTAAGCGGTCATCATCGCCGCCGCCGTCCATACCGCCGCCGCCATCCGGTTCATCGCCGCTGCCGGTTCGGCCGCCGCTATCAGCCCTGTCCGGAGCAAGTCCGGATTTTTCGGCATCCGCCGGCTTCGGCGCAGCATTGGCGGCCTCCAGGATATTGCTGATCACCAGCCGCTGATAGGGAAAGAGGTAGTCAAGGCCGAAGAGTTCCTTTACCGCCGCGCTGAGGGGGTCCTGCTCCGCCATTTCTCCCGGAGGCTGTTCCGGGGGTTCAAATTCCGCAGCATCATTATTCATGCTATATATAGGACATTCAGATGTGTGGCGATTCAATCAAAATGAAAAAAAGTGTAAATTTCTAAAAAATTTTCAATGCCTTACTAATTACCACCCATACCCCAGGCTTACCGAGAAAATATGGGGGTCCCTTCGGACATCATTGCCTGCGAAATTTGCCAGGTATAGGTTGTACTGGTAACCGCCCTGGACAAATACGCCGGGGAGCAGGGAACTGGTAAGCTGGAGTCCGCCGTGGAAGGAGACCCCAAAGTCGGCCTGTGTCGGGCCGCCGTTCAGATAGCTGTCGGTACGGTAGGTTTTGTGCATAAAGCCAATGCCGAAGTCACCGTAAGGGGTAAGGGCAATGTGTTTAAGCCGGATGGGGACGTATACGCCGGTGGTCAATTCACCCAGGAAGAAGGGAGCCCCGGTGGAATAGAGCCTGATCCCGTAACCCATATACCCCAGCCGCAGTTTAAAATCCGCGGTAAAGCCGTTGCTCCGGTCAAGAACGCGGGCGAAGCCTGCGGCAATGGTAAAGAAATAATCGGCCCTGAGTTTGTCCTCTTCCTTGCGCTGCTGTTCTGCTTTTTCCGCAAAGGACTTATCCCCCGCGGCAAAATCGCCAAAGGTCCCTATCCGCCAGATGCCGTATTCCCGTATCCAGACGGAACTGATGCTTCCCCCGTTCACCTTAAAGCTTACGGTATACCGGTCGCTGCCGGAGCTGCTTACCGCATCCACAGCGATGTTGATTTTGCCCTGCCGGGATCGCAGGCTGTTTTCGATGGTCCAGGCAACGGCGTAGTTCATGCCCTCCACCGGCGAATAGTCAAAGGATTCGCTGATGTTTGCTGCAATCTGCCGGGGCGCCCGGCGGAACACTTCTGTGATGGCGTATTCGGCATTTTCCGCAGTACAGCTATTGGCAATATACCGGGCGATATGTTCATATACCGGCTTGCCGCCGATACCCCCGTCCAGCCCTTCAATAAAAGATGCAATCCTCTTATCAAGCCGTGACCGTTCATCCTGTGGGGCGGCGCTGAGGGCGTCTTCAAGAAAGCTTTTTACCCGGTCCATGGGGATGGAAAAATTCGCCGCCTGCCGGTAAATGGCGCTTAGGGTATTGATCCCCGCCACCGAGTAACCCGTGAGAGCCTCCGGGGTCTGCACCAGCAGGGGGCCCCCGGAATTTCCCGGGTCTACCTGGGCGGTATGCTGAATATAGGGTCCCATGATCCGGTCCGTATCATCCCCCGCGGGGAAACGCACCTGGGCGTTGGAAACCATGCCCCTGCCGAACTGCCAAAGGGTGGTGATCCCCAGGCCGGGAAAGCCCGCGGAGAACACATCCTCCCCTTCTTCCACCGGCCGGTCAAGAAAGGCCAGTCCCCGGGCAAAGGGCCGTTGTCCGCCCGAGAAGGCAAGGATGGCGATATCCATATCCTCGTCCGCCGCCAGGATTGAGAGGCCGTCGTATTTGGTCCGGGTCCCGTCCTGTTTTTCAAAGGTCACCGACAGGGTATAGGATTGGGTGATTACATGATGGTTGGTGATGATGTAGTTATCGCCGTCGGGGGTCACATACACAAAACCGGAACCGGAGCCGCCCTTAAGGTAGGCGTCGATACCCTTAACGGCGTTGGTATTCCCCTGCTTTTCAAAATCGGCCTTGAATTTCTCCAAATAGGCAACGATATCGGGGTGGAAGGTCTGATTGATAAGCCCCACATAGTCCCGCAGCAGCCCGGTCTGCCCAAAGGCGGCCCCCATGATGAGAAACAATAAAACAATAAAAAAAATGCCCCGGCGCAACATACCTGCCATCTTATATGAGTTGACGGCAAATGACAATCTCATGAGCCGGTTCTCATGAGCCGGTTCCAAAACTCGGTTAGTTTTGGAACTGCCTCTCATATATGCAGAAGGCGGAAAATATGCTTGATATGTCCCATTTCTTGTTGTAATATTAGATATCCTCGTATGGCGAGATACTATGTTTAGATAAAAGGAGTAATTGATTATGGCGGAAGACAAGTTAGAAGAGGACGGCTGGGAACCCGGAAGCATGCCGGAGGAACTGAAGGCAGATGACCTCTTCAGTATCACAGATGATAAAGACTTTCACAGTGACTTCGATGAAGACGATGGGGAAGCCGAAGAGTTTTCCTATACGCCCGGATCCTTTGGAGGGCAAGCGCCGGCAGCCCCGGGCATTGTAACCACAAAGCCGGAAGAACCCCCTCGCGCGGAGGCTGCTAAACCGAAGGCCCCCTCTAAGCCGAAAGCTGCGCGAAAACCGAAAGCAGCCGCCAAGCCAAAAGACGCTCTCGCAGGGGAGTCCGCCGAACCGAAAGCCGCTGCCAAAGCAAAAGTTGCTGCCAAACCGAAAGCTGCTGCCAAACCGAAGGCTGCTGCTAAAACGAAAGTTGCTGCCAAGCCGAAGGCCGCCGCGAAACCAAAGGCCGCGGCTAAAGCAAAGGCTGCTGCCAAGCCGAAGGCCGCTGCCAAAGCGAAGGCCGCCGCGAAACCGAAGGCTGCTGCTAAAGCAAAAGCCGCCGCTAAAGCAAAAGCCACTGCCAAGCCGAAGGCTGCCGCGAAACCGAAGGCCGCCGCCAAAGCAAAAGCTGCCGCCAAGCCGAAGGCCGCTGCTAAAGCAAAGGCTGCTGCTAAAGCGAAGACTGCCGCGAAACCGAAGGCCGCTGCCAAAGCAAAGGCTGCTGCCAAGCCGAAAGCTGCTGCTAAAGCAAAGGCCACTGCAAAGCCGAAAGCTGCCGCTAAAAGAAAGACTGCCGCGAAACCGAAAGCCGCTGCCAAAGCGAAGACTGCCGCGAAACCGAAAGCCGCCGCCAAGCCGAAAGCTGCCGCCAAATCGAAGACCGCTGCCAAAGCGAAGGCCGCCGCTAAAGCAAAGGCTCCAAAGAAGAAGTGAGTAATGGAAGCTCCAAAGCCCGGCTGCCGGCGGCGGAGTTGACTGGTCCTCATTGCCCCATACACAAAGGCGGGCAGAGGGCGGGAATGCCCCGCTCCCTGCTCGCCGTTGCGGATAAAGATTACTTAAGCCGGCTCAACCGCCTGCACGCCTCTTCCACATCGGCGCGGCGGCCGAAGGCGGAGAATGAAGCTTTGCCCCGCCGGGCCGAAGCCTGCGCCTGGGGAGGTCACCACCTGGCACTTCTTGCGGGTGGTTTGGTGACTAAAACTGAAAATAGATAAACGGACTCGCCCCGGTATATGCAAGCCCGGCAATCACCCCCATAACGACAAAGAAAACAACCAGATGCCAAAATTTTGATAAATCAAGTATGGGATAGAAACCATTTATTTGTACCGATTCATCCGCGGCTGATACGTTGGCCTGGTGTTTGACAACCGTTACGATGCTTGCCGCGCAGACAATGATTATGGCAACAATAACCCAGGCATAAATCTGAATAATCCCCGTTTGCCAGGTAAAAATCCGTACAATGATCCGGCTTGCGGTTAAGAAACTGTCCGCCCTGAAAAATATCCAGCAGAAACAGACAAACAGATTGGTAAAAAAGTTTGCCGCCAGGAATCGGAAGAAACAAGCGCATTTTCCGGAAGGCGATGTGTTTTTTGTTTTTACGAAATGCTTCCTGTAGAATTTATGCAGACACAAGGCGATACCCTGTGCGCCGCCCCACACCACAAAGGTCCAGTTTGCGCCGTGCCATAATCCGCCCAGCAGCATGGTAAGCATATTGTTGATATAGGTCCGTCCGGCTCCTTTCCGGTTGCCACCCAGGGGGATATACAAATATTCCCGCAGCCAGGAAGACAGGCTGATGTGCCACCGTCTCCAGAATTCGGTAATGTTTTGGGAAAGATAGGGGATATTGAAATTCCGCACAAAATCGTAGCCGAGACATTTGGCGCAGCCGATAGCCATATCCGAATACCCGGAAAAATCAAAATATATCTGGATGGAATAAGCGATAAGCGCCAGGATAATGCTTATCGCGTGAAAGGCATTGGGGGTTCTGAATACATCATCCACAAATACCGAAAGCCAATCGGCGATGACAACTTTTTTAAACAGTCCAAATACGAAAATCTGAATGCCGGTTGTAAAATTCTGCAAACTGACATTTCGGTCCTCTTCAAGCTGGGGCAGAAAATCGGAAGCCCTCACGATAGGCCCGGCGACCAACTGCGGAAAAAACGCGATGTATAAGGCCAATTTGAAAAAATCATTTTCCGCGTTTATTTTTTTGCGGTACACGTCAATGGTATAACTTAAGGACTGGAAAGTATAAAAGGATATGCCCACCGGCAGAATGATATTCAGGGAACCAATCGACGAAATACCCCAAATGTGGGCGAATGACGCAACAAAGAAATTGAAATATTTGAATATGCCTAAAATGATGAGGGGAACCGCCACACCGGTAATAATAAAAATCCGATTGTTTTGTCGTTTCTCAATTTGTATTGCCGAGATATATGCAACTACCGTCAAAACAAGCATGAGAAAGCAAAACCGCCAATCCCACCAGCCGTAAAAGACATAGCTGGCAATTAACAGAATAATATGCCGTGCTTTACGCGGCTTGATAAGGATCGTTGCCACAAGTACTATTGCAAAAAATACAAAAAAAGTGATGCTGGAAAAGGCCATTATAGTGAACCGCCCTTTTCTATTTCGCTTATCCGCCTGAACAATTCATTGGCGATTATCCGGTGACCGTTTTTGTTTAAATGACCGGCGCCGACAGCAGTATTGGCAAAGCCATAGGGCAGAATGTGGTTCGTTTGATATTCTTCCATGAAGACTGCGGTCATATCGATAAAGTAAATATCGTTATCGGAACAAGCATTTTTGAACATTTCAAGATATTCGTTATCGGTAGCTACAGATGCAGAGCCATCTTTATTGAGCGTTAAATGGGGGTGATAAAATATAATTAATCTGGTATTATTTTCGATAGTTGTTTGATTTAAGCGCTGCATTATCATATTAATTTTTTCTAAATAATCATCTTTATTGAATTCATCTAAGCCTTCTAACTTGCCTTTATTTGCTTTGTCCCTAAATTGTTTAACTTGATACGCAAACAACCGTACACAAACTAAAATATTTCTTAAAAAAGTAGTTCTTAAAAATGCCCTTGGCCCTCTAATGTTTGATCCAAATATGTTTTCTGGTATTTTATAATTTATAATATCAACAAGTGTTTGCATGCTAAATTGTATTGAACCGGTTTCAATAATAACATATTTTTCCGGCGTATAGCGCTTAATTGCGGATTCAAAATTATCGGCAACAACATGAAAAGAATGACCACCAATACCTATATTATAAACATATTCTTTTCCGAAAAATAATTTATTCAATAGGGAAGCTGTTGTTTTATCTTGAGGAACCTGGAAGCCTTCCATATGAGAAGAACCCATTAATAAAATATCAACCGGCTGCTCATTATAGTCTTCGATATTAGTGAAACCTTCATTGTTTATTCTCCCATATCCAAAACCTTCAATTGCGCCGTTGTAATTACTATGTTTTTTATATACCATTTCTGTTGCACATCCCTTTGTTGGGATGGTTATGGGAAAATTAAAATATACCAAACATGGAATGCTTAAAATTAATACAGCAATAATTCCCGCAGTAATAATCTTGCCAAGATTGGCTGCTGAAAATTTGATCGCCATCCCGCTATTCCACCGTTGCCGGGACCGGCCCGGACGCTACATAAACGGCCCCGTTCCCTTCCCCCGCCTTTTGACGCTGAAAGACCCGTTCCTGCGCCTGTATGCCGGCCATAAAAACGGCAAGATTTTCGTTTTCCTCATCGGATGAGTCCAAAACAAAGCGGATGATTTTATCCTTTTGGTCTTGGTTTATCATATATACCATATCCTCAATATCGGTTTATTAAACAACCATATTGATAAATTGTCAAGTAGAATTAGTTGATTAGGTAAACTTTTTCGGTTATTCTTGTGATAGGAGTAAAAATGGCCTTATCAGACCGAATTGTGATCATCCTTACAGAAAAAGGCTTCAATCAAAAGCAATTCGCGGAAAGCATCTACGTAACCAAAGGCTATGTTTCCCGGCTTCTAAAAGACAAGATCGGCATGTCCAACTCCACCGCCATGCTGATTGAAAAGATTCACGGGTATTCCAGGGACTGGATTCTTCACGGCACAGAACCCATGATGCTGCAAAACGGCGGGGTCAGGGACTTGACCCCGGTTCAGAGAAAAATAATAGCGGAAATTGAGCTGATGACCGATGACGAGCTGTTTTTTATCACAACCTATATCGAGGCGGTAAAAAAGAAAAAGGCAATGGAGGAGAAAAAATAGCCTCCGCCGCCTGGGGTGGGAATTTAGAATGAAAGGGACGATACCCGCTTAATATCGGCCCGCATAGCAGAGCCAAAGGAGAGGAGGATATATTATGGCGATAGTACGCAGTACCCTAAAGGCTGGGGACCAGTTAACCCCTGAAGAACGGGAAGCCGCCCGCCTCCGCATCGAGGCCGCAGCACGCCGCCCTTATACCCCGGACCCGGATTGCCCCCTGCTCACCGATGCACAGCTTTCCGAATTCCACCCCATTAACGGAATGAGCTGGGAGGAAAGGGATCGTCTCTTGAAAGGGCAGGAACAGGCCGCAGAGCTTGCCCATGCGGAATAAGTATGGGCCGCCCTGCAACCCGGGGATACTTGCAAAGGTTTTATGAAATTGAATTGGGTTATTTACTTCAATCTCTCCAACCGCCTGCACGCCTCTTCCACATCCCCGCGGTGGCCGAAGGCGGAGAAGCGGATGAAGCTTTGCCCCGCCGGGCCGAAGCCTGCGCCGGGGGTGGTTACCACCTGGCACTTTTCCAGAATTTCCGCAAAGACTTCCCAGCTGTCCCTGCCGGGGAATTGTGCCCAGATATAGGGTGAGTTGTCCCCGCCGATGCAGGAGATGCCTAGGTTCTGCAATGCGGTCCGGATCAGTTTGGCGTTCCCCAGGTAAAAATCGCAAAGCTCCCGGATTTCCTTGAGCCCTTCGCTGTCCAGCGCAGCCAGCGCCCCCCATTGGGCGATGTTGGAAGCGCCGTTAAAGATGGTGCCGCAGATCCGGCCCCAGTCGGCGTTGACGCTTTCCCCACCGGCGTACTTAAGTTCTTTGGGCACCACGGTCCAGCCCAGGCGCACCCCGGTAAAGCCCGCAGGTTTGGAGAAGGAGTTTACCTCGATAGCGCAGGTCCGGGCCCCCTCAATTTCAAAGATGCTCTTGGGGAGCCTGGGGTCCCGGATATATTCCGCATAGGCCGCGTCAAAGACGATCACCGTCCCCTTCTTTTGGGCCGCCGTCACCAGGCTGCCAAGCTGTTCCCGGTTTGCCACTGCCCCGGTGGGGTTGTTGGGGGAGCAGAAGTAGAAGAGGCCGTTTTCCGGCAGTTTGCTTACATCGGGGAAGTAGTCGTTTTCTGCGGTGCAGGGGAGGTAGGTGATCCCCGTGTAACCCGTGCCCTCCCAGGGGCCGGCGGCGCCGATAAGCACCGATCCGTCCACATACACCGGGTAGGAGGGGTCCTGAACCGCCACCTTTGTCCCCGCTCCAAAGAGGAGCTGGAGCCTGCCGATATCGCACTTGGCCCCGTCGGAAATAAAAATCTCGTCTATGCCAAAGGCGCCCTTATAGAACACTTCGGCAATCCGCTTCCGCAGTGTGTCAAAACCCTCGTCGCTGTAGCCCACATAGCCTTCAACCGTAGCAAGGCCCCGGGCTCCGTCTACCAGGCCCTTGTCGATATGGGGCAGGATGGGCTCGGTGGTATTCCCCACCCCCAGGCTGATAATGCGGTTCTCCGAACCCTTGACCTCCGGGTGGGCCGCCGCGTATTCCCGCCGCCGCTTGGCGATCTCGGGGAACAGATAACCGGCCTTTATGTTTGCTATACAGGGATTTCTGCGTATCATGATTTCTCCTAAAATTACACGATTTAGCCTGAATTTTACCAGAAGGAGGGGAAAACGGCAATGAGGCGCAACACGTGAGGCCGCCCTTCGGTTTTGAATATTTATAAAAATACTTGCACAGATAATCATTTCATTGTATAAATATTCAAATAAAAAACATACCCATCCTGGTTCTTATAAGGAGACCGATATGGTTTGTGTGAGCGATGTGCTTGCGGCGCTCGATACCCTGACCGGGGGGAGGGTCGTCAAAGCCCCGGCCTGTTATGCCGGGAACAACCGGTTTGTGGTAACCAAGACATCCGGCATACCGGGGAAGACGATCACCGAGCTGCCCGGGCTGGTTTGGGGCAGGCCGGATATGCCGGTAAAAAAACTCGCGGTCCTCATGACCCTGACGGAGAGCGCCATTGAGCTGGCGGGGGCCACCGGGGTTGACTGCATCGTGGCCCATCATCCCATAGCAGAGGCGGCCAACATGGGCGGGGTGCTTGCCCGGGATTACCTGGACCTCTACGGCATCGCCGCCTTTGAACTCCACGAGGCCTTTCACGGCCTGCACCCCGGGATCGCCTGGCTTCACGGCAGCAAGGCTATCCGCTCGGAGATCAGCTACGGCGGCGTGCTTGGCAAAATTGTCTGGTTCGGCGAAGCCCTCCCTGAACTGAACACCCTGGGTGACTTCATCAAACGGATCGACGAATTCATGGGCTTCAAAGAGGAAGAGATTTTTTTAAAGAACGAAATGGACCTGCGGGGCTATACGGGAATTCAGGAGACCACCGTGGCGGCCCGGGCAAAAATTTTCGTCGGCGATATCAATTCAAAATTGGGGAAGACTATCACCTTTTTTCCCCACACGGGTTTCAATGCGGATGATATGGAGAAGACCTACAGGGAGTACCAGGCCGACACCTTTGTCTCCTGCATAAGCCGTCCCCTGGATGACAACAAAATGGTGGACAAGGCCCGTTCCCTGGGGGTCAACCTGGTGGCGGGCAATTCTCACGCCATGGAAATTTTCGAGAACGGCATCCCCCTGGCCCGGGCGATAAAAAATCTTCTGCCCGAAATAGAAGTACGGATCTTCCGCGAAAGGATGACCAGTGTGCCCCTGGATGTATTCGGCACCCCCACCCTTCAGGAATACGGCAGGAAGATTGCCCGGGAGTACCTTCCCAAACCGAAAAACAGCGCTCAGTAAAACTGTCTCTTAAGGCCCCTCATTTTTTTGAAGGGCATGTATTCTGATTTGCACCGCACAAAGGAGGAAATTACAAATGTCAGATTCGGAAAAGGTAGAAAAGCCGGAAAAGAGAAAGTTTTCAAAGATCGAGAGCGTCGGACTGGTCCTGGTCGCAGGATCAATGGTACTGCTGCTGATAAAGCCCGGCATCATTGGGGATCTTTTCAACGCCATGTTCAACCGGGCCTTCCCCATCGTAGTATCACTGTACCTTGCCAGTTCAGTCTGTCCGGCAATATTGATCAGCGTGACCATGGGCCGCCTGTTGGAACGGCTGGGCTTTACCGATGCCCTGATGCGTATCTTTATTCCCCTGATGAAGTACATCCGGGTGAACGCCTCCGTGGCGGTTCCCGCCATCTACAACATATTAGGCGATATAAACGCCGCCGGTAAAATCGGCGCGCCAATCCTGAAAAAAGCCGGGGCCACCAAGGATGAGCAAAAAATAGCCATTGCCACCATGATTTCAGGGCCTTCATCCTTTTCGATCCTGGTGTTCGGCATCATCTGTATGACCGCGGTAAACGCGAAGATCTTCCTGGTCTTTGTGCTCGGCCTTTTCGTGCCCGTCTTCGTGGTCCCCCTGCTGCTGCGGCTCACCATCTGGCGGGATACCAAAGCGGTGTCAAGCCTGGCGGACATCCCGGTGTTCACCCCCAACAAGCCCCTGTTAACCACCATCTTCGGCGGCGCCCGGGAAGGGGCGGAGGTACTCTTCCTGCTCATCATCCCCGCCTGCGCCGTTGTTTACGCAGGTATCGGCGCCCTGGAATACTTCCATATATGGCAGTACATACAGGCCGGTATAGAAACCCTTTTAGGCTGGCTGAACATAGAACCGAAAACCGGAACCACCGCGATTCTGGCGGGCGGCACCCTGGCCATGGCCCAGCTCCGGGAAATCGCCTCCAACACCCCCGCACCCCAGGTCATAGCCTGCTTTATCCTTGCCGCATCGGGCTTCCCCCTCCAGGTCATCTTCGGCCAGATACCGGCGATCTGGACCGGCCCCACGGACCTGAGCGAGAAGGAGTGCATCCTGGCCGCGGTGGTCGGCGGTGTGATCCGTATCATTACTGCGGGGATTTTCGGGAGGCTGTTTATTTTCCTTTGGTAGAAACGTTATTCTGCATATACGGACGGCGGAGGGCCATGGCTAGTCGGTCCTCCGCCGCCTGTCTTTGCGAAGCTAATCTGCCCTCCGTTGCGCGCGCTACGGCATAATCCCCCGCATTATTTCCGCAACGAAGGCCTTAAAAAAGGGATCGGCTATTACATATTCGTCCTTCAGTTTTTCGACAATTCCCTCTTCAACCAGTTCTTTCATTGCGCGCTGAACCGTTGAGGCACTGCCAAGCCTGTGGGTGTTTATGTAAGCGGCGGAAAAAACATTTTTGCCTCCTGCGGTAAGTGCCTGGAGCAATTGTTTTTTGCTTTGGGACTGCCGGTTGAATAATTCAAGATAATAATCACTCTTGAGCGCAAGGGTCTGTTTGACGCAATAATCCACGATGGGTTTTGTTACCGTTTTTTTATTGCCTATCAGGTACTGCCATACTTCCGAAGCAAGGAGCTGTATATAATGGGGAATATTCCCGGCTGCGGAGATCAGGTAGCGCCCTGTCTCCGCATCCAGGGCAATCCCGGAGGAGGCAAGTTTGTGCTGTAAATATTTAATGGTGTCCGCTTCGGGAAGGGGCCCAATGGAAATCTGGGCTGCGGAATGATAAAAGGCCCTTTTCTTATTATCGAACAGTTCATGCAGGATATGGGTCTTGCTGCCCAGGAAAAGATAGCTGGTATTAACCTGTTTTTGAATTTTGCTTCGCAGTAAATTTTCAAAATTTATGTTTTGTAATTTTACCGCTTCCTGAAATTCATCAAAGAATACGACAACTTTTTTTCTGCTGCTCCCCAATGCCTCGGGCATATCCAATAATTGTGCAACAACCCTTTCATCAACAGGGGTATTGGCAAAATCCACGGAAAATTCCGCTTCACCATCCGTGTTAAAGCTGAGGGTAGGACGGATGTTTTTAATGGCAGAAGCAAAGTTTTTTACAAACTTATCAAGATTGGTTTGTCTTTCCGACAATGCCTTCGCATAGAGCCGGATAAATGATTCCGGTGAATATACGGTCATAAAATCGAAATAAACACAGATGACATTTTTCTTTTCCAGCTGTTCTATTACCTTAAAAACCAATGATGTCTTTCCAAACCGGCGGGGCGCGTATAAGACTATATTGTTTCCCCCTAAAAGGGTTTCCGTAATACGGGAACATTCTTCCTTTCTGTCGTAAAAATCCTCTCCACGGACGATGGTTCCGTATTTAAATGGGTTCATCCCGGTTTCTCTCCTAATGTTATGCAAATCCGCATTATGCAATTTAGTATAATATATAGGAGCGATATTTGTCAAGCAGGGTATTGTCCTGTACCCTCATTTTCATTATACTTTTCAACGGAGTTTCAAAGAGGAGACCTATAATGAACATGCATTTTCCATTCAGCGCGGATCAGCTTGAGGAGCTGGCGGCAAAGTACCGTACCCCCTTTTATATTTATGATGAGCGGGCAATCCGGGAAAACGCCCGGCGCATCAAAGAGGCCTTTTCGGTTTTCCCCATCCTATTTTGAACATTTCGCGGTCAAGGCCCTGCCCAATCCCTATATCCTTAAAATTCTTGCCGAAGAGGGATTCGGCGCGGATTGTTCAAGCCTTCCGGAATTGATTCTGTCGGAAACCTCAGGGATAAGGGGCGAAAAGATCATGCTCACCTCCAATGAGACCCCCTCCGCCCTGTACCGCAAGGCCCGGGAGCTGGGGGCTATCATCAATCTGGACGATTTGTCCCACATCGATTTTCTTGAAAAGACTGAGGGGATTCCGGAGCTTATCTCCTGCCGCTACAACCCTGGCTCCCTTAAGCTGGGGAATGCGATCATTGGCAATCCCGTGGAGGCCAAGTACGGCTTTACCCGGGAGCAGATAATCGAAGCCTTTAGTTTGCTTAAGAAGAAGGGCGCCAAAAGGTTTGTGCTCCATACCATGGTGGCCTCCAACGAACTGAATGTGGACTATCACATTGAGACCGGGCGGCTGCTCTTTGAGTTTGCCGTGGAGATTAAAAACAATGCCGGTGTCTCCCTTGAATTTGTAAACCTCGGCGGCGGGGTGGGAATACCCTACAAGCCCGATCAGGTAGCGGTTGATTACAAGCTTTTGGCGGACGGGCTCAGGAAGGCCTATGACGAAATCCTGGTTCCGGCGGGGCTTGGCAATTTGGGGATACATACCGAATGGGGCCGGGTCATTACCGGGCCCTACGGCTGGCTTATCACCCGGGCCATTCATTCCAAGGATATCTACCGGAAGTACATCGGGGTTGACGCCTCCATGGCGGACCTGATGCGGCCCGGCATGTACGGGGCCTACCACCACATCACCGTGGCGGGTAAGGAAAATGCCCCTGCCGGCGAGACCTACGATGTGGTTGGCAGCCTCTGCGAAAACAACGACAAATTTGCCGTTCAGCGCAGCCTTCCAAAAATTAAGGCCGGTGAAGCCAATGGGGACCTGCTGATCATCCACGATGTTGGTGCCCACGGCAGGTCCATGGGCTTTAACTACAACGGGACCCTCCGCTGCGGGGAACTCCTCATCCGCCAGGACGGCTCCGTGCTGCAGATACGCCGCCCGGAAACTGTGGAGGATTATTTTGCCACCCTGGACTTTGAGGCGCTGAAGAACTTTAAGGCATAACCGTAAAGATATCTTTCATGCCGCAGTCCGCAACCCGCCGGCCTATTGTTTCGATGTCGGTGGTGTACATATTCAGTTCTTTCATGTGCTCAAAGAGGACGGAACCGGAGTAGGTGTATTTTTTTCCGCTGCCTGCGGGGGTGGCCATCTGTTCCCGTACCCAGGCGATGGATTCCCCGATGACCAGGCCGCGGGGAAGGACCAGGGCTTCCCTGCCCAGGCCGCAGCGGACCGCATTGTAACCGGCCAGCACGCCGGTGACAATCGCCTCGGTGTGGCCCACCAGGAGTCCCGCTTTTTCCCCGCCGCAGAAAAGGTTTTTTATTCCCGTCACCTTTAAGGCATCGTTCCGGGGGGCCATGGCGAAGAAGCGCATGGAGTTGCCCTTGCCGCCGGCATAGGGGTCCTCGTAACGGGCGTTTTCAAAACCGGGGATTTGACGGAGCCGGTTTAAATCGAAGAAGGGACTCATCAGCTTTGCGTGGCCCGTGTCCAGAAGCACGATATTGTCCCTGAACTCCGGGAGGGCGTACTGCTGGCAGGCCTTGATGAAAAGGTGATCCTCCTTCAGTTCCTTTGGTATGGGAATAATGGCGACCCCGGTTTTGTTCAGTTTTTCTACGATTTCCGCGGACAGGGATTCCTTAAAGAGTTTGCAGGAACCGCTCATGGCCCCCACGGTCCCATCGGATTTCTTCCCGTCAATTTCGGTAATCCCCGCAAGGCCGGTCAGGCTTACCCGGCCGCCGTAGCTGGGGCAGCGGAGGACGCACATGGCGCAGCCGTTCCCGTATTTTCCGCAGTTGTTCATGGGGCCGGCGGTCCCGGTGGCGTCGATAAAGACATCCCCCGCAAAGGTCTTGTCCCCCGCCCGGACAGTTTTGATGGCGCCGTCTTTGACCTCAGCGGCGCTTACCCGTGCCTCCGGAACGATCTCTATTCCCAGGGAAGAAAGGTAACGGCTTATTGCTCCGGGGGTAGTGGCAATGTCGTAGAGACTTGCGTGTTTGTGGCCGGGGAATTCAATGTTCCGGTGGCGGCAGTTGGCGTCAATTACCTTGAACAGATCCCCGCCGCCCAGGGCTATGCATTCTTCGGTGGCGGTAAAACGCCCGTTGTTCCGCATAATGCCCCCCACGAGGCCGGTTCCCAGGAGCATATCGGTACGTTCCAACAGGGTTACTTCCGCCCCGGCCTTCCGTGCGCTGACCGCCGCAGCGCAGCCGGACCAGCCCCCGCCGGCGATTACAATTTTCATCACTAAACCCCTTACTCATACAGACTGGAGCCGGTTCCAAAATCTGATATTTTGGAACTGCCTCACTATACAAAAAATTTATGTGAGAATTCAAGCTGCGTATTTCAAGGGGACAGGGGCTTTAATTTGGTATGGGTAGAAAAGACCGGCAAGGCCATTAGGGTCTGCCTTGCCGGTAAGGAAGTTTAAGCTTGAGCTTTCTCCTGGTTCACCAGTTTTTGAGCCCAATCTTTGCCGTCAATGAACCGTGTCACGACCATTGACGCAATGGTATCGCCGGTGGCGTTGATACAGGTGGCGGGGGGATCAACCAGGAAGCCGATGGTTGCTATAAGGGGGAAGGCTTCCGGGGGGAACCCGAAGAGGCTTACGATGAGCATCTCACCGATAAGGCCGCCGCCGGGCACGCCGGACATGACCACGCCGCCCAGAATTGAGACCGCCATGGCCATCACGAAGGTATCGATTCCGGCAAAATTCTGCCCGAAGATTCCAAAGAGGAATGAAATTTTGAGGAGCGAGGAAAGCACGGTCCCGTCCATGTGCATGGTGGCCCCGATGGGAAGCACGATCTCCCTGATGTCCTTGGGCACGCCTATCTTCCCCGCCGCTTCCAGATTTACCGGAAGGGTGGCAACGGAACTCTGGGTAGCTATCGAAGTCAGGGCGGGGGGAAGGATAAACTTCCACATGCGTTGTACCGCAGGCTTGCCCCCGGCAAACAGGGAGTAGAGCGGGAATGCGATGACAAAGTACAGCAGGCAAATCGGATAATAGACGGCCATGGCCCGTCCATAGGCGCCGAGCAGTTGGGGCCCAAACTCTCCTACCAGGGACGCAAAATAAGCCCCCAGCCCGATAGGGGCGTAGAGCATGATGATATCCACCATTTTCATAATAACCTTTGACATGGCAGTAAGCCATTTGGCCACAAGGTTGTCCCCCTCACCGAAGCTGCTGACACAGAAGCCAAAGAGGATCGAGAAAAGGATCAGGGGCATCATATTGCTCCGGGAAAGCAGGTCCTTAAAATCACCCACGGTCAGGGCGCTGACAATTGCCGAAGTTAAAGATACCGGCGCAAAGCCCTCTGCGGATCCCATCGGTATATTGGCTCCCTTTGCCGGGGGGAAAATCGTAACCACCGTAATCATGATGACACCTGCGATGATCCCGGTAGCGACAAAGGTTCCTATCATGCTTCCGAGTATCTTGCCAAGACGGCGCATGTTCATCATGTTGCCCACAGCGCCGGCAATAACCACAAACACCAGGGGTACCACGATGGTAAACATCAGGCGTAAAAAGATGTCCCCCAGGGGCTGGAGTACCATGGCGCCCTTGCCAAAGATAAGCCCAATAATAGAGCCAAGAATGATGGAACCAAGAAGCACGATAGGAAAGCGGTAAACCTTCCAGAACGATTTCTCAGATGCTTTTTCCGATGACATGTTTCTCTCCTTTATTTATCGCATAATGCAAAGATCCGTCACACCTGTCATACGGGCAGCGCGAAGAGCGCAGGGGTTCCCCCGGTATGAATGAAAACAACGTTTTCTCCCGGTGTGAAGTAACCCTTTTTACATAGATCAAGAAAGCCCGCAAAGGTTTTGCCCGTATATACCGGATCGAGAAATATCCCTTCCCGCTCGGCCATAAGCCTGATAGCGGCGGAACCTTCTGCGGAAGGTATGGCATAACCGGGGCCGATGTACTCCTTGAGCACGACCTCTTCCAGTGCAATGTCCGGTTTCAGGCCGATGAGTTCTGCGGCTTCATTTGCCAAGCGGCATATTTCCTGCTGAAATTCAACTTCCACCGATACCACCACACCGGTAACCTTGATGCCGCCATTGACCTTTGCCCCCAGGAGCACACCGCCATGGGTACCGCCGGAACCGGAGGCGCAGATAATATGGTTGATGGTAAAGCCCATTTCCTTCGCCTGTACTGCCATCTCGCCCACCGCGTCATAGTATCCAAGGGCGCCAAGCGGTACGGACCCGCCCACCGGTATCATATAGGGCTTTTTCCCCTTGGCCTTTAGTTTTTCTATTATACGGTCGGCTTCGGCATAGACATCGCTGTAATCGTCGGTATCCACAAACACAACTTCTACATTCATGATGTCATCAAGGACGAGGTTCCCCTTTTTGCCCGTCTCGCCCCGCTGTTTGAGTACCAGTATTACGTCAAGGCCGAGTTTCCGGCAGCAGGCGGCTGTCAGGGTGGCGTGGTTACTCTGCGCGCCCCCTGAGGTGAGCACCGTATCGTAACCCTCGGCCTTGGCATGGGCCAGCAGGTACTCAAGCTTGCGTACCTTGTTGCCCCCAAAGGCAATGCCGCACAGGTCATCCCGCTTGATATAACAGTTGACCCCCGTTTCCTTACTGATGCCGTCCAGGCGCACCATGGGAGTGGGATAAAACCCAAGGTGCAGTTTTTCTATTTTTTTCGCCGCCATCGCATCCTCCTTACATAACAGATTTTAATAGGACCCAAGGTCCTCATCCAGTATTTCACCTTTGGCGATAATATTTGTGTCGCCGGTCAGATAGAGGTCGTATTCGCCCCCGTCCGCCTGTTTTAGATCCACGACGAGCAGGCCGCCGGGGACATTGAGCTTCAGGCTGTCCCCCTGCAATTTGCCCCGGAGCTTTAAGCTGAGGGCGGTAGAACCCGAACCGGTTCCGCAGGCAAGGGTAAAATCTTCCACCCCCCGTTCATAGGTCAGAAGAACAACACTGTTACTGTCCAGGGCCTGGTAAAAGTTTACATTGGCGCCCTTGGGAAAATCCGGGTGATACCGCAGCTGCCGCCCCAAAACCCGCAGATCTTCCTTGTCCAGGTCTTTAAGTCCCGGCATTTCTACCACAATGTGGGGTATGCCGGGATTCCCCAGCTCAATATAGGTATACTCATATTTTTTACCGGAGACCTCCACGGTACGTCCTTCCTTTATAACGGCGGCCCGCTGCAGTTTGATTTTGTAACTCCGCTTGGAGAGCCTTTCAACCGCCACATCGCCTGCCGCGGCTTCTATGGTAATACGCTCCCCGGCGATCCCTTCCTCGTAGACGTACCTGCCCATACAACGCACACCGTTACCGCACATCTCCGCGTCGGTACCGTCGGCGTTAATCAGCCGTACCTTAATATCGCCGCCCCTTTCCGGAGGTTCCACCACCATAAGGCCGTCCGCCCCTATGGACAGTTTCCGGGTACAGAGCCTTTTTGCCATCTCAGGAAACTTTTCCTGCGGGATCTCCTGTTTTATGTTATTGAAAATAATGAAGTCATTACCCGCCCCTTGCATCTTGCAAAAAACCATAATTTCCTCCGACTAAATGATTATAGGCCACCACTTGTGGGATTGCAAGCAAAAATGAACTTTATTTTGAAATTTAGAATTATTATCAGAATTTGCGCGGTGTCTTTAGGGCGCGTTAATGATGCCCAGTGCGGTCAAACCGTTATAAACAAACTGAACCGCAAAGCCTGAAAGGATAAGGCCCATAATTTTTTCCATAACGAAGATTCCGGTGGTACCCAGAATGCGCAGTATAAAGCCGCTGCCCCTCAGTATCAGAAAGGTACATACCAGCCCCAGTACAATCGCAGGAAATAAAAGTAAAAGGGAATAAAACCAGTTATCGCCGTTTGACATGAACATGATGATGACGGTGAGCAGTCCCGGCCCGGCGATAAGGGGTATTGCCAGGGGAAAGAGGGCAATAGAGCTGCCCGCCGCGCTTTCCTCTTCGTCGGGTATACGGCGGTTCCCCGGTTTGTTGTAGATCATTTCAAAGGCGATAAGGAAAAAGAGGATTCCCCCGGAAATATAAAAAGCGCCCGGCATGATACCGAAAAAGCTGAGGAGGAATTTTCCCGCCAATAGAAATATTACCAGTACCGCAGAGGCAATCAGCAGGGATTTGGTAATAATCGCGTTCCGTGTTTTTGTATCAAACCGTCCGGTAATCGACAGGAATTGGGGGATAATTCCGATTGGATCCATAACAATAAGAACCGTAAACAGTATTTGCAGAAAATCGCCAATCATAGTAAGCCCATCGTAATACTACCGGAACAGTTTTGCTGTAAACTGCTCCGGCAGGCAATTTCAAATATATCCCTTGTGTTTCAAAAGTTCCGCGTTGAGGATGCCCCCGCCGGCGGCCCCCCGTACCGTGTTGTGTGAAAGCCCCACGAAGCGCAGGTCAAACACATTGCAGGGCCGGATCCGTCCCACGGTCACCGCCATGGCCTTGTCGGCGTCTCGGTCCTTCCGGGGCTGGGGCCGGTCATTTTCCTCCCGGACGATGATGGGCTGTTTGGGCGCCATGGGCAGGTCCAGTTCCTGGGGCAGGCTTTTGAAGCTGGTCCAGATTTTTTTCACCTCATCAATCGAGGGCTTCTTCGGGCCGAACTCCAGGCTGACGCAGGCGGTGTGTCCGTCCACCACGGGGACCCGGTTGCAGTGGGCGGAAATTTTTGGCTCGGTAACACTAATAATAGCCCCGTCCTTAATGCTGCCCAATATCTTGAGTGGCTCCTGTTCGGACTTTTCTTCTTCCCCCCCGATGTAGGGGACAATGTTGTCGATCATGTCCAGGCTGGGCACCCCCGGGTAGCCCGCGCCGGAAACCGCCTGCAGGGTGGTCACCGTGAGCCGCTTAATTTCGTAGCCTGCTTTGATCAGGGCATAAAGGGGGGTCATGTAACTCTGAATCGAACAGTTGGGCTTTACCGCGATAAAGCCCTTGTCCCAGCCCCGCTTCTTCCGCTGGGCGGGAATGATATCCACATGATCCGGATTCACCTCGGCAATGAGCATGGGCACATCCGCCGTCCAGCGGTGGGCGGAGGCGTTGGAGATCACCGGAATCCCCGCGCCGGCGTAGGCTTCTTCCAGGGCGCGGATTTCATCCTTCCCCATTTCCAAAGCGGAAAACACAAAGGCGCAGTTACCCGCCTTAAAAGCCGCCGCAGCCTGGGACAGATCGTTGGCGTCACCCACGATGAGTTCCCCCACCTCTTTCTGATAATCCCCGCCTGAGGCATTCCAGCGCCCGGCGACCGCGTCCTTATATTTTTTCCCGGCGCTCCGTGGGGAAGCCGCCGCATACTTCACCTCAAACCAGGGATGATTCGCCAGCAGGGCAATGTACTGCTGCCCCACCATACCCGTCGCACCCAAAACGCCAACCGGAATCTTTGCCATAGATGTACTCCTCACTTAAATCAATAATACCAGGAAAGAGGGGGGAAGTCTGCCCCCTGGGTTGCACACTCTGTAACAGCAATTCTAAATTTACCCGATTTATGATAAAATAGGGGCATGGGTGGGGAAACATTTAAACGGCTGATGGGGAATCTGGACAAAGCAGCGGAGAAGATACCCGACAACCGGCATGGGCCGAATA
>BNVE01000054.1 GCA_025997875.1 Spirochaetia bacterium
TGGCCCGGCTGCCCCTCAAGTATTTCAAGGGCGGGGAAGAAAAGAAATGGCCATGGAGATGAGGGACAGAGCTCCCAGAATAAGCGCATAGGGGGTAATGCTGTTCCAGTATTCGTTCCGGTGCCGGCCCGCCCGGATAGCCCGGACAGCCAGGGACCGGTCGGAGCCATCGTAAAAAATCACCAGCAGGGGGGTCTCCTTGGTAGAGACAAAGGTCCAGCGGTCCTCGTGGAGCAGCAGGGCGCCCCCTACAAAGACCTTGGCCCCCTCGGTCAGGGTGGACACCCGGTCCCAGCGAATTCGCTCGGGGGCCTCTTCGCCGGGATCAAAAGCGCCGGACAAGAGCCCCCCCTCCTGCATGGGCAGCACATAGGTCTGGGCCTCCGCAAGGGCAACCGGGATGGTAAGGGAATCGCTGCGTATCCACAGGGTATGCCCATCGGTGACCGATTCAAAACCCCCGATAAAGCGGTAGACCCCTCCCTCCTGGCGGCTGTAGTTCCCGTAATCCAAAATGGGCCGCAGCCGCAGATCGTCAAAGCGCCGCCGGAAGATCCGCCAGCTGCGGCGGCTGAGAAGGGCCCCCGCCACCGGTATCAGGCCGTAGCAGGAAATCACCAGGGCAATAATCACTAGAAAATCATAGATACGCAGGGTATGATTCCTCCATGGAAAAATATCAAATTATACAACTCGTCCTGGGGGACATTGCCACCAACTGCTGGATCGTCCTTTACGGCGAAGGGTCCCCGGAGGCGCCCCGCCCCTGCACGGTAATCGATCCCGCAGACCAAGCGGGAACCATTATAACACAAATGGAAAAATTAAACGCTTACCCCGAATACATCCTGCTGACCCACGGCCATTTTGACCACATCGCCGCCCTGCCCGATTTGGCGGCTTATGGAAAAGGCGGGGGCGCAGAAGGGGAAGGCGGCAAAGCGCCGGTCATTGCGATTCATAAGGACGATGCGGGGTATTTGGGGGAAGGGGCCTACGCCGTCCACTGCACGAGCTTTACCGCCGCAGCGGGTAACGCCGATTACGTGAACGCATTGTGGAAGCCCATGCCCGCCGCCACCCGGCTGCTCGAAGACGGCGACGCCCTTGGCCCCTTCACGGTACTGCACCTGCCGGGACACACCCCCGGTTCCGCAGGATTTCTGCTTAAGGATGAAAAGGTTTTATTCAGCGGGGACACCCTCTTTCAGGGTGACTGCGGCCGGGTGGACCTGCCCGGGGGCAGCCGGGAAAAAATTGAGGCAAGCCTTAAACGGCTCCTGGGGATGGACCCGGCGATACGGGTGCTGCCGGGACACGGGCCTGCAACCACAATTGGGCGGGAGCAGGGGACGCGGTTTTTCTAGGGACAGAACGAAACAGCTGATTGTTCATTGCCATTTATTTAATATAGGGGTATATTAATATTAATGACAGACAAATTAAATAAATACCAATATTTCAACATTGAAAAAATAGTGCAGACCTTTGCCTATTTGCAAAGGCTCTCCGGAACAACAAGCAAACTGGCATTGATAAAATATCTGTTTTTTGCAGACCGTCTGCACCTGCGGCGTCATCTTACCCTTATCTCCCATGATATTTATTACGCCTTCAAACTGGGGCCCGTAGCCACCAGCGCACTGGATGTTCTTAATGTTAACAAAGAATACCTTGATAATTTTTCTACCGATGAGCTGTTCCATTTGGAAAAGATAAAAAAGATAAATCAGGGTACTCGCATCATAAATGAAACAGGAACCGATCTTCTCAGCAAAAACGAACTTGAGTCACTTGATTTTTCGGTTAATACCTTTAAAGGCTGCAATCTGGTGAATATTTCCCATGACTATCCGGAATGGAAAAGATACGAAAACCTCTTCAATGACCACCTGGTAAACAAAGAGCCCATATTGATTTCTGATTTTTTTACCAACCCTGATATGAACAATTCCCCAGCATTGAAAAAATATTTCAATGGCATCGACCCCATGTTTGAGGATGAGGAGTATCTACAGGAAGCCGGAAAATTTTATCTGGAAAGGCCGGGAACCGGGAATGTCCAGCGGTAATATTGGCCCCCGGTTTGCATTTTATGGCCCTTTGCCGCCGGGCTCCAATAAGCCGCACCTGGCCTTCGTGCTTAACCGAAAAGATCCAACCGTAAAATACTGTTACTGCACCAGTACTTTCAATCAGACCTTATTGCGGTATACCGCATCAGATTGTTTTATTCTCCGGAAAGAAGTTGAAACAATCCACCTGTCAGATAACCTGTCGGAGCGGTTTAAGAAAGAGCTGATAGAATTTATTGATGAGTAAAACATCCTATTTGGAGAAACGGCGTTGAACCTCTTCTACCGGCTACCCCGCCCCAGCCCAAAAGGCAGACGGCGGGGCCGCAGGGCCTCCGCAATGTTGTAGCAGTAGTCGCCGACCTTTTCGATACGGCGGACCACGTCGATAAACAGTAATTCTGTTTTTACATCTTCGCCAGCCTCGATACGCTTGCGGCCCATCTTGCGCAGTTTGTTCCGGGATTTGTCGATGGTGTTTTCCAGCTCCGTGGCGTAGCGGGCCTCTTCGGCGCTGATGGTCCGGCCCAGCGCTTTTCGCACAAAGGCGAGAAAATCTTCAACATGGCGCACATAGGGCGCCAGAGCCTCAAGCTCCTTGCTCTTGAAGAGCAGGTCTTTTTTAACACTCCGATCCAGAAGCATGCTCACACTGTAACAGTCGTCGGTCATGTCTTCCAGGTCGGAGATGATGCGGAGGAGCTGGTAGACCTTCTGCTCCGACCGATGGCCCAGGGGCTGGCGGGTACATTCGATGAGGAAGCGGGTAAGTTCCACCCGCATCTCGTCGGCATATTCTTCCTTTTCGGTCATCTCCGCCACCAGGGCGTTTACCGCCTCTTCCTTGTTCCCGGCGGTCCCCAGGGTCTGCAGGGAGGCGCTGATCCCGGCGAACATGGCGGAGGCCACCCCGGCCATGTCCCGGATTTCCTTTTCCGCCCGGATGATGTTCAGCTCCGGGGTGTTCTGCAGGGTACCGGAGCTGTATTCAAGTTTATAGGTTTTGGGCGCCGCATCATCATCCTTATCCTTAATAAGAAAGGTCACCAGGGCGGCGAACTGGTTCACAAAGGGCAGGAAGATCAGGGTAGAGAGGACATTGAAGATCGTGTGGAACATTGCCAGATGGTTGGCTATCCCCACGCCCGCCGGGGAGCCGGGAGTAATAAGATCCACAAAAAGGATGAGGGGCCGAAAGAAGATGATGGCAACCACGCTGCCCACCACGTTGAAGAGTACGTGGACCAGGGCGGCCTGCTTTGCGGCGGTCCTGGCGCCGATACCGGCCATGATGGCGTCGATGGTGGTACCGATGTTGGCCCCCAGGACCATGGCGGCGGCCATTTCAAAACCAATCACCTTACCAACCGCCAGGGTGATGACCAGGGTGATGGTGGCGGAGGAGGAGTGCATCAGCAGGGTTACTACGGCGCCCACCCCCACGCCGATGAGCGCCGATAAAAAGCCAAGGCCGGAAATCCTTTCGATAAAAACCAGCTGGCCGGCGTCAACCGTAGGCATGGCGTCGGTCAGGAACTGAAGCCCCAAAAAGATAAAACCGAAGCCCATAAAGACGGCGCCCATGTCCCGGTGCTTCCATTTGAGTACCCCCATGAAAAAGCCGAGCCCGATTGACGGCAGGGCAAGGGAGGAAATGTCGATTGAAAAGCCCACCAGGGACACGATCCAGGCGGTGGTGGTGGTGCCGATATTGGCCCCCATGATCACCCCGATGGACTGGGTCAGGGTAAGGAGCCCGGCGTTGACAAAGGAAACAGCCATAACCGACACCGCCGACGAGGACTGGACCAGGGCAGTTACCGCCATGCCGGTCAGCACCCCCACAAAGCGGTTCAGGGTCATAAAGTTCAGAATCTTCTGCATCCGGTCACCGGCGGCCTGCTGGATCCCGTCGCTCATCACCTTCATCCCATAGAGGAAAAGACAGAGTCCCCCGATGATTCTGAAAAGAATGACGATTATTGCCATGACTCCCATTTCCCCTCTGCCTTCTCCGGCGGCCCTTCTTCCCGCAATCTACCCTATTTCCCACGAAAAAACCAGCCGGCGGAAAATACAAAAATAGTGCACATATTTCCAAAACTTTTTACTCTTGCGGGTATAAAATTCCCGGGGGTATAATTTTTTAATCTTATTCATAAAGGAGAGGAAACAATGAAGAAATGTATACTGTTAATCTGTGTATCCGCATTGCTGATTCTGTCCTGTAAGGGTGGTTCCGGCGGAGCTTCCGCAGGGAAAGGCAGCGGCGGGAACGCTAACCACGAAGCGCCCCAGCTTACCCAACTGGTAAGCGAAGGAAAACTGCCCCCCCTGGCGGAACGGATCCCCAAGGATCCCCTGGTAGTTACCCCCCTGGAAAGGGTTGGGGTCTACGGGGGAACCTGGCGGGTTGCCATGGTGGGGGGAAACAACTCCCACATGAACCGGTACCAGAACTACGAGAACCTGGTCCGCTGGAGCCCCGGCTGGGGTGAAGTGATACCGGGAGTCGCCAGTTCCTGGGAAGTATCCGAGGATTCTTCGGAATATACCTTTCATCTGCGGGAAGGGATGAAGTGGTCCGATGGGGACCCTTTTGACGCGGATGATTTTGTGTTCTATTTTGAGGATGTATTCAACAATACCACCCTGACCCCCAGCAAGCCCGCCCGGTTCGTGCAGGGCGGGAAATCGGTTACCCTGGAAAAGATCGACCTCTATACGATCAAATTCAAATTTCCCGGACCAAACGGCCTTTTCCTCCAGCAGCTGGCCCTGGTTGACTCCGAAGCAGGGTTCCTGCCGAAACAATATTTCAGCAAAATGCACATAAAATACAATCCCAACGCCGATGCGGACGCAAAAGCCGCCGGATACTCAGATTGGGCCGCCATGTTTGCCGCCAAGGGCGGTGTCCCAGGAACCCCCGGCGATGTGTATCTGCAAAATGGGGACCTTCCGGTGCTTTCCGCCTGGATGTGGGAACTGGCCCCCGGCGCCGGCTCCGCTTCCCAGGCCATCGCGGTCCGGAATCCCTACTACTGGAAGGTTGATACCGAAGGGAACCAACTCCCCTATGTGGACCGGCTGGTCTATGACCTCTTACAGGATACGGAAGTCCTTATCCTTAAAGTGCTCAACGGTGAGATTGACTGGATGGATCAGTACTTTGCGACATCCAGCAACAAACCGGTTGTCTATGAAAATCAGGAACGGGGGGGATACCACCTCTTTACCACCAATCCCACGGAGCCGAATTCGGCGATCATTTCCTTTAACCTGAATCATCCCGATCCGGTCAAACGGGCGATCTTTACGAACAAGGATTTCCGCATCGGGGTTTCCCAGGCCATCAACCGGCCGGAAATTATCGACATTGTCTATTCGGGACAGGGGACCCCCGCGCAGGCGGCGCCCCGGCCGGGTACGGATTTCTACAACGAAAAGCTGGCCAAGCAGTACACCGAATACGATGTGGCCGCCGCCAACGCCGCCCTGGACCGGGCCGGTTATACCCAACGGGATTCCCAGGGTTACCGCCTGGGGCCAGACGGCAAGCGGATCGCCTTTACCCTGGAACTTGACGTGGGCCGGGTGGAATTCGTGAATATGTCCGAACTCCTTCAGACCTACCTCAAAGCCGTGGGTATTGATATGCAGATCAGGACCATGGACCGCGCCCTCTGGGAAATCCGGGTGCGGACCAACTGGGAATTCGACGCCACCATTCACCGTTTCGGCGGCGGGGTAGGACAGTCGGTCCTCACCGATCCCCGGTATTACTTCCCCTTCACCGGGAACTCCGTATACGCCCCTGCCTGGCAGGTCTGGTATAACAACCCCACCGGCGCGGGCGCCCGGATGAAACCGGAAGAACCCCCCGAGCCGGTTAAACGCTCCATGGCCCTCTACGACCAGATCAAGGTAACCGGTGACGGTGACGAGCAGATCCGGCTGATGCAGGAACTGCTGGAGATCACGGCGGATCAGTTCTACCATATCGGCCTGCTCTGGGAGGCGGACGGCTACGGCATAGTGCGGAACAACTTCATCAATACCCCGCCGGTCATGCCCTGGTCCTATTCGTACCCCCATCCGGGTCCGGAGAATCCCTGCCAGTTCTTCTTTGATCCCGAAATTAAAGTACCGCAGTAAACAAGTTTAGAAAACAAATCCGGGGCTTTCAAAATCTAATTGAAAGCCCCTTCTTTAGGAGTTACCATGTTTCAATTCACCGGCTATACCAAAGCGCGCTGGTTCGATAAGCCCATGCGCTGGGCCCAACTGACCTTAACCGACGATGACCCCGGCACCTTTGATCCGGATCGCTGGCTTAAATATTTTAAGGATATCAAAGCCCAGGGGGCGGTTATCAGTACCGGCGGCTACATTGCCTATCATCCCTCAAAGGTTCCCCTTCAGTATGTAAGCCCCAAGGTCAGTGACAAGAATGATGTCTTTGGGTATCTGGTGGAAAATTGCCGGAAGATGGATATGTCCGTTATCGTGCGGACAGACCCCCACGCGGTCCACGACGAACAGAAAAACGCCCATCCTGAATGGATTGCCCATACGGCGGACGGCCTACCCCGGAAGCACTGGTCCATCGATCAGGTCTGGGTAACCTGCGCTCTGGGGCCCTATAACTTTGAGTTTATGACCGAGGTAAATAAGGAAATTGCCGGCGTCTACGGGGTGGACGGTATTTTTGCCAACCGCTGGGCCGGTTCGGGGCTCTGCCACTGCGAAAGCTGCCAAAAACTCTTCCGGGAAAGGACCGGGCTGGAACTTCCCAAGGCCCTGGTCCTCTCGGACCCTTCCTATAAGGCCTATCTTAATTTTTGCGATGACCGCCTTTTTGAACTCTGCGAACTCTGGGACGGGGAGATCAGGAAAATCAGCCCCTATGCCCGGTTCATCCCCAATGGCGGGGGGCATCTCACCGGTGGCATGGACCTGCGCCGCCTGGGGGAATATTCGGATATCTTCTTCGCCGATCGGCAGTCCCGGCCCAAGCGGATGCCCCTCTGGGCAAACGGCCAGAACGCCAAGGAACTCCGCTCGGTGATGGGGAACAAGCCCATCGGCGGCATCTTCCACATGGGCTTCGAGGATGTTCACCGCTGGAAGGATTCGGTCCAGGACAGCGAGGAACTGCGGCTCTTTGTGTCCGAAGGGGTGGCCCAGGGGCTGCGGGTCTGGTTCACCAAATTCCACGGCAAAATCTACGATTGGCGCTGGATGGATACGGTCAAGGAACTGTACAACCGCTACGCCGATTGGGAGCCCTATCTGCGGAATACCGCGAATCTTGCGCGGGTGGGCCTGGTCTACTCCCAGGCGACGGGAAAATTCTACGGCGCTGAAAACGCCCATGAAAAGGTGGAAAAACCCATCAATGGCATCTACCACGCCTTAACCGAAAGCCGTATCCCCTTCGAGATGGTCCACGAAAGTTATCTGAACGATGCCAAACATCTTTCAGCCTATAAAACGCTGATCCTGCCCAATGTAGCCTGCCTGACAGACGCCCAATGCGAAGGGCTCAAAGCCTTTGTCAAAGCCGGGGGCGGCCTTATCGCCACCTTTGAAACGTCCCTTTACGATGAGCGGGGGAACAAGAGGCCCAACTTCGGCCTTGCGGAGCTTTTTGGGGTGGATCTGGCGGGCAGCATTGAAGGGCCTATGAAGAATTCCTACCTGCGGCTGGAAACGGATACCAAACACCCGGTGCTTGCGGGGTTCCACGACACGGAGCGGATCGTCAACGGCAACGCCCGGCTGCCGGTGCGGGAAAACACCGCCTTCCCGGCCAAGCCCGTCACCCTGATCCCCGCCTATCCCGATCTGCCCATGGAGGAAGTTTTCCCCCGCAAGGACCATACCGGCATAGGGGAACTCTATCTCCGGGATTACGGCAAGGGCCGGGCAGCCTATTTCCCCTGGGACATTGACGCTACCTTCTGGGACCTCTTTACCGCGGATCATCTGCGGCTATTCATCAATACCGTGGACTGGGTTACCCAGGAAGAACGGCCGCTTACCCTGACAGGGCCCGGGATCTTTGACATCGCGGTCTGGAAACAGGAAAAATCCCTTACGGTCCACCTGATCAATATGACGAACCCCATGTTCATGCAGGGGCCGGTTCGGGAACTGCTCCCCTCGTTCCCCCAGGAACTGAGCTTTATCCTGCCTGAAGGGGCAAAACCGAAGGCGGTTACCCTGCTCTCGAAAGGACAGAAGGTACAATTCAAACAGGATGGCAGGAAAATCAGCCTGACAATTCCTTCCTTCCTGGATCACGAAGTAGTTGCTATCGATATAGCTTAAGGAAGAAATGATGAAACCGCATATTTTACCGGAATTTCCCTACGGGGCTGTGTATTTCAGAAAAACTAATCCCCCCAGGGCGGATTGGGAGCGGGATTATGCTGTTGCCCGTGAAGACGGGATGAATATTTTCCGGCACTGGTTCATGTGGAACGCCATTGAGCAGGCGCCGGGGGTATTCGAGTGGGATGAATACGACAAACAGCTCGATCTGGCGGCCAAAAACGGCATGAAGACCATTATCGCCGAAATGTCCACCATTGTCCCCGAATGGGCCTACCGCAAATTCGCCCACGCCCGGTTTACCAGGGCCGACGGGACCAAAATCAACAGCCACATGCAGGTAAGCTGCGCCATAGGCGGCGTACCGGGGCTTTGCTGGGACAACGACGACTACCGCAGCGCGGCGGAAAACTTTATCACCGAATTGGCGAAGCACTACAAGGGGCATCCCGGCCTGGGGGGCTATGATATCTGGAACGAGTGTAACTACCAGGCCGATGTCTGCTACTGCTCCGCCACCCGGCAGAAATTCCGGGAATGGCTGCAAAAAAAATACGGCAGCCCAAAGGCGGTTTCCGAGGCCTGGCACCGTTACGGCTTTGCCTCCTGGGAAGATGTAACCCCTCCGGCGGCTCCCGGCCCCTATCCTGACAGCATGGACTGGCAGCAATTCCGGCTGGATATCGCCTACGGCTATATGCGCCGCCGGGCGGAAATTATCCGGGGGATCGATCCCGACTGCGCCATCGTGGCCCACGGCATCGCCGGCAGCCTTACCCTGATGGCCGACAAGGGCGGCGACGACTGGCGGGCCGCCAATGAGGTGGAAATCTACGGCATGACCTGGGGTTCCAGCCGCCACGGGGACGAGAGCTGGAAACAGTTCCACGCCATCGATCTGGTGCGGGCTTCCAGCCGGGGCAAGCCCTTCTGGCACGCCGAATCCTACGCCGGCCCCCTGTGGCTCCAGAGCCAGGTTGTGGGCAAGCCCCGGAACGAGGGCCGCATCCCCTCCCCAGCGGACGCCCGGTACTGGAACTTTGTCAGCCTCATGGGGGGCGCCACGGGAATAATGTATCTGCGCTGGCGGCCCCTGCTGGACGGGGACCTCTTCGGCGCATTCGGCCCCTATGCTTTGGATGGCGGCCGCACCGACCGCTCAAAAGCGGTCTCGGAATCCTGCAAGTGGATCACTGCGGCGGAACATCAAAAATTATTTGCGTCCGGGCCGGTAAAGGGGGAAATCGGCATCCTCTACGTACCGGAAAGCCAGCACTTTACCTATGGCCTGCGGCGGTCCATCGAACCCTACGCCAAATCCCTTCAGGGGGCATATCAGGGCTTCTTTGACCGGAACATCCAGGCCGACTGGGTCCACATTGACGACATCAAAGGCTGGGATCTGCTCTACCTTCCCTACCCGGTGATGCTCTCCTCCAAAACCATTGCGGCCCTTAAAGACTGGGTTGCCCAGGGGGGGACCCTTATCGCCGAGGGCTGCCCCGCCTACTTCGGTGACGGCCTCCACGTAGGGGAACGCCAGCCCGGTTACGGTATGGACGAACTTTTTGGCGTTAAAGAAAGCTATGCGGAATTCACCCCGGATCTGCTGGGGGATTTGACCCTCACCGTGGCGGGGGACCGGATCTGGGGGGGCGAGTACCTGCAATGCTATGAGCCCACCACCGGGGAAGCCATAGGCTGGTACGACGGCCTGCCCCTGCCCAAGGGCGTTGCCCCGGTGGCCGCGGTGGATAACCATTACGGCAAAGGCAGGACCCGGCTTATCGGGACCATGCCGGGCTATGGCTACGCCGTTCACGGCGGCGCCGAAGGAAATTACCGCGCCCCGGACCGGGCGGAGACATCTTTCTTTGAAGGCGCCCTTGCCTTTACCGGGAAAAAACAGCGGATCAGGGTGTCCGACACCCGGATCGCCGTCCGGCTTCACGAAGGGAAGGGCGCGAGGGGTATGGATGGCGGCGCCAAGGGTACGGATGGCGGTACTTATCTATGGATAGCCAACCCCAAGGCACAGGCCATTCCGGTAAAAATTGAAGTGAACGGGAACTATGCCGGTATAAACACAGTCTTGGGGCCGGAAGCCCTCTGGAAGGACAACAGCCTTACGGTCACGGTTCCGGAACGGTACGTCATCATTTATGAGCTCAAGTAACAGGCGGGTAGTACGATGGAAAAGACAGAAAATACCGGCGAAACCAGGGTTGATGTCGCCGACCAATGGAAACTCATGTGGTGGCGTTTCCGCAAGCATAAGCTTGCCCTTGGGTCGGGGGTGTTGGTAATCCTGATTTATCTTGTTGCCCTTATGGCGGACTTCCTTGCCCCCTATGCTTCGACTTCCTACATTGCGGAAAGTAAAAATATGCCCCCCCAAAGGCTCCGTTTTTTAAGAACCGGGGATGACGGGAAGAAAGTTTTCGGCCCCTTTGTATACGGGTATGCCATGACTATCAACCCCGCATCCCTGCGCAGGGAATTTGTGCAGGATACCAATAGGGTCATTCCGGTCAAATTCTTCGGCAAAGGGGAAACCTACAGGATGTGGGGGCTCTTCAAGACCCGGCGCCATTTCATTACCCCGGCGGATGGAATCGGCCCCATGTACCTCTTTGGAGGGGACAGCATGGGCCGGGACCTGATGAGCCGGGTCATTCACGGGACACGGGTGTCCATGTCCATCGGCCTTATCGGGGTTATCATCAGCCTTTTCCTGGGCATCCTGCTGGGGGGAATCTCCGGTTATTACGGCGGGGCCATCGACAACCTGATCCAGCGGCTCACCGAATTTCTCAGGTCTATCCCGACCATCCCCCTCTGGATGGGGCTCGCCGCAGCAATCCCCCTTTCCTGGCCCCCCCTGCGGGTGTACTTCGCCATCACCCTGATCTTATCCCTGATCCAGTGGACCGGCCTGGCCCGGGTGGTCCGGGGCAAATTTTTCGCCCTCAAGACCGAGGATTTTGTAACTGCCGCCCGGCTTGACGGCTGCGGGGAAATCCGGATCATCATGCACCACATGGTTCCTTCTTTTATAAGCCATATCATCGCATCGGTGACCCTCTCCATCCCCGGCATGATCCTGAGCGAGACTTCCTTAAGCTTCCTGGGCATCGGTTTACGGCCCCCGGTAGTCAGCTGGGGGGTCCTCTTGCAGGAAGCCCAGAACATCCGTTCCATCGCGGCCTGTCCGTGGCTGCTCTTTTTCCCCGGCGTTTCGGTGGTTATCGCCGTACTGGCCCTCAATTTCCTTGGGGATGGACTCCGCGATGCGGCTGACCCCTACGATTAAGGATTAATAAATGGATAAAGATACACTGGTTGAAGTACAGGACCTTAAAACCTATTTTTTTACCGACGAAGGAGTGGTTAAGGCCGTTGATGGGGTGGATTTCAGCATCAAAAAAGGTAAAACCCTCTGTGTGGTAGGAGAATCGGGCTGCGGTAAATCCATCACCGCCCGGTCCATCATGCGCCTTATCGACCCTCCGGGCCGGATCGTGGAAGGTTCCATCAAATACGTGAACGGCGAGGGCGTTGAAATCGATCTTACCGCCCTTTCCCCCAAGGGTCAGGAGATCAGGAAGATCCGGGGGATGGAAATCTCCATGATCTTCCAGGAGCCCATGTCGTCCCTGTCCCCGGTTCATACCATCGGGGAACAGATCCGGGAATCAATCCGGCTGCACCTTGGCCTGAGCAAGGAGGCGGCCAAAGAGCGGACCATCGAAGTATTAAAGGAAGTGGGCATCCCTAAGGCCGAAGAGCGTTACGACAACTACCCCTTCCAGCTTTCCGGGGGTATGCGGCAGCGGGTGATGATCGCCATGGCCCTGGCCTGTAAATCCCGGCTCCTCATCGCCGACGAGCCCACCACCGCCCTGGATGTGACCACCCAGGCCAATATCCTGGACCTTATTCAGGGATTACAGAAGGAATACGAGATGTCGGTGATGTTCATTACCCACGACCTGGGGGTGGTGGCGGAAATCGCCGATGACGCGGTGGTTATGTACCTGGGCAAGGTGGTGGAGCGGGGGCCGGTGGACGCCATTTTCCACGATCCAAAACATCCTTACCTGATTTCCCTGCTGAGATCCATCCCGCAGCTGACCGCGGGCAAGATGGAACGGCTGGATTCGATCCGGGGCATGGTTCCCCATCCCTTTAACCGGCCCTCCGGGTGTCCCTTCCATCCCCGCTGCGACAGGGCCATCAAGGGACGCTGCGATGCGGCCGCCCCTCCCCGGGTAATACTGGGCCCCGGCAGGGAAGTATCCTGCTTTTTATACGAGGAGGGACGGTCATGAGCGATAATCAGCAAGACGCAGCGGAATTTCACGCGCAGGCTGCAGCCAAAACAATCCTGGACATCCGGGGGGTGAAGATGCACTTCCCCATTACCAAGGGTTTCCTGAACCGTCAGGTCGGCACGGTCAAAGCCGTGGACGACGTAAGTTTTTCCCTTTACGAAGGGGAGACCCTGGGGCTGGTGGGGGAATCGGGGTGCGGAAAAACCACCCTGGGACGCTGTGTGCTCCGGGTATACAAGCCCACCACGGGGAGCATTATCTACCAATCAGCGGACGGCAGTACCACGGATCTGGCCGCCCTTACGGAACGGGAATTAAAACCATTCAGGCGGGAGATCAGGATGATCTTTCAGGACCCCCAGTCGTCCCTGAACCCCCGGCATACGATCCTTGAAATTGTCGGGGAACCCCTGATGGTGAACAAGATAGCCTCCGGGAAGGAACTGGAGGATCGGGTCTCGGCACTGCTCCAGCGGGTAGGGCTGCGGCCTGAATACCTGCGCCGTTATCCCCACGCCTTTTCCGGCGGGGAGCGGCAGCGTATCGGCATTGCCCGCGCCCTGGCCCTGGACCCCCGGCTGGTGGTGGCCGACGAGGCGGTTTCCGCCCTGGACGTATCGGTCCAGGCCCAGACCCTCAATTTATTACAGGATCTGCAAAAGGATTTTTCCCTTACCTACCTCTTCGTGGCCCATAACCTCAGCGTGGTTCAGCACGTATGCACCCGTGTGGCGGTCATGTATGTGGGCCGTCTTATGGAACTGACCGACACCCAAGAGCTCTACTTTAACCCCAAGCACCCCTACACCGAAGCCCTCATGTCGGCGGTCCCCAAACCGGACCCCCGTGTCCGTCACCGCTCGGAACGGATCAGGCTGGAGGGGGAAGTGGCGGACCCGGCGAATCCTCCTGCCGGCTGTCATTTCCACCCCCGGTGTAAATATGCCCAGGAACGCTGCCGCGCCGAAGTTCCCGCCATCAGGGATGTCGGCGGGGGCCATCTCTGCGCCTGTCATTTCGCCGAATCCTTAAAACTGAAAGGAGTTGTGGTATGATTAAGTTTATTATCAAACGGGTTCTTTACATGATCCCAACCCTTATCGGTATTTCCATCCTTTCATTTTTTATCATCCAGCTGCCGCCGGGGGATTACCTTACCTCCCAAATCGCGGGTATGGAAGAACAGGGACAGACCATTGATACAGCTACCCTGGACGCCCTGCGGGCACGGTACGGCCTGAATCAGCCCTTCATCGTTCAGTACTGGAAATGGATAAGCGCGATTGTCTTCCGGGGGGATTTCGGGGAATCCTTTGAATGGAAACGGCCGGTCACGGATATGATCTGGGGACGGCTGGGACTTACCTTTGTCCTGTCCTTTATCACCCTGCTTTTTATCTGGATCATTGCCTTCCCGGTGGGGATCTATTCGGCGGTTAAAAAATATTCAATAGGAGACTATATATTCACCTTTTTCGGCTTTATCGGCCTGGCGATACCGAATTTTCTCTTCGCCCTGACCCTGATGTACTTTGCCTTCTCAAAACTCGGCCAGAGCGTGGGGGGGCTTTTTTCGCCCAATTTTCAGGAAGCGCCCTGGAGCTGGGCCAAGTTTGTTGATCTGATGCAGCATATCTGGATACCCATGATCGTGCTGGGCATGGCGGGAACCGCGAACCTGATACGGACCATGCGGGCCAACCTGATGGACGAGTTGAAGAAGCCCTACGTGGTTACCGCCCGGGCAAAGGGCTTAAGCGAAAGCGGCCTCCTGATCAAATATCCCGTGCGGGTGGCCCTTAATCCCTTCATCAGCACCGTGGGCTGGATACTGCCAAACCTGGTTTCCGGCTCCACCGTGGTTTCCATCGTGCTTAATTTGCCTACCACCGGCCCCCTGCTTCTCCGCGCCCTCCAGGCCCAGGACATGTACCTGGCAGGGGCCTTTATCCTGATGTTAAGCACCCTGACAGTTATCGGCACCCTGCTGTCGGATATCCTGCTGGCCCTGGCGGACCCGCGGATCAGGTTTAGTTAAATTTTAACCACGTTAAACTGAATTTACCACTGACCTCACGGACCCTCACGGACTTTTGTTTTGAAATTTCATTCTTTTATCCGTGCTGCCCTTATGAAGGAAGCGTAGGGAAGGGCTGATAGGCCCGGCGTTGGCTCTCCGAGAGTCAGCGTCGGGTCTTTTAGTGGGGAAGTCCACTCTCGGAGAGCCGATGTCGGGTCTTTAGGAGATTATCTGCGGTTCAAAAGCCCCTTGTTATTTATTTGAAATTATCGAGAAAGGGATTTTTCAATTGTTCCTGGCGTTCCTGTATTATTACTTTTATCTTTTTATCAATCCATTTAAAACAATTTTCCGTTATTTTTATTAATATCTTCAGCCATATAATATTTGCCCATCCTGTTCTATTGTTTTATAAATATATCCCGTCCTGTTTTTTAATTTATTATATTTATCATGATCTATGGCGAGAAAATCAATGGGAATAGTTATATCTTCATGTAATAATGATTTATATAATAATCCTGTTATTTCTCGTTCGTTTTCCAAATGATTCATTATGATTAAAATGTCTATATCGCTATTATCTTTATTATCGCCCCTGGCATAGGAACCAAAGAGGACTATTTTTTCCGGATTGATTAAGGATGTAATAAATGTTACAATTCTATCCATTATAAGCAAATCGCTATTCATAACCATATTATGATGTACTTTATGCCTTTATTCAATAGATTTTTTATAATCCTTAACTTACCGGCAGTAAAAGCAGGGCCCTTGTTCCGCAGCCCCCCTCGCCCCGTTCGTAACGGAGACCGAAAGAGGGGCCGTAAAAATTCACCAGGCGGCGGTGGACGTTGAGGATGCCCATAAAGCTGTCGGGGGCGGTAAAAGCTGCATCCCCGGCGGCCTGGGCCAGAGCTTCGGTAACGGCCCGGTACTTTTCATCTTCCATACCGGCGCCGTTGTCCGTAACGGATATCTCCAGGTTCTGCCCGTTTAACTCCACCGCGACCCGGACAAAGCCCTTACGGGTGATCGAACGGAACCCGTGGACAACCGCGTTTTCGATAAGGGGCTGGAGGATGAATTTCAGTACCCGGCACTCTCTTGTCTCGGCGGGGACCAAAAATTCCCAGGCGATGCGGTCCCCAAAACGTATCTTTTCTACCTGAAGATAGGTATCCATCTGATCGATTTCTTCGTGGAGGAAAACTTCCGAGGCCCCCTGGGTGTTGTACCGGAAAAGTTTCCCCAGAGAACGGGCGATAACCCGCACTTCCTCCACATCCCGTACTTCCCCGATAGCGTCGATGGTCTGAAAAGTATTGTACAAAAAATGGGGATTGATCTGATATTGAAGGGCCTCCAACTGGGCGGATTTTACCAAAAGTTTTTCCTCGTGGACCGTGTGTATCAAGGTGCGGATCTCCGTCACCATAGCGTTAAAGCCCTGGAATATCTGCTGCAAATCCCGGTCTACGCCATCCTCATGCAGGCTGAGGCTGAAGTCCCCCTTACCTACCTGAGCCATACCCGCGGTCAGGCGCTGGATGGGCCGCATCAGGTGGACCGCAAAAAGCCAGGCAAAAAACAGGGAAGCTGCCGCTGTCATACCAATGATGAAGATCGCAAACAAACCGGTCTTTTCCATCTCTGCCCGGCCGTATAAACCCCGGGTGCGGATTTCTGTCCGCCAGGAACTGAAAAGGGATGTATAGGAGATCGCCGCCCCCATGCGGCCCTTGGCGTCACCGGTAAGGGAAAGAAGTGCCGCCCCTTCCCCCGAGAGGACCCGCAGATCCGCCTCCGGCAGGGTGGCCCCGTAACGGCGCAGGATGTCCATCAAATACTGATTATCCGCGGTCACCGTTAAATACCCCAGGATCATGTTATCCCGTATCCGCCTGACCGGGCGGATCACATAAAAAGCGGGCCGCCGGGAATAGAGGATTAACCCCGAATACCGGGCGGGCACGACAAAGAGGCGGCGCTCGTCAATTTCTTTTTTCCGTTCGCTGGTCCAGGGATTTTCAAAAAGGGCCTGATTATAGGACATAAAGTGGCTGGAATCCGCATAGATGCCGAAACCGTTTTCATCAAAAAGCTGAATGATATAGGAATCCCGCACCGAGGTAAAACTTAAGGCCATGTTCATCACCGTTTCCTGATCCAGCAGGTACTGATAATCGCTGTACCCGGGAATATGCCGCCGTTCCAGAATATTCTGAATTTCCGGGTTGCCCAAAATGATCCGGCAGACCCGTTCCATTTCCTCAATATAGGCGTCTATGTCCCGGCTTAAATTATAGCAGAGGTTCCGGGCGTACATTTCTTCCTGAGTCCGGATCAGGCGGACCGAGCGGGTATAAAACAAAACTCCCGCCAGGGTGATGCTTAAGGATACCAGGGTAAATACCAGCAGGATGATTTTGGAGCTAAGCCGTTGGGGGGTAATCCTCATCAGAACATGGCTCCGTTCAGGGATATGGCCTGTTGGTGGAGCCGCTCCAGTTCTTCCAGGATGGAATCCGCCGGCCTGCCGGTAAACCATTCCTGGTTGAGCCGCCTGAATAGGTCCTCAAAACCGGGCAGCCATTGGCGGGAGATAAATTCCGAAAAAGGGCTCTCTTTAAAAACATCATTCTGGGGGCCAAGGCAGGGATCATACCAGATATAGGAATCCCGCACCGCGGAAATGGAAGACGCCGCCTGGATATACAGGTCAGCCCCCTCCGCAGAACTTAGCTCACGCAGGAACGCAATTACCTCATCGGGGTAAGGGGTAGCGCCGGAACCGGAAACAACCGTATCCACCCCCGAAAGGGCATGGGTTCCGGCAGCTTCTTTTTTCCAGGGCGGGGTTACCAGGAGCATATCCAGATCCGGCTGAATTTTCCGGATAGCCGCTATGTCCCGGCTCAGGCCGATATAATAGGCCGCTTCCCCTTCGGCAAACCGGCGGATCGCTTCGCCGTTGTCGATCCTGACCGCATCGGGATTCATGTAAGGCCGCAGCCGTTCATACATGCGGTACATCTCCTGGAATTCACCATCGGTCCATTTCCGTCTGCCCCGGATAATGTCCTCATAAAAGTGCGGATTTTCAGCATAGATATTCTGATGGATATACTGGTACAAAAAATTAGCGGCGGCGGTGTCATTGGCGGCGCTGATCACCACCGGATACTCAATCCCCGCCCGGCGGAGCTTTTCGCAGGATTCGATAAATTCATCAATAGTTCGGGGGACCACCCGGAGATCGTTATTTTTTATGTAACCCCGCCAGAGGACGCTCATCTGGACAAAAAGCCCGGATATGGAAATGTCCATCGGCAGGGCGTACAGGCGGCCCTGGTAACGGCAGGATTCATCCGTACCGCTTACAAAACGTTCCTCAAAACCCTGATCGCTCAGGTCCAGCAGATGGCCGCCCTGGGCAAAAAGGCGGGTACTGCTTCCCGCCTGATAGATAAAAATATCCGGCGCATCCCCAACGGCAAATTTGGAAGTAAGAAAAACATTGATGGGAGCAGTACCTGCCACCGCCGAAGCCTCCACCGTGAAGGAAGGATGGTCCCGAATAAAACGATCCGCGATGGCATAGACCGCCCGCAGGCTGTAGGCGGAATTGGTCACCACTTTGAGGGTATGGGTTTCCTCAATTTCCACCCCGGCCGCTTCCCGATTGGGGAACCTGCTGCAAGAACCGCAGGCTATAACCGAAACAAGAAGCAGGGTCAGGGCGGGAAATCGCTTCATCCTTTCATTTAACCGCCCGGTTCATAAATTCGGTGGGGGTTAATCCTTCTATCTTTTTAAAAGCCCGGGAAAAATAAAAACGGTTGGTATAGCCGGTCTTTTCCGCCACTTCGGCAATCTTATACCGGCCGGAGGCTAAATATTCCCTGGCCTTCCGTATCCGTACCGCGGCAATGTATTCCTGGAAATGCACCCCCATCACTTCCTTAAAAAGAAGGCTTAAGTAACTGGTATTGATACTGTAAGCGGCGGCAAAATATTCCAGGCTAAGATATTCGTTAAAATGCTCATCGATATCGGCGGCAATGTCCCGGATAATACCGGCCTTCCCCCGAACCGCCGCCGGATCGCTCATTTTAATACACGCGGCATAGGTGTCTTTGACAAAGGCAAAAAGGGAGGCAAGGGAATCGAATTTATAGGCGTCCCGCATAAACAGGGCCTCGTTGACGGGCATCAAAAGCTGAAGATAGGCGTTTTCCAGGCACCGGTATGAAAGCCGCAGCGCCGTCATTTCCGCCTCTATGGTGTTCAGCACCGCCCCCAGCGCCCGCTCATCACCCTCCGCCAGACCGTGCCGCAGGGCGGAAATATGATGGCCGGGAATGGTCCAGGAATCATCCCTGCCTGAAATATCAACGGCGCAGATCAGGGCGGGGCCGTGCAGCAGAACCCGGTGCTTCATCAGGGTGAGGGCTTCCGCCACCGCCTGCTCCGGGTTGTCCCGAACAACGCTTAAACCGGCCGCAGCGTTTGCACAGGAAACCCCACCCTCCCCTTCCCGGAGTTTCCGGGCTGCGGAATTCGCAAATTCCCGTATCTTGTCCAGGGGTTCCAGGGCAAGAAAGAGGAGCACCTGTTCTTCGGGAGCCCAGGAATAAAACACCAAATTTTCCACCGCCGCCTTATCCAAGTACTGCCCTTCCGCCCGTTTTATCAGATCATGAAAATCCTTTTCCCTAATTTGAGGAAGGCGGAAACAGGCGCAGATAAATTGAGATGAGGCTTTGCCGTAAGCGGGAAAAAGCTCCCGCAGATCCAGGGTGTCCGCAGAATCACCAAGGGCCGCACCACCCCCCAAACAACGGCGGGCGCGGTTTTCCCGTTCTATCGTCTGCAAGTAGCTTAGATGCTCGCTGTTCCGCCGGGAGACGGTAATGGCTTCCATGCAGGACTTGAGAGCCATAAAAAGTTCAACGTCGTCCACGGGCTTTAAAAGATACTCACTCACCCCGGCCTGGATGGCCCGCTTGGCGTATTCAAATTCACCATAGCCGCTGACGATGATAACCCGCAGATTCGGGAGCCTGACGCGGGCCTGGGCTGACAGGCTTAACCCATCGAGTCCCGGCATCCTGATATCGCAGAGCAGAAGATCCGGCGCCCCTCCCGCTTCAATATATTGAAGGAAGGATTCCCCTTCGGCAAATTCCCGGATAGTCCTGAAGGGCAGTCCGCTTTTTGACAGCTTGCTGACCAGCCCCCGGCGGACCCATTCCTCATCATCCACCACAACGATATCAAATCCCTCATCTATCATGACACGACCTGTATTTCTATGAGAATACCCGTCAGTGGTTGATTTGTCAAATTGAACAGCTGTTTGATGCTCCCCTGCCCTTTACAGGTCCCCTTTTTCCCGCTAAATTGAGGTCATAAGAGGTTGTAATGAAGAAAATCGCACTCACCGGCATCAAGCCCACGGGAATACTCCACATCGGTAACTACTTTGGGGCCATCAAGCCCGCCCTGGAACTGGCCAGGGAATACGATGCCCGGTACTTTATCGCCGACTACCACGCACTGAACACCATAAAGGACCCAAAAGAGCTTTCCCAGCTTATCCGACAGGTCGCCGCAGGCTGGCTCGCCGCAGGGCTGGACCCGGAAAAGGTGATTTTTTACCGGCAGAGTTCCATCCCGGAAACCTTTGAGCTCACCACCCAGCTTATGGCCTTTACCGGCAAGGGCCTGATGAACCGCGCCCACGCCTACAAGGCGGCGGTCCAGGACAATGCCGAAAAGGGCGGCGATCCCGATGCGGGAATCAACATGGGGCTCTTTACCTACCCGGTGCTTATGGCGGCGGACATCATCCTCTTCGATTCCGATGTGGTCCCCGTTGGCAAGGACCAGGTCCAGCATGTGGAGATGGCCCAGGATATCGCCCAGGCGGTAAACTTTAACTACAAACAGGAAGTGTTGAAGGTACCCCAGGCGGCGGTGCAGGAATCGGTGGCGGTGGTCCCCGGCCTGGACGGCCGCAAGATGAGCAAGAGCTACGGCAACACCATCCCCCTCTTTGCCCCGGAAAAGGAACTCCGCAAACTGATCATGCGGATCGTCACCAATTCCCAGGGGGTGGAGGAACCCAAGGACCCCGAAACCAGCCAGATCTATCTGTTATACAAACTCTTTGCCACTGCGGAAGAACAGGCGAACCTTGCCGGCCTCTACCGCGCCGGGGGCATGGGCTGGGGCGTCGCCAAGGAAGAGCTCTTCCGGGTGGTCAACCGGGAACTTACCCCCATGCGGGAACGCTTCGAGACCATCATGGCGGACCCTAAAAAGCTGGATGAAATTCTGGCAAAGGGCGCGGAAAAGGCCCGGCCCATCGCGGCGGCCACGGTGAAGCGGTTCAGGAAGGCTGCGGGAATAGATTCTTAATGGAATATTACCCCTTGATATCAATAAGAGAGGCGGTTCCCACCTCTGATGAGAAGCTGGAACGGCGGGCGGAGGCTGCGTAGGGGTTGTTCCGCAGAGTTTTGATTTCGGAGCGGATTTCTACCATCCGCCGGGAGAGGAGCTCCTTGTTCCGGTTGGAACGGATCACCACTTCGGATTTTAGGCCCTCAAGGGCGGACTTAAGGTCCGGCACATCGTCCCGGACGCCCTGGGGAGCTCCGGCGGCAAGTCCCGGCTTACCGGAATTCACGGCGCGGTACATTTCCTCCAGGGGATCGATCACCTTCTGGATGGAGAAAATATCCGCCACGATTTTTTCTTCAAGCTCCACATGGGCAAGGAGCTCGTCGGCGCTGCCGTTCTCGATTACATCTTTTTGCTTATCAAGTACTTCAAGGTAGGAGCGGAACCGGTCCCGTTGTTCGACAAGAAGGGTGCGGAAGCGTTTTAAAATAGCGACCCGCTGCTCAAGTTCTTCGGGACTGATATCAGCGCCGGAGGGAACCGTGCCCCCATCCGGAAGCGCTGCTTCAACCGGGGCTGGCGCGTTGGCTTTTGCGGCCATACATCCCCCTAACCGGCGATATTTACGCCGCTGACCGGCCTGTTGTTAATTTCCGCAGAGTTTTTGGCGATAATTTCGGCCCATGCGCCCCGGAGTTCATTCACCATGTTCCGGATAATCGTGATGCGCCGGGCGTCCTGGTGTACATTTGCTTCCAGAAGTTCCTGATTGAACCAGGTGTAAAGAGAAAAAAGATTCCTGGCGATATCCCCTCCCTGCTCAAAATCAAGGGAGACCATCAATTCGGTAATAATTTCCTGGGTTTTCAGGATGCTTTTGCTGATTTTTTCGATTTTTCCGGGATCTTTTTTGCCCGTGTTGACGCCGATAAGTTCCAAGCCCCGATCCAGGTGTTTTACCGCCTCGTCATAAAGCATGATCACCAGCTGGCCCTGGCTTGCGGTCTTAATCCTGGTTTCCCGGTATGCGGATAATGCGTTTGTAATAGCCAAAATGATCCCCTCACGTTTTCCTAAAGATTGGCGCGCCCATGATGGACGTACCTTTCCTTATCGGCATTGGATACTGTATCTTAAGGAATTTTGCAAAAAAATTAAAGGCCCATTTTGGACAAATTTGAGAAAAATCAACCTTTGGAGCCCCAATAGGTTACGATATACTTTCCGCATCCTTACGCATGGAAGCGATGTCCCCGGCTTCCAGGGTGATGCCGCCGCCTTTGACATTTTCTTCCACCTGGGCGCTGGTCCGGGCGCCCACCATGACGTTCACATTGGAGCCGTTGCCCTGGGCTGCGGTCCAGGCTACCACCAGGTTGGTCATGGTACAGCCGTATTTTTTGCAGAGGGGCGCCCATTTATCCGTCAATTCAACGATTCTGGGCAGAAACTCCGGCTGATACCACTTGATATTGCTCTTGGCCCGGGCCATGTTCACCGGGGTCCCCGGCTTGTACTTGCCGGTAAGGACACCCCGTTCCAGGGGGGAATAACACTGAAAAGTAATACCGTGGGTATTACACAGGCCGAAGAACTCCTCCCCCTTGGCCCGGTCCAGCATGCTGTACTTTTCCTGAATCAGGTCGATCTGGCCGTGTTTGATATAGTCTTTGAGGTTTTCGGTACTCAAATTCGAGGCCCCAATGGCCCGTATCTTCCCCTCTTTTTTCGCCTTGAGCAAAAATCCCATGGTTTCGCTGACGGGTACGGGAAATTCCGGCAGGCACTGCCAATGGACAATGTAGATATCGATATAGTCGGTCTTGAGCCGCTTAAGGCTCTGCTCAATCTCGACGGTAAGGCTTGCGGCGCTGTTGTTCCGCATCAGCCTGACCCCGTCCCGTTCCATGTGCAGAGCCCCTTCCACCGTATCCCAGCGGAGCCCGCACTTGGTGGAAAGAATATAATCCTGCCGCCTGCCTTCCAGGGCCTTCCCCACCACCTCTTCGCTGTGCCCAAGCCCGTAGGCCGGGGCGGTATCCAGCAGGGTGATCCCCAGCTCCCGGGCCCGGTGGATGGTCCGCACCGACTCCGAATCGTCGCTGGGCCCCCAGTTACTGTCCCCGCCGATAGCCCAGGCGCCCATACCCACCGCCGACGCCTCTATCCCCGACTTGCCAATTTTCATCTGTTTCATGGTTTATGCTCCTGTACTGCCAGAGAGATTGTCGCCTGAGTATTGGCCGGCCCCGGCGCATTAAAATACATAGACGCCTCCTAAGGATTTGTCTATTATACTATTACTATCTAATGGAGGTCCAGAATGCCCTATATCGCCATCAACACCACAGAAAAGCTTTCAAACGAAAAGAAGGACACGATCAAGTCTGAACTTGGCCGGCTTATCGCCGTCATCCCCACCAAGAACGAATCCGGTCTCCTTATCGACTTTTCCGGTGACCACAGCTTTTACCGGGCCGGCGCCCCGGTCAACGGCGCCTATGTCGAAATCCGCCTCTTTCACAAATCAGACTTTGAACCGAAAAAAAAGTTTACCAAAGGTGTTTTTGATTTGCTGTCAAAAGAGCTGGGCATAGACAAGGGCCACATGGTCCTCAATATCATCGAACTGGAAAATTGGGGCGGCGGGGGGACGCTGAAGTAGGAGATTTCTTAGCGGACGACGGGAGTCGAACCCGCGTCACAAGCTTGGGAAGCTTGGATAATACCGTTATATGACGTCCGCAATAGGAATTATACTTTACCCAAAAAGAGCCTTCGCTGTCAACCGGGTAATAGCTGCGGTTTTGCCTGTTGTATTTCCCGGCTGCGGAAAGGGTGCAAAGCGCCACAAACTCCTAGGCGGTTACGGCTGCCTCATCCTGTTTTGCCAGATCCTTCATGATTTCCAGGAGCTGTTCAAAATCCAGGGGCCTGGAAATACTGGCGTCTGCCACACCGGCGGGGATATGTTTCGGCTGCCCCGCATCATCATTACCGGAGATGGCGATCACATTGGGGCTCCCCAGGCTGGGATCGTCCCGGAGTTTTTTTGCAAGTTCGTGGCCGTCGATACCGGGAAGTTCCGTATTGAGGAACACATAACTGGGTTTCACTTCGGTCAGCTTCCGGCCTGCCTCAAAGCCGTCAAAGGCCTGCATTACCTCATAATGGGGGAAGTTGTTTTTTAGCCAGCCCTTGAGCAGTTCATTGGCTTGATGGTCATGGTCAATTACCAGAACCGTATCCGTACCGGAATTCCCGATCAGGACGTGAAGAACATCAACGGATGTACGCATACCCCGTTTATCCAGAAAAGCCGACAGATCTTCTGCATATACCCGGTATTGTCCGCCCGGCGTTGTAAAGGCCTTTAAATGCCCGCTCCGAATCCAGTTAATCGCCGTCTGATTTACCACTCCGCAAATATTGGCAACCTCTAACGCGGAAAAAATTCTTACCTTCTGGCTGCTTTTAGACACCTTGCTAACCCTCTCATGATTGAAAACAGGAAGATAACTATGTTTTGTTTCATACATAGTAATTTGGTTGCTGCAACTACTGAAAATATATCGCAGTGTTTTGTAAAAACCAATTTTTTGGAGAATTTTATGAATTTTTTTGTTTATTATCTAAAAATCGTTTTCTTCCCAAAAATTCTGAACAATTACAGGGGAAAAGCCCTCATATTTCAGTTTGAATTTCAGGGAAGAACGATCCGCGGCGGTGATTTCACCCCCGGCTGAGGTCCCAAGGAGGCGGTTTTTTTCAATATAGTGATTGAGCAGCGCATTTTCGGCCTCGGGGTGCAGGCCGGCTTTCAGGGCCTTTTCCGCCACATCCCGGTCTATTCCCCGGCCGCAAAGGCCCGCCAGGAGCTTGCGGGGGGTATCGGTGCGCCGGTTCAGCCGTGATTGCACCCAGAGCCGGGCAAAACGGCGGTCATCCACGATTTCCAGCTCCGAGAGCCGGGCAAGAACCGCCCGGACACAGGCCGCCGGGTGCCCTCCCCGTTCCAGCTTGCGGGAAAGCCCGAAAACGGTCTGTTCCGCCCGGGCAACCAGACCCAAGGCAGCTTTTTCCGCCCGCATACAGGCCGCCGCAAAGCGGAAGGCCTCCGCCTCGTCAGGGGAAATCTCGGTTCCCGGCACATACCGGGTATCATCAAAAAATACCGGCGTTACATAACAGGTTTTAAAGGAAAAAAGGGAACCGTCGGAAAGTTCTATCCGTTTAAGGTCATCACCGGACCCGGATTTTATAGAAATGACTGTCATGTAAAAACCCCAGCCCCCATACAATCGTGCTGTCCCACGGGCACACAGAACAATGTCGGAGGTCCTGATACAGGAAATGGGGAAGCACTATTCTACCGGGCGCTTTAGCGTATGGTATTCTACCGTTTAGAGAACTGGAAGCGTCTGCGGGCGCCAGCCTGGCCGTATTTCTTCCGTTCCACCATCCGGGGGTCACGGGTAAGGTAGCCGTTGCTCCGCAGGCTGGTATAATTGGTCTGATCCACCTGGCAGAGGGCCCGGGAAAGACCGTGACGGCAGGCGCCGGCCTGACCGTTGGAACCGCCACCGTAGACGTTTATCAGAATATCGAACTTGTTTTCGTTGGCGGTCACCATCAGGGGCTGGCGGACCATCTGGGCGTGCTCCCCCTGGGGGAAATATTGGACCAATTCCGGC
>BNVE01000055.1 GCA_025997875.1 Spirochaetia bacterium
CGAGATAGTGGAGTATGAAGAGGGTATAGCCATGGCGAGTGAAGTATTATTGACGGTAAGCCGGGACGAGGCAGAACGGGCTGTTTTGGATCATGAGTACAAGAACGCCCTGGACATGCAGAGCCTGTTGGTCGGGGCCAAACGGGAAGGTATAGCCGAAGGCCGGGAGGAAGGCTATGGACAAGCCAGGGAAGAAACTGCCCGGAAAATGAAGGAAATGGGACTCTCATCCGAACAAATAATGTATGCTACCGGCCTTTCCCTGACGGACATCGAACAGCTCTAATCGCATATACGGGTGTAGAAGCGGGATATAGTAGTGAGTGCCTTAAGAGCCGGTGAACCTCGTATTCTCCGGCTTTTTTTAAAGGATTGAGCCGGTTCCAAAACTCGGTTAGTTTTGGAACCGGCTCTTGGAAAAGCGGTCTAAAGTCCGCTTTTCCCCTTAAATCTAAGGTTGCAGTTCCAAAATCTGATATTTTGGAACTGCCTCGATTCATAAATTTTTTCAAAAAAGGCAGACCTTAACCCTTTCCCGTACAGCCGCCCTTATTTCCAGGTAACTTCGTAGATCAATGGCCTTTCCAGAACCAGCAGGTCCAGCAGGGGGATGGTGAATTCCGCCTTTTTGCCCGTGTAGGTCCCCCCCCGGACGGCGCTGATGGGGCCGGGAAAGTCGATGGCGGCCCGGATTGTGCCCCCGGAGACCTCGTCCGCCACGGCTTTGTTGTAGATTGAGGCCAGGGCTTCAAGGTATTGGGCTTTGGTCAGGACCTCCCCGGTGACAATGGGGGCCATAAGGGCCTCAAGATAGGTGACGATTTCGGTGGAAACAAGGGAAAGTATCTCCGGCCCCGCTTCCCGGTTCAGGTTTATGGAGAGCCTGCCACCCCCCGCACGGGGCGCCTCGAAGGTGATAAAACCCTTTTTACCCGCCGCAGGGGCAAGAAAATCCCCTATTTTCGCTATTTTGACGGGCCCTTCAAGGGCAACAGGGCCGGTATTGCGAAAGGAAACCGATTCCACCCCGGGGGCCGCTACCATGGATTGGGCGATGATCGCCCCGTCCAGGACAAAGTCCCCGCTGCCGCCGCCCGCGGCGCCAAGGGAGCGGATAAGGGCCGCCATCCGGGGCCCCAGGGAGGCGGATACCGTAAATTCACCGCCCCCCCCCTGCTCAAGCCGGCCGGAAATATTCGCGGTGCAGGAGCTCAACCCGGTTATGACCGCAAGGGCTGCCCCAAAAAAAATGATAAAAAAATGACCCCTTTTCAAAAAATCCATGATAAGATATTAACAACTATATTGATTTTTTGTAACAGGAGAAAATTAATGAGCGCTGAATACACGCCCTGGGCTTTTCTTGATGAATACCGGGGGAAAAATTTTCGGGGCCAGTGGCCTACCCTGCCGGAGATGTTCAGGATCACCGTTTCCCGTTTTGGGGAACGGCCGTGTTTAACCATTTATGAACCTGACCGTATCAGTCTGAACTACAACGAGTCCCTGAAAATCGTTGAAGCCATTGCCCGTTGGCTGCACAGCAAGGGGATCCGCAAGGGAGACGCCGTGGCGGTAACGGGGAAAAATTCCCCCGAGTGGGCGGCGGCCTGGCTGGGTATCCTCTTTGCCGGGGCCATGGTAGTCCCTATCGACTATCAGCTTAAGGATGAAGAAACGGAGCTTCTCCTGAAAACATCCAGGGCCAAACTGCTCTTTGTGGATGAGGAAAAATACGGACGCTATACATCACCCCAGGGCAGGCAGGATCACCCTGAATTACAGGAAGTGATCTCCCTGCGGAAGGGGATTGGAACCTACCTTTACGATCTGGACGGGCCCCAGGCGGAAATCGAAGGGGCGGCGGAAACGGACCTGGCGGCGATCCTCTTTACCTCCGGGACCATGGGCGCCCCCAAGGGGGTCATGCTGACCCATCAGAACCTGGTGTCCGACTGCTACCTGGCCCAGGGCACCCCCTTCCCGGTGTACCACACCGATGTGTTCTACGCCCTGCTGCCCCTGCACCACGCCTACACCATGCTGGCGGTACTTATCGAAACCCTTTCCACCGGCGCCGAGGTGGTATTCGGCAAGCGGATGGTGACCAAGGCCATCCTGAAAGACCTAAAGGAAGCGAAGATCACCATGCTCCTGGCGGTGCCCCTGCTCTTTAACAAGGTGCTGGCGGGCATTCTGCGGGGAATCCGGGCAAAGGGTCCCGTCGTCTACGGATTGATTTCCTGCCTGATGGCCCTTTCGGGGCTTATCAAAAAAATCTTCAAGGTGAATCCGGGGAAGAAGATGTTCCATTCAATACTGGATGCGGCGTCCCTGACCACCCTGCGGACCTGCATCTGCGGCGGCGGCCCCCTGGCCCCCAGCGTCTTCAAAAAATACAACCAGTTGGGGCTCGACTTTGTCCAGGGCTACGGCCTTACGGAAACCAGCCCCATCATCAACCTGAACCCGGTGGACCACTACAAGGAAACCAGCGTGGGCAAGGTGATCCCCCAGGTGGACATGAAGATATTGGACCCCGACGAGCGGGGAGTCGGGGAGGTTATCGTAAAGGGCCCGGTGGTGATGCAGGGCTATTTCGAGATGCCCGAAGAAACCGCCGCCACCTTTACCGCCGACGGCTACCTTAAGACCGGGGACCTGGGTTACCTGGACAGCGAAAACTACCTCTACCTTACGGGCCGGGCCAAAAACATGATCGTTACCGAGGGGGGCAAAAACGTCTACCCCGAAGAAATCGAAAACGAGTTCCAGCTCTTCGAAGAAATCGACCAGATACTGATCCGGGGTTTTGTGCTGGACAAAAAAATGAAGAACGAAAGGATCGAAGCCCTGGTCTACCCCAGCCCGGATTTCTTCAAGGCTGACACCCCCAGGGAGACGATCAAGGCCCGCGTCGACGCCATCATCTCCGAAGTGAACCAGCGGCTCCTCCCCTACCAGCGAATCGAAAAGATCACGATTCTGGATGAGGCAATGGAGATGACAACCACCAAGAAGATCAAGCGGGATGGTGTGAATTAAGAGGGTCCACGGCTTACACTAGTTTCTGCTGGCTGCGCTTTCTGCGTGACCCGCAAGGCCCTCCGCGCGGGCAATGATTTCCGCCGCATGCCGCGCGGCTTCCCATCCTTCACCCTCCGCACAGCGGAGGGTGGTGACGGTTTTGAGAAAATGCCGTACCCCAAGGCCGCCTGAGAAACGGGCGCTCCCCGATGTGGGCAGGGTATGGTTGATCCCCGCGGAGTAATCCCCCAGGACCTCCGCCGATTTTTCCCCGATGAACAGGGAGCCGTAATTTCTTAGCAGGGGAATCCAGTTTTCAGTATCACTAACCTGTAACTCAAGGTGTTCCGGCGCAATGGTATTAGCGATTCTAAGAGCCTCATCTTTTGAATCATAAATGATGATGAGCCCCCCCGCGTCCAGTGAGGCCCGGGCAATAGCCGCAGTGGGAAGCGTCCGCAGCCGCCGTTCCAGGGCCGCAGTAATATGGCCGGCAAGTTCAGGGCTGTTCACCAGGACCCGGGCGCGGGCGTCGGGATCATGTTCCGCCTGGGCGAGCATATCTGCCGACACAAGGTCGGCTTGCGCCGTCGGATCGGCTTGCGGCGCAGAACCGGCGATGATGAGTACATCCGTGGGGCCCGCCACAAAGTCTATCCCCACTTCCCCAAAGAGGAGCCGTTTCGCGGCGGCCACGTACTTGTTACCGGGACCGGCGATAATATCAACACGGGGGATGGTTTCGGTACCGATGGCCAGGGCGGCGACAGCCTGTGCACCGCCGATGGCAAAAATCCTCCCCGCGCCGGCGAGATGGGCGGCGGCAAGGATACGGGGGTCCGGGAGGCCCTCATCCCCCGGGGGAGATGCCAGTATCACCTCCCCCACTCCGGCGGAAAGGGCGGGGATAACCCCCATAAGGACCGTGGAGATGAGGGGGAAACGGCCGGCGGGGACGTAGATGGCCGCCTTTTCCACCGGGATAACCCGCTGGCCCGTGATGAGCCCGCTCTCCATTGGGTATTCAAAATCGGCAAACTGTTTTTTCTGCTCCAGGGAAAAACGGCGTATATGATCCGCCGCAAGTTCAAGGGCGGCGGCCAGTTCGCCGTCACCGGCTTTGAGTTTCTCCCAGGCCGCCGCAGCAATACTGCGGGGGACTTCAAATTTTTCAGGGGAACTCCGGTCAAACTGAGAGGCAAAGCGCCGCACTGCGGCGTCCCCTTCCGCCCGGACCGCAGCGATTATATGCTGTACCGCGGCGGAACCCGCCCCATCATCACCCCGCCCTGCAAGATCCTTCCAATAAGCGTCAAATTCAGAATCCTTAATAATTTTCATAATGCCTCACCCATTCGTGTTAATTCGTATAATTCGCGGCCCCTGTTATTTTTTCACAGGCCGAAAGGAAGCTGTCCATTTCCGCATCCGTACCAATGCTTACCCGCAGATATTCTGCGATCCGTTTCTTGTTGAAGTGGCGCACCAGAATGCCCTTCTCCCGCAGGGCGGCGAAGGCTTCCTCCCCGGTTTTGTTGGGGAACCGGACAAAGATGAAATTCGCCGAGGAGGGAACTACATCGAAACCCTGTGCGGAAAGGGCTGCGGAAACCCGATCCCGGGTGGCTATCACCCTGCGGTTTATATTATCATAATAGGGGGCGTCGGATACTGCGGCGGCGGCCCCCGCAAGGGCAAGCCGATCCAGTGTGTAAGAGTTGAAGGAATCCCGAATCCGGCAGAGCCCTTCGATAAGCTCCTCATTTCCAATGGCGAAACCAATCCGCAGTCCCGCAAGGGAGGCGGATTTGGAAAGGGTATGAACCGTGAGCAGGTTAGGATGGTCATTAATACAGGGAACCGCCGACTCCACCCCCGGCGTATTGGCGAAGGCGATATAAGCTTCGTCCACAATAACAACGCTGTTGTTTTTCCTCTGAGCTTCTGCAATGGAAAGGATGCTGGACAGGGGCAGGGCCAGACCGGTGGGCGCGTTGGGGTTGGGGAAAATGACCCCTCCGCAGGGAATTGTATAATCATCAACGCCGATAGAAAAATCTTCCCCAAGGGGAAGGGCGCGGAAAGGCACATCCCAAAGGCCCGCATAGACGGGATAGAAACTGTAGGTAATATCGGGAAAGAGCACCGGGAGGGCCGCCGCGGCATTCGCACCGGCGGCCGCATCCGGAGCGGCACTGCCTGTTCCGGCGGCGCTTTCAAAAAAGGCGGCAAAGGCGAAGGCCAGCACCTCATCGGAACCGTTCCCCGCAAAGACCTGCTCCGGCTTAACCTTATACCGGGCGGCAATGGCCTCCCGCAGTTCCGTACAGGCAGGGTCCGGGTAGAGCCGGAGCCTTGCGCCGGCCGCCTCGGCTCCGAAGGCGCTCTTCCCCGCAGCAATAGTATTACTAATGGCCCCTATTACCCTGGGCGAAGGGGGGTAGGGATTCTCGTTGGTGTTGAGTTTGATGAACTTCCGGTCCCGAGGCTGCTCACCGGGAACGTAAGGGGAGAGATTCTGTACACGCCCGTTCCAATAGATACTCATAATTACTCCCGAAAAGGCGCCGGGCGCCTATTTTTTGTGTCTGCGATCCAGCTCATCCAGCACTTCCCCGACCTGAACCCCCCCGCGGGTCATCAGGACCGTGGTAAAGTAGAGGAGGTCAGCCGCTTCCCAGACAAGTTCATCGTGGGTCTTTGCGGTACAGACCTCATCGGCCTCTTCCATCACCTTTTCCCGGACCAGCTCGTCATCCAGTGTGGCGGTGTAGGAACCGGGCGCCGGGTTACGAAACCGCTCGGTAATAATCGACTGGAGGAATTCCCAGGTGTAACGCCGGTCCTGGGTAAAGCAGGAAAAAGCGCCGGTATGGCAGACCGGTCCCGCCGGGTCCACCACGGCGAGGATCGCATCCCGGTCGCAGTCGGCCCGGAGGCGCCGCACTCTGAGGGTATTACCGGAATTCTCACCCTTCATCCAGAGGGTGTCCCGGGTGCGGCTGTGGAAGCAGAGCTTACCCCGCTTGAACGTTTCTTCTACCGCTTCTTTATCGGCAAAGCCGGTCATCAATACCTGACCGTCGGGGGCCTGGGCAATTACGGGAAGCATGCCGCCTTGCGGCGAACCTGAATCGGCTTTTTTCCAGTTGAGGGACCTTACAAAGGCATCGGCAAGGCTGATCTTGCCGGTGTAGAGGGCCATGCCCAGCTGCACGTTGCAGCCCAATGCGGCGATGCCTTCAATTTCCTCCAGGGTGGTGACCCCGCCGGCCACAGTAATACTACAGGAGACCGCTTCCCGCAGGGCCTTAACCGGTTCCAAATCAATGCCGGTCATGGTCCCCTCCCGCTCCACGCAGGTAAAGAGCAGCTCCGCCGCGAATGGTTCCACCGCTTTGGCAACATCCAAAAGCTTGAGCCCCGTAGGGGTCTTCCAGCCGTCAACCACAATTTCACCGTTCCGAGCGTCCACCGCGACGATGATACGCTCCCGGCCGATCTTTTTTACCATGGCTTCCAGCAATTCGGTGTTGACCTTAAATTCCCCCCCGGCGATACCGGCGCCTTTCTTTAAGGGATTCCCCTGAGAATCCCCGGGGTCCCGAAAAACGGCGGAACCAAGGATGATCTTCCGCGCCCCCAGGCTTACCAGTTCCTTCGCCTGTTCAGGGGTTCTGATACCCCCACCCACCCGGCACTCGGCCTTGCGGAACAGGGGCTTTATCATCTCGATATTGCTCCCTTTACCCATAGCGGCATCCAGATCGATCACCGCCACCTCACCGCAGCGGTCAAATTCTTCCGCCAGCTCAAGGGCGTTATCCCGCTGCAGTATCAATTCCGAACCCTGTTTCAGCTGGACGACCTTGCCGTCCTGCACATCAATCGAAGCGACTACCATCTGACACAAACTCCCTTTGATTCAGCGTGTTTCTTGATCTCACGGATCGTGGTTTTTCCAAAGTGTAGCAGTGATGCTACCAATGCAGCGTCGGCTCCGGGAGCTGCGTTTCCCGCGCCGTCCGCAACGGCAGTCCCGGTGGACAGCAATACGCTGGCGATCTGGTCAAGGTCCCCCGCGCCGCCGCTGGCGATTACCGGTACGGGAACCGCGTCCAGAATTGCTGCGGTCAGTTCCAGATCGTAACCCGCGCCCGTACCATCGGCGTCTATCGAGTTAAGGAGGATTTCACCGGTCCCCAGTTCCACCGCCTGTATGGCCCATTGTATGGCGTCGATGCCGGTATCGGTGCGGCCCCCGTGGGAGAAGGCCGTCCAAACAGGCTTACCGTTTTTATCAGTTCCGGTGCGGGCGGCATCAATCGACAACACCACACATTGGCTGCCGTAGGCCCGGGCCATTTCGGAGAGGAGCCGCGGATTCTTCAGCGCCGAGGTACAGACAGAAACCTTGTCAGCCCCGGCGTTCATGGCCTCCCGCATGTCATCCACCGCGCGGATACCGCCGCCCACACAGAGGGGAATGAACACCTCCTCCGCCACCTGACGAACTACGTCCAGAAGGGTGGCCCGGCTTTTGTAGGAAGCGCCAATGTCGAGAAAGGTAAGCTCGTCCGCTCCGTCGTCGTTGTAACGCCGGGCCAGCTCCACCGGGTCCCCGGCGTCCTGTATCCCCTTGAACTTTATTCCCTTAACCACCCGGCCGTCGTCCACATCAAGACAGGGTATAATTCGTTTAGCCTGCACAGCAACCTCCCGCAGAAAAACACATAACAGTCATCAGAATGTTGCCCAATTCTCAAGAAGCTTCAAACCCAGGGCCCCGGACTTTTCCGGGTGAAACTGAACCGCCGCCAAAGCGCCCTTTTCCACCGCCGAGCAGTAACGCAGATAATATTCCGCCTCCGCCGCAGTAACACTACTGTCGGCGGGATCGGTGTAGTAAGAGTGGATGTAGTAAAAAAAAGTGTCCGCCGGGAGGCCCCGGAAAAGCCGGGAACCCGGTTTCGCTGCGGTTTGGTTCCAGCCGATCTGAGGTACTTTACGGCCGGGAAATTTTTTCACCTTGCCGGGGATCACCGAAAGGCCCCGCACCGCTTTGCCATCCACCGGGGGCGCTTCTTCGGAACTGTCGAACAAAAGCTGTAAGCCGATACAGATTCCCAAAAAAGGTTTATCTGCCTTGATCCATTCCGTAATCGCTTCGGCGTAACCTGATTGTGTCAGGGATGCCATGGCGGTGGCAAAATGGCCGTCGCCGGGGAAGATGATCCGGTCAAAGGGAGAATTCCGGTTTGCGGCGCCCGGACCGCCGGAGACAAGTTCCTCCGGCCCGGCGGCAAAACGGGCGCTCAGGCCCAGGCGCTTGAGGGCGTTCATCACCGATCCCAGGTTCCCCGCGCCGTAATCGATAACCCCGATAAGGCCACCGCCGGAAACGGGGCGCACCGCAACAGGACCACCGGCTGCGGCTTTAGCTGCGCTCACGCCAAGACTCCCGGGAACCCAAGGGATCCCTTGGTCGAAGGAATCAAATCCAGAGAACGGTTGTCGTATTCGCAGGCGGCCCGCAGGGCGCGGGCGGCGGCTTTAAAAAGCGCCTCGATCTTGTGATGATCACTGCGGCCCCGGAGTATGTCCAGGTGAAGGGTCAAGCCCGCAGCATTACTAAAGCCATGCCAGAAATCTTCCACCGTGTCGGTCTGAAAAGAACTGACAGAAAAACTACCGGCCGCGGAACTATCCGCCGAAGCGGATACCAGGGGGATACCGGAAAGTTCCGCATCGAAAACCAGAAATGCACGACCGGAAATATCCACCGCCGCCCGGGCCAGGGTTTCGTCCATGGGAAAGAGGCAGCTTCCGGTACGGCGGATCCCCCGCTTGTCACCCAGGGCTTTTGCAAAGCACTGCCCCAGGACAATCCCCGTATCTTCAACCAAATGATGCTGATCAACCTCAAGGTCACCCTTCGCCCTTATCTCCAAATCAAAAAGCCCATGCCGCGCAAAGGTATTAAGCATGTGGACCATAAAGCCGATGGGGTAATCCAGCCTTGCCTCTCCGACCCCATCTAAATTCAGCTTTACTGTGATATCGGTTTCTTTAGTACTTCTGCCAAGTTCCGCAACCCTCGCCATTTATCCGTACCTCCTTCTTAAAGTACTCACGGGACCACCTTCCGCAGATCGTATTCCACGATATCCACGGCCCCGAGTTTTTTAAGCCGGGGGATGATATCCGGCACTTCGTGTTTCTTCACGGCGATCTTTACCGCATACCCTTCGTCCCCATGGAGGGGGGCCACAGTGGGACTGCGCATGGCGGGAAGTCCGGCGATCACTTCGGAGAACCGGGCCCTGGGGACGTTCATCTCCAGCATCACCCGGTCCCGGCCGTCCAGGACCGCCTTAAAGAGCATGGACAGTTCTTCGATGCGGCTCCGTTTTTCCTTATCCGCCATGGCTGCTTTGGACGCCACAAAGCGGGTTGAGGATTCCAGGATCGTGTCGATGATCCGCAGGCCGTTGTCCCGCAGGGTCTGCCCCGATGAAGTATTGTCGATGATCATGTCCGCATCGTCCGGTGGGAAAACCTCGGTGGCCCCGTAAGTACGGAGGATACGGTATTGATAGCCCTGGGCCTTGAGCCAGCCTTCGGCGAGGTTGACGTACTCGGTGGCGGCCACCAGCTTCTTTGAACGCAGATGGGCGTCGTCCACATTCCGGGGAACCGCCGCCACGATGCGGACCCGGTCGAGCCCCAGGTCAAGAATTTCTTCCACCTCGGCGCCGCTCTCCCGAATCCAGTCGATCCCGGTAAAGCCCGCATCGTGGCTGCCGATTTCCAGCAGTTCCCCCACGTTCTGGGGCTTCATGATCTTTGCGTCAAGCCAGGCCGCACCGATCACGGGCCGGTAAGTCCGGTCCGCAAGGTAGATGGGAAATCCCGCCTCGGAAAAAATCCGGGACACATTGTCAAAAATCCGCCCCTTGGGGATCAGGATACGCAGTTTGTCCATGTCCTTACTCCAAAAAAAAACCGTGAACTCCGCCGGAATTAATCCGGGAGTCCACGGCTCAATTACCGTTATATGCGCCTACCGCGCACCGGACCCCGGGGTCTGCAAAAAAACGTGATGATGATGGCTGCCGGGAACAAAAATCAGATTCATAAAAGTATCTTACCGGTTAGGCGTATTTGTGTCAATGATTAAAAAGATTGATTAAAAAAATCGATCACCATAAAACCCGCAGCGCCTATGTTCCATTCCCGCTGTTCCTCCCAGGCAGCAAGGATCGTGTCCCCCACCAGGCCAATCCCGGTATACACAAAATCTTCCGGCAGGGGGGGGAAGAGAGAATGCCTGTATCCCGCCCTGCCCCTCCCCTGCGGCCCGGATTCCCCTGCCATCGGGAAAAACAGCCAAAGCCGTAGGCCCGGCTATTGCTCCGGTCGCAGCTCTGGCTATTGGAGCAGCCCCGGCCTCCCGGTAGAACCCAAAAAGCAGTGCCCCGTTTTCTTCGGTTCCGTAAGCTGCGGCGGAGCTCCCCGCGGCAAAATTCCGGGGGCCGGCAAAATCCGGGGACAGGGCCGAAATACCGGCGCCCCCCAAATCGGCGGCCTTCTCCAGAACCTGCTGCAAAAGGGGCGGCGCGGCGCTCCGCATTTCCGCCCGGGCTGAATTGCGGAAGGCCCCTGCGGAAACATCCTCCCCTACCCGCCCCAGGTCCGCGGTGCGGTAATACCGGATATCCTGCCCTTCGGGCCTGCGGTGAATCCCCCGGTAATACCAAAGTCCGTCATTGCCGAGCCGCAATGCGTCCGCTTCCCAGTCTTCCGCAAAGGGGATGATCCCCAGGGCGGGAATCTCAAGCCCCTCGAACCCGGTAAGATCATCCTTTAAGGCCCGGACTGCGGGGGTTGGGGCCGGGGCCCTAAGGTCGGCAAAGCGATCATCCCGGTACAGGAGAGCCGCCGCTTTTTCCCTATAAAAAAAGAGACTGCCCAGGGTGTAGTTTTCCCAATCAGACGAATCCGCAATGCGGTACAGCCCAAGCCCCCCTGCCTCATCACCGGTTCCCTCCCAGGGCCGCAGCAGAAGCAGCCCCTCCCGGTTCACCCCAAGGACAAGCTCATCCTCCCGGGCAAGGATGCCGCGGATATGCCTGGCCAGCGGCCAGGGGGTAAAGGGGGAAAGCTCCGCCTGTTCAGGGCCGCTTATCAGGCGGGGACCGGCTTCCCCCAATTCAAACCACAGGGGGCTTTCCCCGGTCTTAAGCACCGCAAAAAGATTCGCCGGGTAAACCGCCGGGACGGGCGCATCCGCAGCGGGGGCTTCAGGCGGAGGAACCTTCGTACAGGAAGCAAAAAAACACAGAACCAGCAAAACAGCTGCGCAGCGGCGTATCATAGGGCGATTCTAACCCGGGGAAACGAATAATGAATAGTAAAGGGACCGGTTTCGGGGAACCGGAATTTGCATATTCGTTGACAGGTTCGAAAAGATGGGCTATATTTAAATCAGAGAGAGGATGCGTTGAGGGAGTTACTAACGAATTTGATGATTCAGATTCGGGAAGGCTTAATATACCCGCGTCCTCTTTTTTGTTTTCCTTAGGTTCTGCATCAATCGCCTCAAGACTATATAGATTTATATCTCCATTCTGATATTCCATGACGGTCAATTTGACAAGAATAATCCTCTCCTCAAACCACATAGGGGAATATAAAAATTTTCTGTCCTTTAACTGTTTGTTTGGCTTTCTCGGATCAAGTTCAAATGACCATTTCTCTATCGCATTGAAATAAAGTTTATCAACGTTAACGGTTGCCTGGATGTGGGCTTTTTCATCAAAAGATTGATTTTTCGCCTTGTTGTTCAAAAATTTATTAATTGCCCTGTCCGAAAGGCTTGCCTTTATTGCAGAATTTTCTTTGTTTATTAAAGACCCCCTTGATTGTATTTCTTGCAGTATTGGCCTGACCTCGGCTTTTGAGTTTGCCGTCCGCAGCATCCTTGCCTTTTCGGCTATTTCTTCCGCTGTTCCAAAATCATCAGCCTTCAAATCCTTGGCTTTTTCAGAACTTTGGTTCCAGGGCAATTTTTTACCGGTATACAATGTTTCATTCCCATGGGCGGAAAATCCAGCTTGTCCCTGCGCAGCGGAGGATTCCATCGGCGGAATACCAGGCGTCGCTTTCCATTCCGGGCCTGACGGGAAACAGGGGGAGGCCCTCTTCAAAAAGGAGGGGGGCGGCAAAGGGGGAAGTGCCTATCCAGGGGCCCTTTGATACGTTTACCCGCAGTTCCTCCCGCGCCCGGGGTTTAAAGCGGCGTTTGTCAAAGCCCGATTTTACCACATTGGCGGCGATAGCTGCCCAATCGGCGGTCCAGGGATCGGCGCGGAATTCGGCGGAAACCCCGGGGTCCTCAAATAATTCCCGGAACCGGGGCCAGTCAAAATTTTGGGGGACCCTTAAGCCGGGATCCGGGGAGCTTCCGTTCCCGGCGGCCTGGTCAGCGGCCCTGGCAAGGGCGTGGTAGAAAAAGGCGTCTACCCCGCCTTGCCAGCTCAGGTTCAGCCGGCCCCCGGCGGCGTCAAAGGGGAAGATGGCCCCCGCAGGCCGGAAGCTCCCCGGTACAATGCCGGGGCCCCGGGCCGGCCAGAAAGGCCAGGCCAGGACCGGGCTTGGCTGGGTTGGGGGAATGTTTATTTCAATCCCCCCGGAAGCCCCGGTTTCCAGGGACTCCCGGTTTCCCGACGGGCCTATCCACTCGACCCGCCACCGGGGCGGGCCCAACAGTTCCGGCCAGGCCGGGGGAAGCTCCGGAAAATTGATGACAAAGCGGGAATCCACCAGGGAATTCCCGCAGCCGCAGGGGAGCAGGGCTGTAAACAGCGCCGCAAGGAGGGTAAGAACCATCAATAAGGTTTTCATGCTATATATAGGGCATCAACTATGGGTTTTGCTTGCATCAAAATCGCTTTTTTTTCATTTTTTATCATCTTTTTTGTCCGATTGCATAAATATTAAATTTATTGCATACTTGCAATCATGGCAGAGAATAATGATTATCCCAGAGTCCTCTTTGAAGCCCTGACCGCACGGGCAGAATGGATTGAAAAGTCGGAGATGGGTAAATTAAAAGATGAGCTGCGTACCTTTCAGACTTCCTATGCCATCGTTTATAATATTTTTCTTAAGAAAAAGCTTATCAATGAGGACCCCTACAAACAGGAAGTGAAAATAAGCGAACTTGAGGTCCCCAATTCAAGCTCTTTTTCCGATGCGGAACGGGTAGAGCAGTTGAGCCTCCGGCTTTCCAATTACGATAACCAGCTTGACTTCCTGGTAAATTTTTATCAATTCAATGTGGAATTCCTCAACCTAGATCGGATCAAACGGATCCTTGGGCTAATAAAATTCATCGACTGGGTGCATCTGATACCGGATTCTCCCTCTCCCGTTACCAAAGCAGTGGCGGAAATGAGCATTTCCGCCAAGAACGGCCTGGACCCCCTGTCTTTAAGCCTGGTGGGGGAGTCCCTGACCAAGCTTGACCGCGCAACCGGTTCGGTTTTGCAGTACCTCAAACTATTAAGCGACTACCACCGGGAATCCTATAAATCGGCAGTCAGGACAGCCGTAACCTTTGATATGTCCGCAGCGGACGCCTCCGTGGGGAACATCAAAAAGAAATTCGCCGCCGCCCTGCCGGGAAAGCCCTTCTACCCCGATTTAATAGAAGAACTCATCAAAGAGGACTATTCCAAGGATGGGCCCGTCCTGCAGGAAAAGATCCTCAAGAGCCTCCAGGTTCCCAACAGCAAGCCCAAGGCTGCCAAAGCCGCTGTTTCCTTTAACGCCATCCTTATCGGGGGGCTCCAGGTGATTGGTTCGGTGTCCCCCACCCTCTTGGAAATCGGCTTAAAAATTGACGATAACGAATCCCTTATTGCCAACCGGAGGCGGAGTTTTTGGTATAAGATCCAGCAGGTAATCCAGCAAATGATGAAAAAGGAACCGGAACCGGTTGTCTTTGATCTGCAATACACGGACCCCAGCCGGGGAACAACGACCCGGGAAAAGGTAAATTACAGCAGCCTCCGCAGCGATATGGAAAAAAAAGCCCGGTTTCTTGGGGGCTTCTCTTCCAAGGCAGCCGCCGCAAAGCTGGAGGCCATGTCCGAGGAGCAGCTTACCCAATTGCTTGACCGGAATATTCGGGATGTCCAGAATTTCCACAAAACCCTTAGCGCCCTGGATGAATTTTTCAAGGCCGATGCCCCCAGGGAAGACCGAGACAAGGTAAAGGGCATCAAACCGGAACTGGCCACCATGAAAAACGCCGTAGTCCGGGCAAACCAGATCCGCCACGAATTCAGCGCCCAAAAAGAAGAAGAAGAACAGATGAAAAAACTCGGACTCAGTCCAGGAGTATAATTATGAAAAAAACCCGTTCCAGGGCTTTTCTGAGTGTCGTTTTTTTCTGCCTGATGATTGGGTCCCTTATTTCTGCCTGCAAGACCCCCCCTGTCCAGGAAGAAAAAAATCCGGAACATGCATTACCCCTACCCGAAGAGCCGATCCTTGAGGCCCCTTCCCGGGACAGGGGGCCGGAATTTGCGGAAACCCGGCCCCGGCAGCTTATCCGGGACGAGCTTACCGCCACGTTTACCCGGGGCGAAGTCGAGCTGGATTTCCGTAAATCCTTCCTGGCAAGCGAAGCCCAGCTTTTTACCGCCCTTTACGAGGGGCTTTTTTCCTATCACCCCTTTACCATGGAACCGGTTCCGGGGGCGGCGGAAAAATGGAATATATCCGAAGACAAAAAAACCTGGACCTTTACTATCCGGAACAATGCCCGGTACTGGAACGGTGACACCCTGCGGGCGGAGGACTTCCGTTCCGCCTGGCTTTCCCTGCTGGACCCCAAACGGGAATCCCCCTACTCAAGCCTCTTTGACGTTATCGAAGGCGCCCGGGAATACCGCATGGGCCTTATCACGGACAAAACCAGGGTCGGCATAGAGGTAAGCGGGGAAAAGACCCTGATCGTCCGTCTGAGCTCCGCGGCAAGCTTCTTTCCCAGCATGCTCTGCCATCATTCTTTCAGCCCCATCCATCCTTCCATGATCAACCGGGAGGACTGGTCCGGGACAGCCCCTGTTTCCAACGGGCCTTTTTATATCCTTGAGCAGGATGAAGACCGGATCATCCTGGCGAAAAACGATCAATACTGGGATTCCCCCCGGGTAAGCCTGAACCGGATCATCCTGCGCTATCCCGAAGATGGAGATGAAGCTTCGGCGATGTGGAATTCCGGGGAAGCCCGGTGGATATCCGGGGATGTAAACCTGGACAGCCTTACCGACCGGAGCGGCATCGTTGTAAACGCCATGTTCGCCACCCATTACTATTTTATCCGGTCTGCGGAAAAGCCCTGGAACGATTACCGGGTACGCCGGGCCCTGACCCTGGTCCTTCCCTGGGAACAAATACGGGAAGGGCATTACCTCCCGGCAAAAACCCTTATTTTCCCCATCCCCGGCTATCCTGAGGTTGAGGGCCTGGAAGAAATTGACGAGGATGAGGCGAAACGGCTCCTGGCTGAAGCGGGCTATCCCGACGGGAAGGGCTTGCCGGAAATGGTAATCCGCCTGACCCCCTCCCCGGACGCAGAGCGAATCGGCGGACTTATGGCGGCATCCTGGAAGGAAAAACTGGGGGTCCCCATACGGATCGAAGTGGTCCCCTTTAACCGGTATTTTGAGGCCCTTAAGGGTAACGATTACGGGGTAGGCTTTTCCACCTGGATCGGCGATTTTGCGGACCCCTACAGCTTTTTACAGATGTGGCGCAGGGATTCCAATCTGAACGACGCCCGGCACAACGATGCGGACTACGAGGACCTGATGGAAAAATCCATGGCCGAAGCCGGGGATGAACGATGGGCTACCCTGGCGGAAGCGGAAAAACTCCTCCTCTCCCGGGGCTCGGTGCTTCCCATATCCTTTAGCCCCGCCCTCAACATCGTGGACACCGGCGAAATTGACGGCTGGTTCCCCAACGCCCTGGACATCCACCCCTTTAAGTACCTGTCCTTCAAAGCCTACCGGCCGCTGCCGGGGGTAGCGTTATTTCAGGATGGCAAAAACCAGGGTGGAGAATATGAAACACCCCAAGGCAAAATTCATTAACGTATTTTTTGAAAGTGTCATATCGGGCCTCCTTATTTCTTTATCTCGACTTTTCCACCCCATTGCGCCGGCAGTATTTGGTAATAACGCATTTGGAACAGAAGGGGCTGACGGGGCGGCAGAGATGCTGGCCGTAGAGTACCAGGAGGGCGTTAATGCCCTTCCAGTATTTGGGGGGCAGATCCCGGCGCAAGGCCATTTCGGTTTCTTCGGGGGTTTTCGTGGCAATCCAGCCGGCGCGGTTGCATATTCGGTGTACATGAACATCCACGCAGATTCCCGGCAAATCAAAGGCTTCAATGAGTACCAGGTTCGCCGTTTTACGGCCGACGCCGGGAAGGGCCAGGAGGGCGTCCATATCGGCGGGGACCCTGCCGTCATATTCATCAAGCAGAATTTGGGCGATTTTTTTAAGATTGGCCGCCTTGGTCCGGTAGAACCCCGCCGGGTAGGCAAGGCGGGCGATCTCCTCCTCCGCAAGACGGTTCAACTCGGCGGGGCCTTTCGCCTTTTCCAGAAGCCGCCTAGAAGTGACCACGGTAACCTCATCCTTGGTACGCAAACTGAGGATCGTAGAGACCAGCACCGCCCAGGCAAGCTGCGCATTGCAAGCGTCCCGACGGTACTTTTCCGCCACCGTGGTCACCGAAGGATCATTCAGATTGATCCGCCAGGATTCTAGGGCGCTAAGGATTTTGTCCCATGCAATAGGGCGCCCGGCGCTTTCTTCAGACCTTTTTTCGCTCATAATATTTTCTCCAACAGGCAGATCGCTTCGGCGTCTACCGCTTCACCTGCGCCGATGGGACCCAGGCCCTCGGCGGTTTTGCCCTTTACAAAGATCGCCGCCGGACCGGCATCCAGGGCGGCGGCAAGGGATGCGCGGATACGCTCCCGGTAGGGGATGAGCCTGGGGGTTTCGCAGGTCACCACACAGTCCAGATTTTGGAGCCGCCAGCCCTGTTCCTTAACCTTGCCAAAGGCGATTCGCAGGAGCTCCATGGAATCCGCATCCTTCCATTTTGGATCGGAAGGGGGAAAAAGGGCGCCGATATCCCCCAGCCCCGCAGCGCCAAGAACGGCATCGGTCACCGCGTGGGCCAGTACATCCCCATCGGAATGGCCCAGCTCCCCCCGGTCGGCCTCCAACTCCACCCCCGCCAAAAGAAAGCGCCGCCCCTGAACCAGACGGTGTAAATCCCGTCCCAAGCCTACTCGAATCATAAATCTAAATCCTCCGGAAAGGTGATTTTTCTGTTTCCCGGGGAGCCTGAAACCACCGCTACGGGGCCGCAGAACTCAGCCCAGACTTCTGCGTCGTCGGTGTATTCAAAGCGTTCACGAAGTTCACGGTCGGCGGCATTGTCGTGGGCGCGGAGGATTTTCGGGAAGGCAAAGCCCTGGGGGGTTTGGGCGGCGCCGATGTTTGCCCGGCGGAGATGGCGCTTTACAAAACCGTTCCCATCGGTTTCCTTGGGGGTTTCCAGAAGGGGCAGCAGGGGGACCACGGCATTGTGTTTTTGGACCGCGTCGATGACCGCTTCGATAAGGGAGGGGTCTACCCAGGGCCGGGCGCCGTCGTGGATAAGCACATAAGAAGGGTGGTAAGCGGCAAGGAGGGAAAGGGCATGATGCACCGAAGATCGCCGGGTAGGCCCCCCGGGGACAAAAAGGATTTTTGGCAGGGGGGATTCAAAAAGCGGGGCGGGAATAGCCCTCCGGGCCGCCGGTTCACCCTCCACAGGGACGGTAATGACGATATGTTTTATTACGGGAAAGGCGGCAAAGGCGATAAGGGAGGCGCCCAGTACCGTCAGGGGCTTCCCCGCGTTGTCCAGGATGCCATGGCCCAGGGGAAGGTACTCTTTTTTTACCCCCCCGTTCGGCCGGCCCCCGTTCATGCGGGAAGAAGAACCCCCAGCGGTGATAATTGCCGCAAAAGCAGCCTGCGAACAGGGGGCTTGCACAGAGGCGCCCGGCCCGGATGCAGCCCGGGCAGACAGATCGCCCATAATAATGCTATTTGGACTCCAGGCGGGTAAAGATCAGGTTTTCCACTTCTTCCCGGGACTTGCGCAGGGAATAGGAAACCTCATCTTCCAGCAGCTTAAGGGCCGAATCGTAAAGCTTCCGTTCCAGGATGGGCAATTCCTTGACCTTGCTCCGGTGGTAGAGGGACCGGACGATGGCGGCAATATCGGTGACGCTCCCCTTTTTGAGCAGGTCCAGGTTCATCTGGTACCGCAGCTTCCAGTCGGAGGGGATGGGCTCGTAATCTTCGCTGATAAGTTCCAGCGCCCTTTGGGCTTCGTCCTTGGGAACAATGGGGCGAATCCCCAGCCCTTCGGCCTTATCCACCGGGACCATAATAGTCATATCCGTTACTTCAAGGTAAATGACATAGTAAGGAACTTTTTCGTTCTTAAATTCCTTTTCCTCAATGGCATTGATAATGCCCACACCCTGACTGGGATACACCACCTTCTGGTTGACCTGGAAACCCTTTACCATCTTGCTCATATAAACAAAATACCACAAAAAAAGAGTTTTGTGAATGGTTTCCGGATCGTTCTCAGCAATTCTCATTTTAGCCGCCTTGGGGCCCGTTGGGGACGAAGGCAATGAAAGTGTCCCAGTTATCAAAAACAAAATACTCAAGGACAACCCTGAGTTTGTTAAAAAACTCATCCCTTCGGCCGGCCTTGGCCCGGGCGTTTATATAATCCTCATGGGTCAGCGCCTCAATACCGTGTATCAAAAACGCGAGCAGGTTCAAAAGGCAAAAATCTCACCTTGCATGATTGTTCCCGTGCCCGACGGAAACGTAGTTTCCGCGTTGTGTTCAAGATTGTAGCCGTGGTTTTTTAAGACGTGCGGCAACGCAGTTGCCGAGTTATGCTCGTTCTCTATCTTCCACCGAGCCCGGGCGCACGCCGTGTTCTCTTTGGTAATCGGTTTGTCCGTTACCCAGCTGTTTTTATAGGTGATTTTTCCCGTTTCACGGTGCCGTATCTCCATTTCAAGATAATTCACGTGAAGCGCGTCTGCGGTGTCCCGCATTTCCACATCCGAAAGCCATCAATAGGTGTATATCACATGATGCCCTGAACGCGCGTCCCATTGCTCGAAACTCGTCGTATCCAGAAGAGCGTTTTCGACCGTTTCACTGAGCCAGGGATGGCTTTCCGCTACCCGTACTGAATTATTGTCCCTTATGTAATCGTCCAGGCAATCCGGCAGCATTAATATCTGTTCGCGGCTTTCCCCCTTTAGACGTTGAACTTGAAGAACATCACGTCCCCGTCCTGCACGGTGTACTCCTTCCCCTCAATGCGGTACTTCCCCGCTTCCTTGATCTTCGCTTCCGTGCCGTACTGGATAATGTCGTTGTATGAATACACTTCCGCTTTGATAAAGCCCTTTTCAAAATCGGTGTGGATGGCCCCGGCTGCTTTGGGGGCGCTGTCCCCGGCACGGATGGTCCAGGCCCGGCACTCGTCGGCTCCGGCGGTAAAGAAGGTCCGCAGGCCCAGGAGCCGGTAGGCCGCATGGATCAGGGCGCTCAGGCCCGATTCTTTAAGGCCCAGCTCTTCCAGAAAGGCCAGCTTGTCCGCCTCATCTTCCAATGACCCCAGCTCGGCCTCGAACTTGCCGCAGATGCACACCGCTTCGGAAGCCTCCGCCGCAGCCCGCTTCCGCACCGCTTCAACATAGGCATTAACCTGCCCGCCCCCGGCTATGGCTTTCATTCCCGCTTCATCCACATTGCACACATAGAGCTGGGGCTTGGCGGTGATAAAGTGGCAGTCGTAGATGGCGGCCTTTTCGTCGTCGGTCAAATCCACCGAGCGGACGGGCTTGCCGTCCTCCAGGGCGGGGCCGATTTTGGCAAGGGCGGAGAGTACCGTCTCGGCGCTTTTCTGCTCCGCCTTGGCCTGCACTTTCAGGGCCCGGTCGGCCCGGTCCCGGCGTTTCTGCAGGGTATCCAGGTCCGCCAGGGCAAGCTCCACGTTGATGGTCTCCATGTCGTCTGCGGGGTCCACCTTGTTACTCACGTGGATGATGTCGGGATCGTCAAAACAGCGGACCACCTGGGCAATCACCCCCACTTCCCGGATGTGGGAAAGGAACTGGTTCCCCAGGCCCTCGCCCTGGGACGCGCCCTTGACCAGTCCCGCGATATCCACAAATTCCACTGCCGCCGGAATGGTCCGCTCCGGCTTAAAGAGCTCCGAAAGCTTCGTCAGCCGCGTGTCGGGAACATTCACGATGCCGATATTGGGGTTAATCGTGCAAAAGGGATAATTGGCCGCCTCCGCAGGGGCGGAGCTGAGGGCCGAAAAGATGGTGGACTTTCCCACATTGGGAAGCCCCACGATACCGCAGTTTAATGCCATGGGTCCCTCCGGGCCGCTTTCCGATAGGAAAAGATTTAAGCGTCTCCATGCGGAGACACGTCATAGGTTATTGTAGGGGGGCAGCGGGGGGCGGGTCAATGCTTATCCGCATATACGGCAGGGCAAAAGCATTTACTATGAGAAACAAAAAAATCATATATAGCGAGTTGATTAGGAAAGAATAGTGTAAAAATATACCAATTATGGTTTAATTATACGGCGCATTTCGTGAATGATGCCAGCATAAATGCAGTGAAGCCCGAATTTCTTTCATATAAAGTTACCAAATATAGTCTAAGAAAGTAAATGCTTTTGCCCTGGCATATACGGGCGGAGAGACGGCTTTTTTTACGTAGCCGGGGAGGCGGTTCTATTGTACGGAACCACTAGCAAAACCTACATAAATGTAGTAATATCTTACCATGCAATCTGATACTTCCGCTGAAACGATACCAGGCCCCGCCGCTGAGCCCCAATCCCTTCCTGTCGTGCCGAATGCCGAATGGGAACGGGCGGAGCTGGAGCTCCTCTTTGATATTGCCCGGACCTTTGACAAGTATGTGGAGCTGCGGACCGCTTTGGGGCCCCTTTTAAGCCTGATCGAAATCCGGGCGGGGCTGACCAGAGGTATGGTCACCCTTTTGGACCGGGCTACGGGGCTCCTTAAGGTGGAAGAGGCCTTCGGGCTGAGCGGGGCGGAAAAAGGGCGGGGGGTCTACCGTTTGGGGGAAGGGCTGGTGGGCCGGGTGTTTGAGTCCGGCGCCGGGATTACCGTACCGGATCTGTCCCTGGAAACCCATTTTCTCAACCGGACCGCGACCCGCAGCCGGAAGGATTTGGCGGGGCTCACCTACTACTGCGTCCCCATCCGGTCCCGGGGGAGCATTATGGGAACCCTCAGCGCGGAACGGCGCATTGACGGGGAAAACCCGGAGCGCCGGATGGCCTGGGACCGGGCTTTTCTGGAAAAGGTTTCTTCAATAATTGCGGATTCCGCCAAGCTGCGGGAACGCATTATGGAGGAACAGTTCCGGCTCCGCCAGAGCGAGGGGGATGATGAGGGCCAGGGCCATGCGGGCCGGGAACGGAGTACCGCGGGATGGTCCGAGGGGGGGCGGATTGCGGCGGGGAGTGAGATTATCGGGACCGGCAGCGCCATGCGGGGGGTCTACGAGATGCTCACCCAGGTGGCCCCCAGCGATGCCACGGTGCTGATCACCGGGGAAAGCGGCACCGGGAAGGAACTGGTGGCGGCGGAACTGCACCGGCTTTCAAAACGGGCCGCCGCATCCCTGATCAAGATCAACTGCGCCGCCCTGCCGGAATCGATCATCGAAAGCGAACTTTTCGGCCACGAAAGGGGGGCCTTTACCGGCGCCACGAACCAGCGCAAGGGCCGCTTTGAGCTTGCCCATAAGGGGACCCTGTTTCTTGATGAAATCGGGGAACTTTCCCCCCAAATTCAGGTAAAACTGCTCCGGGTGCTCCAGGAGCGGGAACTTGAACGGGTCGGGGGGACCAGTACCATTAAGGTTGATGTCAGGCTGATCGCCGCCACGAACCGCAATCTGGAAAACGAGGTCAAGGCGGGCCGTTTTCGGGAAGACCTCTACTACCGGCTCAACGTGTTTCCCCTGCAAATACCCCCCTTAAGGGAACGGAAGAGCGATATCGTCCTGCTGGCGGACCATTTTACCGGCAAGTACGCCGAAAAAAACGGCAAGCACATCAAACGGATATCCACCCCGGCCATCGACCTGCTCACCAGCTATTCCTGGCCCGGCAATGTCCGGGAACTGGAAAACTGTATTGAACGGGCGGTGATCCTTTCGGCGGACCAGGTGATCCATGCCTATAACCTGCCCCCCAGCCTCCAATCGGCGGCATCCACCAATACGGAACCCAACACCACCCTGGAAGCGGCCCTTTCCCGGCTGGAAAAGGAAATGATCGTGGAGGCCCTGAAAATGGCCGACGGCACCATGGCCGCCGCCGCCCGGCGTCTGGGTATCTCCGAACGGCAGATAGGACTCCGGGTCCACCATTACGGCATAAACTGGCGGCTCTACAGAACGACAAAAATGTAGGACGGTATTTCAAAACATACATTTTCGTATGAAATCAGAAGAATAACCACAGAGATCACAGAGGCAGCACAGAGGACACAGAGGGAACAGGAGAGGAAAAGAGGATTATCTTCCTCTGTGTACTCTGTGTTCTTCCCTCTGAAGAACCCGCTATCTCGCGGGGGAGCTCTGTGGTTAATATTCTTCTTTCTTCATCAATCTTGGCACGGTCCTTGCTAAGTATACAGTAATACTTCTTTAGGAGGACAAAAGTGCGAAAGAGAATTGCTATTTTAAGCGTTCTGCTGCTCTGTATGGGAATTTCCGCATTTGCACAGGAAAGTGTTGAAAGTCTCGGATTCTCGCTGGATGTAATCTGGCTGTTCGTGGGGGCCATTATGGTCTTTGCCATGCAGGCCGGTTTTGCCTGCGTTGAGACCGGGCTTACCCGTGCGAAGAACGCCACAAATATCACCATGAAGAACCTGATGGACTTTTGTATCGGTTCCATCGTGTACTGGGCCATCGGCTGGGGCTTCATGTACGGGAAGGATGCCCTGGGGGGCATCATCGGTAGCAGTGAGTTTTTTAAAAGCCCCGTAAGCGTGGATTTGGAGACCGGGGGCTTTTATTCAAGCTGGTTCTTCCAGATGGTCTTTGCCGCCACCGCCGCGACCATCGTATCAGGGGCTATGGCTGAGCGGACCAAGTTCAAGTCATACCTGATCTATACCTGTTTCATCTCGGCATTCGTCTATCCGATTTCCGGGCATTGGATATGGGATAGTAACGGCTGGCTCGCCAAGCTTGGTTTCCACGACTTTGCCGGTTCCACGGTAGTCCACTCGGTAGGCGGCTGGGCAGCCCTGATAGGCGCTGCGGTGCTGGGTCCCCGTATCGGCAAGTACACCAAAAACGCCGATGGCAAGATCACGGTAAGGGCCTTCCCCGGTCATAACATCCCTTACGCCTGTCTTGGTGTGTTTTTGCTCTGGTTCGGCTGGTTCGGTTTCAACGGCGCCAGTACCGGTATCGCCACGGTTGGCGAGGGCGGTATCTGGAGCGGTTACAATATCGCCCGGGTCTGTACAACCACCGCCCTTGCCGCTTCTGCCGGCGGCCTCGGCGCCCTGTTCTTATCCTGGGCATGGTTCAAGAAACCCGATGTGAGTATGAGCATGAACGGTGTGCTCGCCGGTCTTGTGGCTATTACTGCGCCCTGCGCCGTGGTCAGCCCCGGCGCGGCTATCCTTATCGGCTTTATCGGCGGCGTGCTTGTCGTGCTTGCAGTTGAGTTCATCGACAAGGTCCTCAAGATCGATGACCCGGTCGGCGCTTCCTCGGTACATCTCGTGAATGGCATCTGGGGAACCATCGCGGTGGGCATCTGGGCCAATGCACCAGGAGACGGTGTGGTCGGGCTTCTCCACGGCGGCGGTTTTGCCCAGCTTGGCACACAGCTTATCGGCGTCGTGTCGGTAGGCGCATGGGCGGTTGTCACCAGCCTGCTCTTGTTCTTCGCAATCAAGGCGATCTTCGGGCTGCGGGCCAGTCCCAAGGACGAACTGATGGGGCTCGATCTGAGTGAACACAAGTCGGAGGCTTATACGGGCTTCCAGATTTTCAGCAATATGTGAGTTGTGCAATCGTAGATTGCTTACGCAACTCCACTGAACAAGGAGCTAAATGATGAAATTGATAATCGCATACATACAGCCCCATGCGCTGAACGAAGTGAAGCAGGAATTGTACAAGGCTGAGGTCTTCAAGATTTCGGTAACCAACGCCATGGGCTGCGGTCAGCAGAAGGGTTATACCGAACAGTACCGGGGCGTCGAGATGGAAGTGAACCTTTTAAAGAAGGTCCGTGTCGAAATCGCAGTGAACGACAACTTCGTGAAGCCCACGGTGGACGCCATCATCCGGGGCGCACGGAGCGGTGAAATTGGCGACGGGAAGATATTCATCATCCCCATCGAAGAAACCATCCGCATACGGACCGGTGAAACCGGATCGACGGCTATCGGATAGTTTCGGAATAGTATTCCCAGGCTCAACATCTTAAACTTAAGGATTTTTAACCGCGAAGCCTATATGATAAAGGTCAGAAAGGGGTACACTATATCTGACGGGATATGGGGGCTGGCGCCGATTGTTATTCGACGTGAGGGAACGGTGAGGGGAAACCCTGACAGACCTCGTCGCGAAGACTAATCACAACGGCGACCGAAAACAAGTATGAGGAAGGGCGATGAGTTCGCCCTTACCTCGAATAGGAGTTCGGTATACCCCGAGCAGAGACTCCCATTCCCTCACTTTACCTATAAGGAGTGGAGAATGACAAGGTATGTAGGGATTGATCTGGCGAAACGGAGCATGCAGGTATGCGCCGTAACCGAGGAAAGCGCGGCGATAGAGCGGCGTGGATTGAAGACGGACGAGAAAGGGCGGCAGCTGCTGTGCTCGTTTCTGAGGAAAGAGGATGTGGTCGCCATGGAGGTGTGCGGGTACGCAAACACGCTGGCGCGGATACTAATGAAGCAGGTAGGGTGTGAAATCCACCTGCTCAATCCCGGCGGGCTGGCGATGGTATGGAAGAGCCGGAAGAAGACGGACAAAGAAGATGCATTGAAGATAGCGAAGTATCTGCGGGACACGCCAGAGGAAGAGTGGGTGGAAGTGCCGCTGTTGAGCGAGGAAGAGGAAGGGTTCCGGGCGGACATAACGATGAAGGAGTTCTTGAAGAAGGAACGGGGCATGGCGATAAACCGGCTTCATGCGCTGTACGGGAATGAAGGGATAACCGACGTAACGAAGACGGATCTCAAGGACGATGAAGGCCGGAAGGCGCGGCATGGGGAGCTATCGGGACGGTCGCAGGGATATGCGCAGATGCTGGAAGAACAGCTTAAGCTGGTGGAGAAGCAGTTGGAAGTGATGGAAGAGGTAGTAGCCGAAAAGACGCGGAAGCATGAGCTTACGCCGTATGTGATGAGCATACCCGGGGTAGGGATAGGGATAGCGGCGGTGCTGCTGGCGTATCTGGGGGATGGGAAACGGTTTAGTAAGGCGAGCGAGGTAGCGAACTATGCGGGGT
>BNVE01000056.1 GCA_025997875.1 Spirochaetia bacterium
AGCTGAACAAACCCCTTGTATACCAGTTTTTGCCCATTAGGACAAATATAGGTATTGTCTTCTTCCTGATGTTTGAAATCCTTGACATCAAACCGTTTTTTCTCACTATGACATGGTCGCCCGTCAATTGGCCGCCACTATTATTTGATGTGCACTATCTGCCGCCGCAAGACCATTATACCCCTGCACATAGCCATGAGATCCCTTGATCTTGGCACTTTCGTTATCCGTGATATTTGACTGGACTTCTTCTCCCCCGGTTCCGATACGCGGTTTCTCTCCATTTGTTGAAATAAAGGAGGCTATGGTCGTGAAATGCGGAACCGTATCCCCGGATAATGCTTTCAGGATGATGTTCTCTTCGCACACGGCTTGTATTTTCCGTGATGAGATAATAGAGTTGTTCAATAACTTCTTCTCTGTGTTCTGGAACCTTTGGTTCCTTGTGGTTTCTCTTCATCTGCCTCTTGATTATTCAGCCGGCAGCCCAAAGAACCGGTTGGAATTCTCCCAGAGCTGCGCCGCCAGGGTCTCGTCGTCCAGTTCCAGCATTTCCGCCAGGAAACGGGCGGTCATGGGGAGGTACTTGGGCATGTTCCGCTTGCCCCGGTAGTCCGCGGGGACCATGAAGGGGCTTTCGGACTCGATCAGGATGCGGTCCAGGGGCAGCACCCTGATGGTCTCGTGGAGATTCCGGGCGTTCCGGTAGGTCAGGTTGCCCGCAAAGGAGAAGTAGAGGTTCAGGTCCAGGGCCCGCTTGGCGTACTCGGCGTCTTCGGAATAGCAGTGGAGCACCCCGCCCTTGGGGGGCAGCCGGTCCCGGAGGATGTCCAGCACATCGTGGCCGGCGTCCCGGTTGTGGATGATCACCGGCATGTTGAGCTTGGCGGCCATATCAAGCTGGGTGATAAACAGCTCGATCTGGGAGTTCTTGTCCCCGAATTTGCGGTAATAATCCAGGCCGATCTCCCCTATGGCGGCCACCCGGGGCAGATGGACGCTCTGTTCGATGATCTGAGCCCAGTCCTTGCCGGGATTCTGCACCTCCGAAGGGCTTACCCCCACCGCATGGTACACATTGGAAGCTGATTTGAGATTATCGTACACCGTGACAAAATCATGGAGACTATTACAAATAGATACGATCCGGGAGACAGAAGCCTGACGGGCTTCCTGAATAACAATGAGCTGCTCAATAGGGTCATCAACAATGAGGCCCAGATGGGCGTGAGTATCAAAATATTGCATGGCTTAGTCCAAAAGAAAGGAATTCGACTTTTTTCCAAACTGGATGATTCTATAATAGCACGAATTTTTCAGGTCGTCAAGAAAAAGGTCGAAAGAATTTTACTTGAAAGCCCGCGCTTTCGTTTCCGGGAGAATTCTATTCAGCCACCGTACTTATAGAGCCGGAATTGTCTAAAGGGAATTGGCTTTCCAGCCCTTTAACCACCGACAGGGCGACTTTTTTCCCCTCATTGTTCAGTTTATCGACCTCTACGGCCACTTCCAGCGCTTCCGGCGAACAGGTTGAATATTCCCGTTCCTGGCCGGTCACGAGGTATTCCACGGAAGTATCCAGGGAATTGGCTATTTTGATCGCCTGATCCGCCCGGGGGAAGGACTTTTGAATCCTCCAGGTCGAAAGGGTTGATTGTTTGATATTTGTCTTCAGGATGACCGGGAGATCCTTCTCTGTCAGACTTTTATACCGCTTCCAGAACGTCTCCGCATCGTATTCATCCATAACTTAATTATCGGGCTTGAAAATTCTGTTTTTTGTGAAGATGTGCTTGACAGTATCGGTTTTACGATTTAAATTATAATTATCGTAAATACGATATAATTTTAGAGGGGTTCTACAATGAAGAACGGGAAAATGATTCTTGGGGGAATGGCGGTGTTGTTACTGGCGTTCGGATTGGTGTTTACCGCATGCGCCACCACCGGTGGCGGTACCGGCGGCAACACAGATCCCAAAACCATTACCATTAATGGTATTTCTGCTCTTACCGGAGATGTTCGCATTCTAATCTTTAGTGACTTAAACAACATACACGGGACCAGCCATCAGCCCGTAAATGTGGCCGTTGCTAATGGGACGCTCACAAGTAGTTTCATTACTGTTGACTTATTTGTTCCAACAAACAACTTCGCCCAATCAACAACAAAATGGAAGGGAAGCGGCAGCTACTATATTTACATAGTGGGCAAAAATAACGATAGGTGGAGTACCAACAATGCTTATATTTATGCCGGAAGTGGTGATATACCATTACAATATAACATAAATGAAGCGGCCATAACGCTATCATTTGACAATTTCAAAAAATATAATACTTGGAAAAACTAAAGGTATCCGGCTCCGGCCCGGTTTAGCAATAGACCGAGCTTTTTTAGTGCGCCCGGCATGGGCAGTAATGAGCTTAAATCTCCCTCAGTTTGTGTTTGTTGAAAGATCGCAGTTGTTATGGTATATTTGGGAAAGAGGATACTATGATGCCATTACCGCAGGAAGACCCCTATTATACATACGCTGATTTTCTTAAATGGGATGAAGGTGAACGCGCTGAGATTATTGACGGAGAAGTCTTTATGCTTGCGACTCCCGATCTGACCCATCAGATAATAAGCAGGGAGCTATTTCTTCAAATTGCTGCATTTTTGAACGGGAAACCCTGTCAGCCTTTCTTTGCACCCGTTTCCGTCCGTTTGCACCCGGCGGCGGACAATAGCGACGATACCGTATTTGAACCGGATATTATTGTAGTATGCGACCCCTCCAAACTGGATAAACGGGGCTGTAACGGCGCGCCGGATGTGGTTATCGAGATACTCTCCCCTTCCACCGCCCGGCACGACAAAGTGGTAAAGTTCAACAAATATCAGGAGGCCGGGGTCCGGGAATACTGGATTGTAGACCCGGACACCCAATCCGTCCAGGTTTGCGTCCTTGAAAACGGCCGGTACATCCTTTCTTCCTACGACGACACCGGAACCGCTCCGATCACGGCGCTGCCGGGCTGCGAGATAGACCTAAAGACGGTTTTTGCCGGGTAATAGACAGACACTAGATACGGAGGCCCCTTTACAGTTCCGTTAGCTCATGGGGGAAACTGGTCAGCCTTTCGGCTCCGGATTCCTTCATAAAGAGAATATCTTCAATTCTGATGCCGAATTTGCCGGGCAGGTAGATCCCCGGCTCGTCGGAAAAGCTCATCCCCGCCGCGATAGGCAGGGCGTTGCCCTTGACCATATAGGGGTCCTCGTGGATGTCCAGACCGATGCCGTGGCCCAGGCGGTGGGTGAAAAATTCACCGTAGCCTGCCTGCTGAATGATTGAACGGGCGGCGGCGTCCACCTGTTCGCAGGGGAGTCCGAGCCGGGGGGCCTGAAAAGCCGCCTCGTTGGCTTTGAGTACCACTTCGTAGACCTCTTTGAACTCATCGCTTGCCTTGCCGATGACCGGCGTCCGGGTCATGTCCGCCTGGTAGCCAAAATAGACGCCGCCAAAGTCGATCACCACCGGGTCTCCCCGGGCGATGATTTTGCCGGAACTGCCATGGTGGGGGTTTGCGCCGTTGGGGCCGGCGCCTACGATGGGGCCCCAGTCGGCTTTGCCCAAACCGGCCCGAGCGCAGAATTCGGTGAGCTGGGCCGCCGCTTCCTTTTCGGTTCTGCCTTCAAGGCCCCATTTGTAAAGATCGCTTAAGGCCTGGCCCGCCAAAAGTTGGGCTTCCCTGAGGAGCCGGTATTCTTCATCATCCTTAATCATCCGCAGGGGAGAGAGGATGGTTGAAGCATTAAGCCAGCGGTTTTTGGGCAGCCGGTCTTGCAGGGTAAGGAAGTTCCCGCTCCACATCCGGTTGTCAACGGCGATAAGGCCGGTTTTATCTTTAATGAAGGAAGAGAGCGTCCCAAAGGGGTCATCCCCGTCAACATGGGCCTTACAATCCGCCATATCCAGCAGTTCAGCATTGATCCGGGCCTTCTCGAAACCGGGGTAGAGAAAAAAGGCTTCCTCCGCGGTAAGCAGAAAGCAGGTAAGCCGGTCGGAAATGTGGCCCCTAAAGCCCGTAAGGTACTGCAAGTCCGAAGTAGGGACCAGGAGCAGGGCGCCGGCGCCTGACCGTTCCATGCGTTCCCTTGCCCGTTTCCAGCGTTTTTTGAAAATAGCGGTTCCACTCATGATAGTATTGCTATGCCGGAATATGATATTATTGTCAAGATAGTAAGTTTGATAGTATGTTTGATGCTGCGCCGCAGAGGAGGCCCTATGACCGTCATCGCCGATGAAGAATTGCTCAAAGCCGTTAAGGCAATGCAGCGGAATGAAATAACCGAATACCACATATACACCCGCCTTGCGGCGCGCTGCCGGGATGCGCATAACGCGCAGGTACTCCGTTCCGTGGGGGATGCCGAAAAACGGCATGCGGACTTTTGGCAAAGCAAAACCGGTGTGAACATAAAGCCGGATATGTTCAAGGTCGCCGTAACGGTTTTAAAGGCCCGTCTTTTGGGGCTGACCTTTACACTCAAACACATGGAGAAAAAAGAGGGCACGGCGGCAAAGCGATACGAAGCTTATGTCGGCCGGTTCCCTGAATTGCGGCGCATCAGCGACGACGAAGCGGAGCACGAACGGGAACTTTTGGCTATGCTCGATGAAGAATTGCTCCGGTATGTGGGGTCAATCGTGTTGGGCCTGAACGACGCCCTGGTGGAGCTCACCGGCGCGTTGGCCGGGTTTACCCTTGCGCTGGGATCGGCCAAGGTGATTTCGCTGGCGGGGCTGGTTACCGGAATTTCAGCTGCCTTCTCAATGGCCGCTTCGGACTACCTTTCCGGCAAGGCGGACGGCGACCCCCGTGCGTTCAAGTCGGCGCTGTATACCGGCGGCGCTTATCTCATTACGGTCACCCTGTTGATTTTGCCCTTTTTGCTGATACCGAACAAGTTTCCGGCGCTGGCGCTTACCCTGACGGTTGCGGTCATTATTATTTTTCTTTTTAATTACTATTTGGCAACCGCAAAGGACTTGAATTTCAAAATGCGCTTTTTGGAAATGACCTTTATCAGTTTGGGGGTTGCATCCTTATCCTTTGGGATCGGCTGGGTACTGAAAAACATTCTGGGTGTGGATGCGTAATGACCGGATTTAAGCGGGCATATCAGATGTTAGATAACAGCTTGACAAAATTGCCGCTAAAATCAATAATTGATCCCACAAAGTTTTAGGCTATCTAACTCTTATGGTTGGTTTCAGGTGAACAAAAAACACGTTTATTTAGCTATCATTATCGGCAGCGGAATCGGTTCCGTGCTGGCCACATTTGCGGTGTTTGCCCTGTTCCGGACGCAGGAATTTTCGTTTGCGGCGCTGGCGCTTCGTTATCTGCTTCCCGGTCTTGTTTATATCGGTGTACAGGCAGCGGTTCTGGGGCGTGACGCCTCACTGTTTGACACGAAAAGCAGCCGGAAACATTCAGGCGCGGAATACACAGAATTCCTGAAAAAAATAGGGGCTGTGCCGATTAAAAGCATAGCGCTGGCCTCCGTCCTTTTTCTCATTTTTTTAATGGCAGTGTGTCTGCCGGGCGGCTTTCTGGGGATCAAGCCGGAACTTAAGCTGCCGCTGCTTCTTGTCAATTTCGGTCTGGGTATTTTTGCGGCGGCTTTTATCTATGTGCTGTCCGACGGACTTGTTTCGCGTACACTGATCCTGTTCAATTTAACTGAATTTCCGCGGGATCTGCGCGAAGACCGGCAAAGCATGAAAGCGATGATTATCCCGCTTGCCATTACGCTGATTACACTGCTTGTTACTTCGGGTATCGTCGTTTTAAGTTTAGACAAGTCCGGCATCAGTCTTGAAAATCAAAGTTGGGGCAGCATTGTGTTTATTTTGGCGGTGTATTTTGTCATTGTCGCCGCACTGTGTATTTCGTTAAAAAGAAATACCAAGAATCTTTACGATCTGGTTGTTGAAAAGGCCGAAAACCTTGCATCGGAGAAAAAGGATCTTTCCAGGCGGATAAGTATCGGTTCTGTTGACGAATTGGGTACAATCGCCGGCCTGATAAATCATTTTTGCGATAACCTTGCCGTCGGCATCCGTGATCTGAAGTCCGGTGAAAAAAACCTTGGCGGAGCCGCATCCAAACTAAAAAACGGTTCGGCAACCATGGCGGAATCGATGGAAACGGTTTCATCGGTAATGGAAAAAGTCCGCGGCCGGTCGCAGGAACAGGTACAGAGTGTTACCGAGTCGTCGGCTGCAATTCAACGGATAAGCTCGAATATTGAATCGCTGAATGATTCGATCAACAGTCAGGCGGACAGTGTAAGCCAGGCTTCCGCCGCGGTTGAAGAAATGGTTGGGAATATTTCGTCAATAGCGTCTATGGTTGAACGGATGGTAGGCCAGTTCCGGACCGTGCATGAGGCCGCCGAGAACGGCACAAAGATCCAACAGGAAAGCCGGGGTAAAGTTGAGCAGATAGTTGGGCAGTCCCTTTCGCTGCAGGACGCAAACCGGGTTATCGCAACAATCGCCGCGCAGACAAATCTGCTGGCAATGAACGCCGCAATTGAAGCGGCCCATGCCGGTGAGGCGGGCAGCGGCTTTTCTGTCGTAGCCGATGAAATCCGCAAACTTGCCGAGAATTCTTCAAAGGAATCGCAAAAGATCAGCGCGGAACTCAAGCAGATAGGTGAAACGATTGCCGGTGTTGTTAAGGGCGCCAAAGCATCGGAAGATGCCTTTGTCGACGTGTCGGCACGGGTCAACGAGTCGCAGGGCCTTGTTACCGAAGTTGACAGGGCCATCCGTGAACAGCGCGAAGGCGCCGGTCAGGTGCTTGATGCGTTAAAAAACATGAACGACATAACCGAAAAAGTGCAAAGCGGTTCCAGCGAAATGGGAAAAGGTACCGATACGATTGTAAGTGAAATGAGAAACCTTAGCGGCAATTCAGAGGAAATTTCCGGCAGCATAGAGAAGATAGCAGACAGTGTGACCAGGGTAAACGAAAAAGCCGCCGAAGTTTCATCACTTGCCGACGATACCCAGTCGGCGGCCACCACGATCAGCTCAATAGTAAACAGCTTTGTAGTTTAATTAGGGATTTTTCGTTTTTTTCCCTTTTACCTGTTGCCTTTTTGTCTGCGAATTGTTATTGTCTATGTTAACGAACGGTCGGTAACATATAGCCGGGCCGGGCCAATTTAATGGGCGGAGCAGTGAGAGATTATTATAATGACTAAGACGGATATAATCAAGGCGGCTTTTAAGGTTTGGGGGCGCTGCCTGTATCAAACTACCAGTCTCACCGATCTTGCCCGGGAATTGGGGGTTAGCAAGCCCGCCCTGTACCGGCATTTTAAGGACAAAGAGGCCCTGATGGAGGCCATGTATACCAGTTATTTTGACGATTATGCGGCGTTTATCAAGGCTGATCATGACCGGGCCATGGCGATGAATAACGCCGAAGGCCATTTTATTTTGATGCGGCGGATAACCGAATATTATATCCGCAACCGGGACGCCTTTGTTTTTTCTCTGATCCGGGTTTTTGGCAGCCGGCAAATGGACACCATACGGGAGCAGCTGGCCCGGCGGGGGGTGGATAACTGGAGGATGGTTCAATTTGAAAAGGAATTGAGCTCCTACCCTTCAAAGGTACAGCTGAGCGTGGTAACCCTGACCTTTTGGATTGCCCATTTTCACCGTTATGAGCATAAATCGGATGAAATTCCTTCGGAGGCCCAGGTTCAACAGGCCCTTGCGGCGGTGGAAAAACGGATTGTCGGCGGCTTGGGACTTGCCGGGGACCGGCTGACAGCAATTGATTATGAAGACCTGGAAAGGCGGTCCGCCGAAACGGTCTACGAAGATACCCAGGATAATGCGCTGCTCCGGGCGGTGGCCGGGGCAGTGGCGGAAGCGGGTCCCTGGAACGCCTCCATGGAAATGGTAGCTCAGCGTTCGGGTCTGTCCAAGAGCGGCCTCTATGCCCACTTTAAAAACAAACAGGATATGATGGGCCAGCTCTTTCTGACCGAATTCGACCGGATCATCAACTACGCCGAACTGAACATCAAGGCTTCCGCGGTGCCCGAGGAACAGCTCTACCTGGCGATCATCTCCATCGCGGACTATCTCCGGTCCCGGCCGGAGATTCTGGTGGCCCTGGACTGGATTCGTACCCGGCGGCTCGACCTGGGCCTTTCCTTTCCTCCCCGGCTCTACCGTTTTATCACGAACATAAAGCTTGACGCCTTTCAGGAAAGGCAGGATAAGGCTGCCGGCGGCGGCATAAGCTCCGGTGACAACAGCGGTATCTGCTACGGTATTGACGGCGAAGCGGAAACTTCATCAGATTGGCTTGCCCAGTGGATACTTTTTCTCATCGTACATACCCTCATGCGCTGCCCCCAGCCGGGGGAACGGCCCTTTATGCCCCAGGGCGCCAGGCAGAAGGGCCCCGAAGCTTTGCAGGCCCATTCCCTTGCGGAAATCCCCAATGACAGTTTTCGCATTTTATTCCGGTTTATCGCCATGGGTTTAAAAGGGTTTGATATATGAAACAGATGCGGTATACTCTATTAAACAGTAAAAAACGGCAAGAAGCCGTTAAAGGCCGCGCGTATTGCGGGCCATATTCTGAGCCATATAATGGCAAGCTTTCAGGCAGAAATGCTGAAAGAGTTCAAGGAGTTTCATGATGAAACATAATTTACGGGGCAGGGGAAGCGGCGCGGGGGGAATGGATGGCGGCGCATTTGGAACCGGGCTTTCGCCGCGGGTCCTGCTGCTGGGGGCGCTGTTCTGCGCCTCCCTGGTAAGCGCTGAAACCGCTGCGGCGCAGCAGACCGGGACACGGCAGGCCGCCGGGAATACGGCTTCCACCGCAGCTCCGGAGACAGCGGCGCCCGCTAAAGAGAAAATGCGGCTTACCCCGGACGAGGCGGTGTCCCTGGCGATCAAGAACAACCTCAGTCTGGAATCGGGCCGGGTTACCCTGGATACCAAAAAGCGGAAGTCCGACCTGGTGTGGAACCAGTTTTTGCCGGATCTGGCCCTGAGCGGGGCCCTGAGCCGGGCCAATGAGAAATCTGAGGGTTCGACCCTTCCGCTCCCCCCTGCGATGGGGGGGCCGATTACCATGGGCGCTACCCCTCAGTGGAGCGTCAACGGCGCCTTTTCGGCGTCCCTGACCCTCTATGCCGCCCTTTTTGCGGGAATAGATTCCATCAGACAGGATTACCGGGATGGGGTGCTTACCTACGAAATGGCCAAGGTCCAGACCGAACGGGATGTCAGGAAGGCCTATAATTCAATGCTCCTCCTCCAGGAGAATATTGACCTCCTCCATGAAAGCGCCGCAGCGGCACAGCGGCAGGTGGATATGGCCCGGGCGAATTACAACGCCGGTCTTGCCCCCCAGCTTACCCTGCTCCAGGCGCAGGTGGCGCGGGAAAACCTTCGGCCCACCATCGATCAGACGGAAAACGGGCTTAAGTTATCCATGGCGCAGTTCGCTTATAACCTGGGTCTGCCCTACGATACCGAGTTTGAGCTTATCCCTATTGATAATGAAACGAATTTTATTTCCCTGGACGTGGCGGACCTTATTTCCCAGGCTACCAAAAGTAAGCCGGATATTCTGGAACTCAAGCAGAAGATCGTCACTCTGCAGAGCCAGCGAAAAGCCCAGGCACTGATGCTCTATACCCCGTCGCTTACCTTAAGCTGGAATGCGGCCCCGGCTTTTAAGCTGGATCCCTGGAAGGACAGCTGGGGCGATAAGGATAATTGGACCGACCGGGGTTCTTTTTCCATTGCCCTTCGCATGAGCCTGAATGGCCTTTTCCCCTTCACCAAAGAAGGGCAGGGCCTTAAGGATATTGATAACGGCATCCGGACCGCCTCTATCGGGCTTGCCCAGTCAATTCGGGGGACGGAGCTGGATATCTACAATACGGTCCTCTCCCTGGACAGGATCCGGGTTACCACAGAAGCCCAGAACCGTACGGTGAATCTGGCGCAGCAATCCTATCGGCTTACCGAGGATGCCTACCGTGCGGGGCTGCAGGATTTTCTCCAGGTACAGAATGCGGAACTGGAACTGCGCCGTGCCCGTGCGGGCCTGTCGGAACAGCAGTTTAATTATCTCTCCGGTCTTATTGATCTTGAATATGCCATCGGAGTTCCCTTTGGGACTTTATCAAGGAGTGCGGAATAATGAAAAACACGTCTAACAATAAAAGGATATTCTGCGGGAGGAATGGATTGCGCTGCCAAATGCACATTACAGAATGGCTGAAATCCGCCGGCATCGCAGTATTGGTGCTTTGCCTTTTAGGTATTGTCCTGCTTTCCGGCTGCGAGCGGCTTGGGATAGGCAATAAGGCCGGCGCCAACGGAACGGAAGCAGCTGCTCCCGTTGTGCCGGTTTTTGCGGTGAATACCAGTAACGCCGCCCAGGGACAGATCCGGGATTACCTTGCCCTTTCCGGTGATATCATCGCCGGTTCCACGGTGGACGCCTATACGGATGTTGCTATCGGCAAGGTAAACCGCCTCTATGTTGCCGTGGGGGACCGGGTGAGCAGGGGAGACCCGGTTGTGGCAATCGACCCCTCCCGGCCGGGGATGACCTATGTGGCCAGTGTTGTCCGGGCCCCCATCTCGGGGACCATCGTGGCCCTGCCCGCCCAGCTTGGGATGACCGTGGGCCAGTCGGTGCCCCTTGCCCGGATTTCCAGCAGCAGCGCCCTGGAGATACGGCTCTATGTGGCGGAACGCTTTATTTCCCGGATAAGCCTGAATCAGCCCTGCGAGATTACCCTGGACGCTTACCCCGGAGAAATTTTCCGGGGGGCCATCCGCGAGATAAGCCCCACGGTGGACCCCTCCTCCCGAACCATGGAGGTCCGGGTGAATGTGGACAATACCGGTTCCCGGCTTAAGACGGGGATGTTCGCCAAGGTGCGGATCATCACCGAGCAGAAGGAAAACATCGTCAAGATTCCTGCCAGCGCCCTGGTTCGGCGTTTTGGGGAAAACTATGTTTTTGCGGTGGCAAACGATCCGAATAATCCCGGCGTCGCCGTAGCCCGGCAGAAAACAATAACCCCGGGCATTGAAATTGACGGAGTACTAGAAGTAGAGCAGGGCCTGAGTCCCAATGAAGAAATTATCATCAAGGGCCAGACGCTCCTGGAAGACGGCTCCCATATCAATATCATCGACCGGATCGCGCCTTTGGGCGCCGCCATCAATACTTCCGGCGCAAATTAGGGGGATAGCATGAGTTTAGCTAAATCAATTGTATCGCGGCCTACCACGATCTTTATCATCTTTGCCCTCCTTATTATGCTGGGGGTCTTTGCCTTCATCAACCTGCCCCTTGACCTGATGCCGGAAATAAACCCCCCCTACCTGGTGGTTTATACCACCTATACCGGCGCCGGACCCGAAGAAGTTGAGCGCAGCGTTACCCGGACCCTGGAGGCGGCCCTTGCCAGCGTGTCCAGCCTTGAAAAGGTCACGTCCACCTCGTCCAAGGGCAGCAGCATGGTGATCATGCAGTTTACCTACGGGACGGATCTGGCGGACGCCTCAAACTCCGTCCGGGACTCCCTGGAACGGGTGCGGAACTACATGCCCACCGGGGCGGATACCCCGATGATCTTCAAATTCGATCCCTCCATGATTCCCATCATGGGCCTCATGGTTACCGCTCCGAACCGTTCCGCGGAGGAACTGCGGGAAATCACCGAGGATACAATTATCCCCCGGATCGAGCAGACACCGGGGGTGGCTACCGCTTCGGTAATGGGGGGCCGGCAAAAGATTATCCGGGTGGAAATACCCCAGAGCCGGCTTGAGGCTTACGGCCTCACGGTAACCCAGATACAGCAGATGCTGGGAAGCCAGAATCAGCAGGTTGCCGCCGGGACCATCATCGAAGGGGGCCTGTCCTACATCCTTACCACCATGGGGGAATACACCTCCCTGGATGATATACGGAACACGGTTATTTCCTATAAGGGCGGTGGCCTGGTAAATGGTGTGGTTGAGCCCCCCCGGTCGGTATATCTACGGGATATCGCCAACGTGATCGACGGCTTCAAGGATGAAACCAGTACGGTTTATGTAAACGGGACCCCGGCGGTCCAGATGATGGTACAGAAGCAGAGCGGAAAAAACTCTGTCCAGACCGCCAAGGATCTGCGGATCCGGCTGGAACGGCTCTCCCATGAGATACCCCAGGACATTAAGATCACCGAGTTGTTCAACACCACCGATCAGATCGAAAATTCGATTAACCAGGTTGGTTCCACTGCGGTGTCCGGGGCCCTCCTGGCAGTTGTTATCCTCTTTTTATTCCTCCGTTCGATAAAGCCGACCATTATCATCGGCATCAGTATTCCGGTGTCCATCGTTGTCACCATGATGTTGATGTACTTTTCCGGCCTTACCCTGAATATGATGACCCTGGCGGGGCTTATCCTGGGGGTCGGGATGCTGGTGGATAACTCCGTTGTTATACTGGAGAATATTTACCACTACCGGGAAAAGGGCGCCAAATTGAAAACTGCGGCGGTACTCGGTACACAGGAAATGATGATCGCCATCATGGCATCTACCTTGACCACCATCTGCGTGTTCGCGCCCCTGGTAATGTTCCAGAGTATGCTGGAAATGGCGGGGGAAATGTTCTCAGGGCTCGCCTTTACGGTGGTTATATCACTGACCGCATCCCTGGTTATCGCCATCTTCCTGGTGCCGGTACTTTCGAGCCATTACCTCCCCCTGGTTACCCGGAAGCAAAAAGCCCTGACGGGGCCTTTGGCGCCCATAGATCAGTTTTGTGCGAATGCCCTTCTCGGCCTTGATAATGCCTACCGGAAAGCGGTGGACCGGGTGCTGCGGCACAAGGCCATCGTCATCACTCTTTTGATAGTCCTCTTTGTCGGAAGTATCGCCCTTATACCGGTGATAGGCTGGGTCTTTATGCCCGAGCAGGATCAGGATAATGTGTCCATCAGCGTAACCCTCCCCATGGGAACCCCTTTGCCGGAAACCGAATCGACCCTGCGGCAGATCCAGGCTATTGTGGAGCGGGAAGTACAAGGCTATGACAAGCTGGTGCTGAATACCGGCGGCGGCGGGATGATGAGCATGGGCAGTGGAAGCAGCAATTCAGGCTCCCTGCGGATTAACCTTCCCAAATTTGAGGAACGGATAGACGATGCCAACACTATCAAGGAAAAAATGCGGACCCACTTTAACGAATTCCCCGGTGTCAGCATCAGCTTTGGCGGCGGCGGCATGAGCATGGGATCGGGGAGCAACGCCGTGGATATCGTGCTCCGTACCGACGATCTGGTAAAGGGCAAAGCTATGGCAGATAAAATTGCGGATTTACTCCGGAACAATATCCCCGAAGTGACCGAGCCCAATGTTGACCTCAAAGACGGGCTCCCCCAAATCGAGATTGCCCTTGACCGGGACCGGATCTACGCCATGGGGCTGAATACCTACACCGTGGGTAACGAGATCAAGGCCGCGGTGGACGGCATCACCGCCACCCGGTACAAGACCGGGGGGAAGGACTACGATGTGGTGCTGATCCTTGCGGAGGCGGACCGGAGTACCCGGCCGGCCCTGGACCACATTTTTGTGAACAGCCAGATGGCGGGGCGGGTGCCCCTTTCCAACTTTGCGTCCTATGTTGAAGGGACCGGCCCCATGACTATCAGCCGGGAGAACCAGAGCCGGGTCATTCATGTGACCGCCGGGTCCAAGCCGGGGGCCCGGGTAAACCATCTGGAAGAAAAGGTCCGCGCCCTTATCACCGCGGAGATCCCCGCGGAGGATGATGTGATCATCGAATACGCCGGGTCCAACTCGGAGATGATGAAGCTGATGAGAACCTTCGTGCTGATCATCGTCGTGGCAATCGCCCTGGTCTTTGGAATCATGGCGAGCCTCTTTGAATCATTCCGGGACCCCTTCATTGTACTCTTTACGATTCCCCTGTCCCTTATCGGCATCGTGGCTATCTACCTGCTGACCGGGGAGCCCTTCAATATCCTTACCGCAGTTGGGCTGCTGGTCCTGGTGGGGGTTATCGTCAATAACGGTATCATCCTGGTGGACTATACCAATATGCTCCGCAAGCGGGGCTACTCCCTCCACGACGCCTGCGTGGAGGCTGCGGGGAGCCGGCTGCGGCCCATATTGATGACCACCCTGACCACCATCATCGGCCTGGCGCCCATGGCCTTTATTCCCGGCCAAGGCTCGGAAATGACCGCCCCCATCGGCAAAACCGTACTCGGCGGCCTTTCCTTCGGCACCCTGATGACCCTGTTCCTGATGCCCACGATTTACTTCATTTTCAATAAGCATTCCGATGAACGGGAAGAGCGCGCGGAGGCCCGGCGGAACCGTATTGCCGAAGGGCTCTCCCGGAAGCAGGCAAAAAAGGACGCCGCCAAGAACCAGGGCGCGGCAATGGCGGGCGACGGACTGCCCGCAGCGTCCCTGACGCCCAGTACCGGGGAGGCCCTCTGATGCTGCGGATCGAAATAATCGCCAACCACTCGGTGGAAGAAAATATCCTGGAAGCCTTTGCCCGGGAAAACGTGGGCAAGTACTACACCAAGTACCCCAACGTCTTCGGGGTCGGCTCCACCGGCCCCCGCATGGGTGACGCCATCTGGCCGGAGGTAAACTTTAGCCTGGTCATCTGGTGCGAAGAAGAAGAGGCCCGCGGCATACAGCGTGCGGTGGCCCATGTAAAGGAGCACTTCCCCGATGAGGGAATCAAGCTCTTTGGCCTCCCCGAACACGCCCATGTGTCGGCGTCGCATACTGCGGCGCCTGCCGTTGCGCCCGCAAGTCCGGCACATCAGCCGGCTCCGCCGCCGGTCCCTGAATACGCGGCAAGTCCGGCGCCAAACCCGGCGTACCAGCCACCGCCGCCTGTCCCTGAATACGCCGCAAATCCGACGCCAAACCCGGCATACCAGCCAGTTTCACCGCCGGCTCCTGAATACGTAGCAGGCCCAGTCCCCACACCGGCCCCGGTATACGCGCCGAGCTCGGCCCCCACACCGGCTCCCGCATACGCGCCGAGCCAAGTCCCTGCCCCCGTAGCGCCGGCTCCAACTCCGGCCCCGGCATACCAGCCGCCGCCGGCTCCTGAATACGTAGCAGGCCCAGTCCCCACACCGGCCCCGGTATACGCGCCGAGCCCGGCCCCCACGCCGGCTCCCGTATACGCGCCAAATCAGGACCCTGCATTCGCGCCGAGCCCGGTTCCCGCAGCGCCGGCCCATTACACGTCACCGATGCCGTCCTATGTACCGCCGGCGCCTTCATACATGCCGCCTGCGTCTTCTTACGCGCCGCGTCCGGCCGCGCCGGTTCATCCATACTATGCGCCGCCTCCTGCCCCGGCTGCTCCGGCCAATCCCTATGGGCCGCCGCCATCCGCACCCGGGCATGTTGAAACACACTATGACGGTCAAAACACGGATGGGGAACATTAGGCGGGAATTTTGGACCATCCTAAACTGGTTGCTTTTACCCGTACCCTGGAAGCCCTTTTCCATGAGGTTGACAATGCGCTGGAGGATCGCTGGGGACAGCGTTTTTCCCTTCATCCCAACCGTCCATTTCGGGGGCAAACCTGCAACCCCGAAATGGACGGCCTTTTTGAAATAGCTCCGGATTTTACCATCGGCATCGGTTCCGAAAAAGGCCGGGGCTACATTATTTCCCTGCGGGTCGCCACCCTGGACAAGGTCCCCCCGGACGAGTTTGAAGCGTTCATGACCCAAGCCGCCATCCTTGTCCATGACAAGCTCCCCCGTTTTTTCCCCGGACGGGAACTTGAGGTAGTCCGGGACGGGAGGCGGTTTAAAATCACGGGTGATTTTTCTTTAGGCGAAGTTTAACTTCGCCAGCGATGCGTAGATTCAACCCTTTACAATGCGGAGATTAAAGTCTATATTTACCGCATATTTTGCGGAGATTAGACTATTTAATCTCCGCATTTTTTGCGGAGAATAGGCAGCTTAATCTCCGCAAAAAGAGGGACCCCGGAAAATGTATATCCATCAGCGTGAAAACTGGACCGATTTCAGGTGGGATACGGAAAAGGTATCCGCAGCCCTGGTCAAAGTCCGTTACCGGCAAGGCCGTTTATTGGGAAAAATGGAAGGGCTGGGATTTCAGATTGGGGATGAGACCCAGCTTTCTACCTTGGCCCTGGACGTAGTACGTTCAAACGAAATCGAAGGGGAAAACCTCAATATGGAGCAGGTCCGGTCCTCCATTGCCCGGCGGCTGGGACTGGAAATACAGGAAACGCGGTTTCACGCCCCCGCCGTATCCCGCCACGTGGACAGCGTGGTAGAAATGATGTTGGACGCAACCCAAAACTACGCACTCCCCCTTACCCGGAAACGGCTTTTCGGCTGGCACGCAGGGCTTTTCCCAACGGGATTTAACGGTATTTATAAGATAAGTGTCGGCAAGTACCGCAAGGGTCATATTGAAGTAATCTCCGGTTCCTTGGGCAAGCCCAAGGTCCACTTTGAGGGGCCGGAGGCTTCCCGTCTTGATAATGAAATGGCCCGGTTTTTGGACTGGTTTAACGGCGCCGCCCAAATCGACCCGGTCCTCAAGGCCGCCATTGCTCACTTCTGGTTTGTCACCATTCACCCCTTTGAAGACGGCAACGGACGTATTGCCCGCGCCCTTGCGGATATGCAGCTTGCCCGGGGAGAGGGCAGTCCCCGGCGGTTTTACAGCATGTCCAGCCGCATCCTGGCCGAGCGCAAGCGGTATTATCAGGTACTGGAAACAACTCAACATGGGGATGGAGACATCACCGAATGGCTGGAATGGTTTCTGGTCTGCCTGGAACGGGCCATAGAAGAAAGCGAAATTACCCTGGCCGGCGTATTATCCAGGGCCCGGTTCTGGGAAGCCCACGCCCAAACCCTGCTCAATGCCCGCCAGCAAAAAATGATCAACCTGTTGCTGGGCCATTTTGAGGGGAAGCTGACCAGTTCCAAATGGGCAAAGATCGCCGGCTGCTCTCAGGATACGGCGCTGCGGGACATCCGGGACCTTATCGGCAAGGGTATTTTGCGTCAGGAGGAAGGGGGCGGGAGGAGCACGGGCTATGGGCTGCAGATATAGCGGCAGCTTGAAGCGGTCCGGGTCAAATATTCTGTAATTCCCGCTTTGTTTTCAAATTTTTCAGCCTTTTTGCCATATAATCGGCAATGATCTGGGCAATTTCCCCTACCATTTCTTCCTGAAGGGGATTTTGAGGGCCAATCCTTGACAGTGCATAAGCAACGGAATAGATTATATGCATGAGAACTACCCTTGATTTAAATGAAGCCCTGCAATGGACCGGTGAGCCTACTAAAACCGCCATAATTAATGAAGCTTTAAAACAAGTCATTGACTCAAGAAAAAGAATGAAACTTATTGAAATGGCAGGAACGGTAAAACTGGATGTCGATCCGGATGTTACCAGAAACAGGGGTGGACCGAAGGTCAGATGAACTATATCGTTAATAAAATAATTCTGGCAGAATTAATTCCATATGATTATTAAGATTGATATAAACAAACATCTATTTAGAAGCGTTTTTACCCTTGTTTTGCTCATTTTTACCGGCTGTTCCCGCGGTCTCCCCGCCCAGACGGAATTCGTGCTGGGAACCATCTGCAATGTAAACCTTTTCGAAAAGGGGACGCAGAAACGCTATGCGGTGATTTTTGCCCGGCTCCGCGAAATTGAGGAAGTGATGAGCGCCAATAAGGCCGGTACCGAACTTGACCGGATCAACCAAAACGCCGGGATTGGTCCGGTACCGGTTGATGCTGAACTGATCGCCGTGCTGGATCGGGCGCTGCGTTACGCTGAGGCAAGCGGCGGCGCCTTCGATCCCACCGTGGGGCCCCTGGTAAAACTTTGGGGCATCGGTTCCGATGCCGCCCGGGTCCCGGCGCAGGACGAAATCGACCGGGCCCTGGCCCTAATCGACTGGCGGGATCTGATTATCGATAAGGCGGCGGGGACCGCTTTTTTGCGGCGTCCCGGTATGGCCCTGGATCTGGGGGCCATTGCCAAGGGCTACGCCGCCGACGAAGCAGTCCGTCTTGCGAAAGGAAACGGAGTTAAGCGGGCCCTTATCGACCTGGGGGGGAACATCCTTGCCATGGGCGCACGGCGTGGGGGGAATGGATTGTGGCCGGGAAAATCCGGCGCCGGCGGAAGCATGCCCTGGCGCATCGGCATCCAGGACCCCCGGGACAACCGGGGGGCGTATATCGGCATCCTGCAGGTTATAAACAAAAGCATCGTTACCAGCGGCATATACGAACGTTTTTTTGAAGATGGCGGAAAGCGCTACCACCACCTGCTGTCCACCAAAGACGGCTATCCCGTGTACAACGGCCTCCTCTCGGTGACCATTATCGCGGACCAGTCCATCGACGCCGACAGCCTTTCCACCTCAGCCTTTACCCTGGGTTACGAAAAAGGCCGGGCCCTGGTGGAATCGGTTCCCGGCACGGACGCCATATTCATCTTTGACGATCTTAGCATCCGCCTTACCCCGGGAGCGGCGGAAACATTTGCCTTATCTAGTGACACTTACCATCTTGATCAGAATTAAGATGATGATCCACAAAAATTACCGGATTCCAACCAGTTCCATCTCGAACACCAAAAAGCTGTTCGCAGGGATGATCCCGTTTCCCACAGCCTGGTTGCCGTAGGCGAGTTCGGGGGGGATGATGGCCAGCCGCTTTTCGCCTACCTTCATGTCCAGAATCATTTCGTCCTGGCCCCGGAGAACCTTACTGGTTCCCGCCTGAAATTCCAGAGGGCGGTTTCGTAGTATAGTATCAGCAAAGACCATGCCATTGAGAAGCATTCCTTTGACGTTAACCCGGACGGTCTTGCCCGCTGCAGGCTTCGCGCCGGTCCCTTCTTTCTGGATGATGTAACGTATCCCCGAAGCGGTCTCCCGGGTGTTGGGATATTTCGCGTTGATCTGGGCGATATCCGCGTCCCGTTGGGCCCTGAGTTTGGCGGCGGCCGATGCCCCGGCATTTCGCAGCAGATTATCAAATGCGGCCTGATCCGCCTTGAAGGCCGCTGCTTCGGGACCGTTGCGGATGATGGTAACTTTATTTATAACTACTCTTTCCAGCGGGCGGTCATTGGAATCTGTTTTTACTCTGCCTATTGATTGCAGGATGTCAATTCCCTCCACCACTTTACCAAACACGGTATGCCTGCCGTTCAAATGAGGCGTAGGAGCCAGCGTGATAAAGAATTGGCTGCCGTTGGTGCCCGGCCCGGCGTTGGCCATGGAGAGCACCCCCGGCCCATCGTGTTTGAGGCCGGGATCGAATTCATCGGCGAATTTGTAGGGCGGGCCGCCGGTGCCGTTACCCGCCGGATCGCCCCCCTGGATCATAAAATCCGCGATAACCCGGTGAAAAATCAGACCGTCGTAGAAGGGCTTGTTCTTGGTAAAGTCCATTTTCCCCTCCGTAAGGGCCACAAAGTTGCAGACCGTAAGGGGGGTCTTCTGGTATTCAAGGCGTACCACGATATCGCCCCCGGTGGTGGTGATTCGGGCAAAAAGTCCGTTCCCCAGGGCAGCGTCCCCGGGGGCCGAAAAGGCGGTTCCGCTCATCATGACCAGCAGGATGCCGCCGATTCCCGCAGTTAATGAAAGATTGTTAAAAATACTCATAATTCATCATAACATAAGGATAAGAAGGGGGGCAACACGCACGGCCGCCCTGGCTTGCCATTCATTGTACAAAGGGGGGAAAAATCCTATTATATTAAGTGATGAACATTGCTGATATTCAAAAAGAATTGCTCAGGACGGAGTATCCCTCGCTTCAGCCCGATTACGATCCCGATATAGAACGCTATTACTCTTTGCGCAGCGCCGGGCAGTCCCGGGATGCGCTGAATATTTTTGAATCCCGGCTCAAACCCCGCTATCCCGATGAACAGTTCCGGACCGCCCTTTTTCGTACCTACCGCAGCCACGATCCGATCCACCAGAAACTGCTTGCCGTGGCTTACCGGAATCTGACGGAACGTTCCATAGAACGGATACGGCGGGCCATCACTTATATCACCGATAAAATAGAAAATTACAACAAGCGGGATGTGTATTCGACTATCAGGGTTGCGGAGGAAATCCTGCGGCTTTTTCCGGATGACCGTTACGAAGCGGTATCGGGGATTGAACGTTTTCACCGCTATTCCCAGGCTCTGAATTTACATGTCAAGTCCATGGAAAAAGCGGTTGAGCTGGTGCGCTCCTACCATTCCCAGTCGCTGACCATTGTGGAAAATGAACTGCAGCGCCGGGAGCGGGACCGGCGGCAGGCGGACCGGCTTCGCCGTATTCAAAGCCTCCAAAGCAATTGGGACCCCCGGAGCGGCTCCCTGGTAGACTTTTCCACGGTAAGCTTTTCCCCTGCGGACCTGAGCCGTATCGAAATACCCGCTTCCATGAACCGTGTGGAGGATCAGACTCTGGCTTACTGTGTCAAATACTGGAACCTGGTTGATGATCCCGCCTTTGAGCGTATCCTTTTCCTCTATTCCCGCAAGTACGGCAAGAAGAACCACGATGCCTATCTTATCATCCGTAAGGGCAGGCAGCTGAAACGCCGGGACGATGAAATCCTCGGCGCGGTTATGGCTGCCCTGGTAACCGGGTATTATTATTCCGTCCTGGGGGATCATTACCTTCAACAAAAATGGCGGGTCCTTAAAGATATGATGGGCCAGGACGCCCTGTCCCCGCGTCCGGCGCCCTCCGCCCCGGCGCCCCGCCCTGCCGTTTCGGCCTCTGCCGCCGCAGGTACTTCCCCGGCAGGAGCCGCCGGAGCCTCTGCGGGGAAGCCCAAAAAGGCGGCAAAGAAAAAACAGGCCGCAAAAAAATCTGCCCCCAAAAAAGGCGGCAAGCCAAAGCAACAAGCCCTTTCCACCGCCGCCAAAAAAGCTGCTGTTGCGCAAAGAGCCGCCGTCAAAAAGTCCGCCAAAGGGATTTCGCCGGTACAGACAAAAGGGAAACCCGTGACCCCGGCCGGACAAGTTCCAAAGGGGACCCCCGGCTGGCAGCCCCGGCGCCAGGTTAAGACCGCCGGCGGTTCCGTATCGGACCGACTGCGGAAATTATCGGGCCGCTCCTACGATTTGTACCAGGATCGCTTTCTTACCCACGCCCGCCCTGCTATCCGTAAAATCCTGGGCGCCGGAAAGGGTATCTTCTTCAACCTTCCGGAAGAAGCGGAAAATTTGGTTTACAACTTCCTGCGGGATCATTATGCGGACCCTTACATGGACTGGGCCGAAAGCAGGGAAAAGCCGGCCCTGGCGGGCTTGGGCTTTGAGTTAGAATCACTGAACCCGGTTATAGACGAGTGCTTTAAATCGGTGAGGGATTAGGCTCCAAATCTCTACACCTTTACCCTGCCCCGGAAACTTCGCGACAGGGTGAGCCGGTCGGCGTATTCCAGATCGCCGCCCACGGGGAGCCCCGAGGCAAGGCGGGTAACTTCAATGTCGCCATTAATACCTCCGGCGCTGAATTCCTTAAGGACCTTTTGCAGATAGAGGGCGGTGGTGTCCCCTTCGATGGTGGGGTTCATGGCGAGGATCACCTCCCGCACCCCCTCCCGGCGGACCCGGTTCATCAGCTGGCCGATGGTGAGGTTGCCGGGGCTGATCCCTTCCAGGGGCGCGATAAGGCCGCCCAGCACATGGAAAAGCCCCCGGAACTCCTTTGATTCTTCGATAACCCGCACGTCCTGGGCCCGTTCCACCACGCAGATAATTGAATGATCCCTGCCGGGATCGGCGCAGATGGGGCAGGGGTCGGATTCGGTAAAACTGCCGCATTGGGAGCAGCGGCGGATCGCCTGGTGGAGGGCCGCCAGTTCTTCCGCCAGCATTCCCGCATAGCTGGGGTCGGCGTCCAGAATGTGATAGGCCATGCGGCCCGCGCTTTTTTTGCCCACCCCGGGCAGTTTGGAGAGGATGCTTACCAGCCGGTCCAGGGCGTTGAGCCCCTGGTTCGGGCGCTTGCCGCGGTTGAAGCTGTCGGCGCCGCCGTCATTGAAGCCGCTGCCGTTAAAGCTGCTGCTCACGACAGCCCCGGAATGCCGCCGGGGAAACCGGCGCCGGGGAATCCGGGCGGCATCCCCGGCATTCCGGCAATGCCCATGCCGCCCGCGAGAGCGCCCATCTCCTGGTTGATCCGTTCCCGTATTTTTTCCAACCCGTCGGTAAAGGCGGCGGTGACAAGGTCCTGGAGCATCTCCGCCTCCCTGGGGTCTATCGCCTCCGGGGCGATGCGGACAGCCAGGACTTCCATCTTGCCGTTGAGGTCAATCTCCACCATGCCGCCCCCGGCGGAACCGGTGATGCTGATGCCGCCGAGCTTCTCCTGGAAGGCCCCCATCTGTTCCTGTATTTTCTGGGCGTTTTTCAGAATGTCGAAGGGATTAATGTTCATTGTTTACTCCGATTGCCTGTTTGCAGGTAATTCATTTGACTATGGTTCCTCGAAATAAGCGGAGAACCCGTTCGGTCCGGGGATCCGGCGGCGGTTCAGGTTCGACGGAGGCCCCCTTATCCTGTTCCACGGTTTTGGGCAGGGTCCTCCAGACGGGAAGGTCCTCGTCATCCCCGGTGGCCCCATCTCCATCTGCGGCGGCAGGCTCAAGCCTGTCGGCGCCGGAAAACGGCTCTGCGGCAGCGGGTCCCGCGGAACCGCCGGCGGTATCCGCGGCGGCAGCCCCGGACGCCCTGGCCGCCATGCGGCGCCTGAATTCTTCCGTCAGGGAAGAGGGGCCGCCTCCCAAGGGGGCAGCGCTTCCAGTGCTGTCGGAGGAAGCAGTACTTCCTTGAGAAGCCGTGCCGAACCGGGCCTTGGTATCCGCCACGCTGCGGTCCGTTGCTTCTCCGGTTTGGGAAGCCCCGGATTGGGCCGCGCCGAATGGCGGCGTATTCGCAAAGGATTCCCGGGGCCCGCTAGGGGGCCCCCCGGCTAAAGGGCGGTCTAGCCCATCCTGTGTGGAAACGCCCAGGGCATTGCGGGCGGCGTCCACTGCGGCCCGCAGTTCCGGCGGAGAAATCCACCGGCTTAGCCAGGAAAGTTTGGAGACCGCCGTTTCCAGCTCGAACCGGGGGGACACGGAATAGCGGATATTCCGGTAACAGTCCAGGAGCAGTTCCAGGGCCTGTTCCAGCCGGATGGAATCCAGGCTTTCCAGGACTTCCGCTGAAAACCGCTCAGGCTTATAGCCCAAAAGGGATTCCCGGGTGACCCCGTTTTTCAAAAGGAGGAGGCTCCGGTAAAAACCTGCCAGGTCGATGATGAACTGTTCGATGGCGACACCGGAACCGAGGATCTCGTCGATAAGGGCGAAGCATTGGGGGGTATCGTTGGCGGCGCAGGCTTCCGCGAGGCTGTTGAGTTTTTCCAGCCCTACCAGGCCCAGTTTTTCCCGGATAAGCTGAGCGCTGATATGGCCCGCCGAAAAGGACGCCACTTGATCGAAGAGGGTGAAGGCGTCCCGAAGGCTCCCGGTGGATTCCCGGGCGATCCAGAACAGGGCCTCATCCTCGGCCTCAATTTTCATCTCGGCGCAGATGTTTTTCAGAATTTCCTGAATGGTCTCGATGGGGATGAGCCGGAAGGCAAACTGCTGGCAGCGGCTCTTGATGGTGGCGGGCACCTTCTGCATTTCCGTGGTGGCAAAGATAAACACGATATAGGGGGGCGGTTCTTCGATGGTCTTTAACAGGGCGTTAAAGGCGCTGGAGGAAAGCATGTGCACTTCGTCGATGATGTAGACCTTGTATTTCCCGCTCTGGGGGGGGGAAGAGTACCTCGTCCTTGATCTGCCGCACGTCGTTCACGGAGTTGTTGGAGGCCCCGTCGATTTCGATGACGTCCATGCTGGAACCCTGGCTGATCTCCCGGCAGCTGGAACAGACCCCGCAGGGAGTCGCGGTGGGCCCCTTTTCGCAGTTCAGGGACCGGGCCAGGATACGGGCGGCGCTGGTCTTGCCGCAGCCCCGGGGCCCGGAAAACAGGTAGGCATGGGCAATCTGACCGCTTTCCAGTGAGTTTTTCAGGGTAGAAACCACAAATTCCTGGCCCGCCAGTTCATCAAAGGTCTTGGGACGCCGCCGGGTAGCGGTTACTTCGTATTTGGGGGCGGGGGTCGCCGCAATCGATTCCCCTCGCGCTTCATCTGCCATGGCTAAAAGTATACCGGAAAGGAAGGGGAAAAAGAAGAGCCCTGCGCAAGCGGATGTGTAACACAAGGGAAAAAAAGTGTCCCGCGGCCAGGGAGGCCACGGCGCAGAAGCCGACCGCTTACCGTTGCATCCTTCCGGCCCTGGCGGAGTTAGGCGGCGTCTCCTCGCATGGTTCCTGGCTGCGGGGCAAATCTATAGTACCTGACAAGCCTGCGGCTGTCTACCGGATGCCGAAAAAGGAAGGCCGCTTCTGTCCTGCGTTGGTACAGTTTACGAAAAAAATTGACAGATTCAGTTAGCTATGAAAGAATGTATTTATCACAGGTTTTTTGGAGGCTTTTATGACAGGTGTCGGGCTTATTATCGTCTTTGTCATCGCAATTATTGTGATGATCCTCGCCATTTCAAAATTCAAGATACATCCTTTTCTTTCGATCATGGCGGTGTCCCTGATCTTCGGGTTGATCGGAGGTATTCCTCTGGTGAATGTTACCAGGGAAGACAAAAGTGTTGTCCAGGGGATCGCCAATGTTATCGGCGCGGGTTTCTCCGGGACCTTTACCAGCATTGGTATCGTGATCATCCTCGGCGCCCTGGTTGGCACCGTACTGGAAGCCACCGGCGCGGCCTTTAAGCTGGCCGACATGGTGATTAAGGTGGTGGGGCCCAAGCACCCGGTTCTGGCAATGCAAATCATGGGCTGGGTGGTTTCCATCCCCGTATTCTGCGACTCGGGCTTCGTTATCCTGGATCCCATCAGAAAGGCCCTGGTCAAACGAACCAAGGCAGGGCAAAAGCATTTAACATTTGCCAAATAGAACATCATGAAGGAAATCTTGATTGAGAGCCGCTTTGAATTGTTTTCGTCTGGCACTCCGTTTCTTGTCTGTTTGGGTTGAACGTAAAAGTCTAA
>BNVE01000057.1 GCA_025997875.1 Spirochaetia bacterium
ACAGTAATAACAAATTACGTAAAATCGCATGGGACAGAAGAACACTACAAACAACTATACCGGAAGAGGGAGAAAGAAGAGCCTTCGTTGTTTGACTGATTTTCAAATGAAAATCCTCAAATACTCCGCCGCTCTGCGGCGGAGATTTTTATTTCTGATCCAAAGGGCAAAATTGCCCAAAAATGGCATTTTAGGAAGGTATATTTGAAATAATAGGTGGCATATTAAAGTGCCACCAAATCAACCACTCCAAAAATCTGATGGTTTGTTTTTTGAACTGCTTAAATCAATTATTTTTACCTTAATTCCAATTCACCTAATTCAGACACTGATTCCATGCCATGTTTGAAGGTACAAAACACAAACTGGACTGGTGTGACTTCAAGATAAACGCCAGTCTTTGTATCTGGTGTTGGCTGCCTGTAAAGGGGGGACATGAAAGGTTTCACTTTATGGCAAAGCTCACCAAACATATCAACTGCCTTTAACGCCAATCCCTCACCATTCATTGTTATCCTCAACTTGATTCCATCAGTACAAAGTTCTTTTGTTACAAGAGAATATCTTCGGTTCTTCAGGGCTAATTCATAAAATGGTTTAGCCAGTTCAAGGTTAATTATTTTTTTCATAATTAAGGCCCTCCTTTGGCCTGTTATTATTGATGTAAGAAACTTTTTCATTTTGATAAATAAATATTTTTTTTAATCTATACTGGTGGTGGGGAATTGAACCCCACCCTTGAGAACCACTACCAGTTAAAATGCCTCAAGAAGTTCAATCTTCTCATTGACCTTTTCCAATACCTGAACCTTAGTATCACCTGTGTTCAACATCCAAGTAGTAAGACCAGCCACATTAGAAAAGGCCCACAAATCCTCTAATTGGCTTTCATTAGTGATACCATCAATATGGTCCTTAATGGCTCCAGACAAATTCCTCAGATTATCCAAGTAATCCTTGAGGCTCTGTTCATGGAAAGCTTTTTCTTCTTCAACATTCATCTCATAAGGTAAAGAACTCATTATTTTGGGCCTCCTTAGCCCTTCTCCCTATTCCTGATGGGAACAACCTACAGCCTGTTTTTACAGATGTCAGGGTCATCATTTGTTATATAGATAATGTAAGTAAATTATCCAAAATTTTTATTCTGGACAATTCTTTATTTTTAAAAATTGGTGCGGGAGCCAATAAACTTACCAAGCTCTGGCTCCACTCACCATGGCAAGAAAAGGGTTATTTTAAGATGGCCTCAAAAGTCTCTTTAGGATAAAAGATGGTGTAGTTGAAATCACCAGCTTCACCATGAAACACTTTGTTATAACCATAAGCCCCCTCTTTTTTAGCCCACATAAGGGCAGTCTCAATAAGATTGAGATAATAGGCCATAGGGGCTTTAGGGCTGGCTTCAAGGCTCCACTTCCAGAATTTGGGGAAGATGTGGATCATCTTTTTGAGACTTTCACTTCCATCAGATCCCTCAAAAAACTGGTCTACTATTACTTTGTGGGCTTGGTTAGCTCTTTGGGTTGTGAGCAGCAATTCTTTCTCTTTAAGAATTGATTCTTCTCTGGTGTGGATATCATGACTGTGATCATGTTTTTTAAACACAATCTTTGATAAATCCACTTTTGGCTCACTCACCAACTTACCATTTTCATAATGGAATGTTTTTGATCTCCAATCACAAGAAATCACTGAGGTTTTTGCAGCAAGTGTGGAATCTGCAACCAACTTAACAGCCACTTCTTTTTTAGAGGAAGTGGTGACTACACTGGTGTTGGGAAGACCAGTATCTTCTTTTATTGTTTTCATAAAAATTATGTAAGCGATCTCTGAGGAATTTTATTGAAAATTCGGAGAATTTTAAGAAAAAACGAACAATTTGAGAAGTATTTATTTCAAAATTTGACAGCCCCGGCTTTCGGCAATCTTTAGGTGGTCTTTATTTATATCAGCCCCTACCCCGATACGGCCCAACTTTGAGGCTGCCAAGACGAAAGTTCCTGTTCCAACAAAAGGGTCAATGACCAAATCCCCCTTCTGGGTGCTATGACGGATAAATTTCTCTGCCAGAGTCATTGGCTTCTGCCAATCGTGATAATAGTTTCCATGCCGTTGATCGGGCTTACTATCGTCAAAAACAGACCAGCCTTCAGAAGGATCGTCTATACTTATGGATGATTCTTTCCCTTGATAAAATAAAATGTTGCAATAGGTCTGCCGATACCCCTTAACCTTGACCATAGGGACATTTTTATAATTCCATACCAGAACCTGTCTCAGGGCAACATGCTTTGGAATTTTGGCATTGAAATAGGCTTGTAACTCCTGTGGGTAAGCCCCAATACAGATATAAGCTGCCCCTGTTGGCTTTAATTTGTCCAAGGCCGGATAAAGCCATCGATTAACAAAGGCATCAATGTCTTTGACATCGGTACTGTAGGGTGGGTCTGTCAATAACAAGGCATAAGGCTTACAGGAATTGATGAAATCAACACAATCCATTTGATAAATTATGGGAGGCTTCCGTTTTGTTTCTTTAATAATTTGTTGTTGTTTTCCATTCTTGGACATTTCAATTTCAACTTGCTTTTTGGCTTTTGAGAAAACAGGAAAGTCTTCTAAAAATTGAATAATCCTCTCTTTTTTCTGATAATCCATCTTGGCAAGATGCAAAATGTCTTTCTGTGTAGCCCTTATAATTCCTGATAAGATTTTGTCCTTTATATCTGAATTAATTTCCCCTATGGTGTCTATTTCCTTGGCAAAATCAGCAGCCCGACGAATGGTTTTTTCACCAACATTATATTTTTCCGATAGGTTAATGGCTGTGTTTTTCAACTGGTCATTACGACCTTTTGATTTATGGTCCCCACCCTGGACATTTTTGGTCAATTCATAGAGTTTGCCGATGTTGTATAGTTGCTCCAGCCCTGTGAGGTTCCTCTTCCCCTTCTGGTTGCCCCTTATCCAGATTTCAGCCTCTGTCTTGTCCTTAAAGTTCAGCTTGACGGTCTTGAACTTTAGATTATGCTTTTGGGCTATGGAATATCGGTTATGACCATCAATAAGGACATCCCCCCATAAAACAAGGGGGTCTCTGATGCCGTCCTGTAGGATGTTTTCTTCAAGTTGGTTAAATTCATCTTCTGTTAGTGACCGGAAGAGGTTCTTGAAATGCTTATTGATGGTGATATCCATATTACTTGAAAAAATAGTTGTTCTTATCCGAAGATAAGTAGTTCCGTGCCTATCTTTTCTTTTCCATCCTTTTGATTTGAAAGCTTGTAGCCTACCTTCAATTCCATTATTTCATGCCCTTTGTAAAGCTTTCTTATCTCCGGGACATTGTTATAGGATAAAATCCAATTTTTCCGGCTATTAAGCACTTCGGCTAATAAATGGTGGTCAAAATCCCTGTGCAACTCTGGATTATATTCTTCGACCCCATAGTGAGTTATGTCAAGCATATATGGTGGATCACAATATAAAAAATCGTTTGGATGTTTTGGTATGGATTCTTCAAATGATATTCTTCCGCCAAAGGTCAAACCGTCAAAATGTTTTATTCTGTCAACATTTCCAGGTTTTAATCTATAATAAAAATCAGAACTTGCATTCCCCGTCACGATCTTTGCTCCAAAACTACCCATTAATAGTATCCAATAGATTGCAGCCTTATCTATATTATCGGTATATACACCACCATCAAAATAATCATGCAAGAGTGTGTTATAAGTTTGTCTGTATTCCTCAGTTTTTGAAACCAACACTTTTTCTGATATAAAATATTGTATTCGATTTTTCAACAGATCACTGTTATTTTGTATTTGTATCCACATATTTGATATGTCAGGACTATAATCGTAAGTTGTGACATTATGCCCCCGATTGGCCAAATAGATTTCAAAAGAGCCCCCTCCTAAAAAAGGGGAAACAATGTTTTCGTGATTTTTAATATGGGGATAAATTTGAGGTATCAATCTGGCTTTGCTGCCTGTATAATTGAAGGGTGTTTTTTTAATAGCATGATAATTGACATATTCCTCAAATCTCTCAGTTAATCCATTGTAGAACTCTTCAAAGTCTTCCTTGTCATCAAATAAAAGTTTTTTATTTATTCTGTTTGTGCTGGTTTTAATATTTATAATCATCGAATATTGTTTTATTTTTGTTGGTCTTGAGGCTTTAACTGCTCCATTCAAACTTGATTCTAAATTTGACCTCTCCCTTTCAATTTTGGCTAATTTTATTGCACTATAACGAGTAGGAATATCGCCATCTTCTTTTGACTGTTTTATGGCTTGTTTTACACTGAAAGGGGTTAATTTTTTAATCTGGTAAATTTGCTTGTCTGTTAGGCCCAATTCTTTTCTTATATCAGCTTTATTTTTATCCCTAGGGGCAGAAATATTCGATTTTGGTCTCCCTGCCCCTGAAGGAATAGACTCAATGAAATCCTTCAATTTCAATTCAGCCTCTAATTTCAACCCTGCCCATTCTTGGCCTTTTTCCAGAATTTCCTTGTATTTGTTGGGGTCTATACCCTTTTGTTTTAGGGCTGCTTGGGCTAAATCAATGCTTACCTTCAATTTATCCATAAATTGCTTTAGGTCTTTGGGGTTAGATAGGATGCCGCCTTTTATAGGGGTGGAAAGCTCCTTTGATTCAGCCATAGCCCTGTTGTTCCTTATTTACCAGTATTTTGGGGAAAATTTATCATGGTCGGCTCGGTTTAGCAACCATAAAATCAATAGTAACGGATTGGGACATAGAAAGTTATAAATATACAACATAGATAGTAATAGAGAAATTTGTGTCTTGTTTTCGAGCCTTTTGGGGCTTATAGGGGATAAAATTGGAAGGAATTTAGACCTAATTTGTCACTATCTTGTCACTAAAATAGCCCTATAAATGACCAAAATCGAAGACTTGACGCTTCACCCAATTTTTTATAGACTATCATCATCTTGGCACAAGTCCTTATGGTATAAGGATTTACGTCTTGTAGTGATGGTTCCCTGTGGATTGGGTTCGGTTGGAGCATTGGCTCTGGATCTGCTTGTGGGGGTTCAAATCCTCCCTGGGGAAATTGAGCTAAGTCTTTACAGTATAAAGAATTAGCTCAAAAGAACTACCCAACAACGGGCGTTCTAAAACTCTATGCAAAATAAAACGGCAGATAAAAATCCCATGTTCAAGGCCATTTTGCAGGAGATTGGAATGGCCCATCTGCCATTTTCAGTATTCAAGCGGGAAAAGTGAATTTCTTTTGAATTTCTGGGATTAAGAGACCTCTCCCTAATCTATCGCAACCGCAAAAACGTCGTATAGCTTTCACGATAAAGCAAGCTTGGATGTACCCCCTTCTTGGGGGGTACGCCCTTTTCTTAATCTATTTGACCATCCAGGTATTGAAAGGCCGTGTCTACAGTCCAGCCGGTAAAATACGTAGGTATATAGGGAATACCCTCTATGTCAAATGTATTATACCGGTCGTATCCCTCATTATATTTATACCCTTCTTTGAGATGAAAATTTGATATTGATATTGCCCGGTCTTCGTAAAAAATCAAAAAGGTCAAAACCGCTGAATTTGCGTGCTTTAAAACGAATTCCAGGGAATTTATACTGTTGGATAAATCTATTTCACCATGATCATCTTCCGCTTTTATCATGCAATAAAGAGAGACCGGCGCATCTTCTGTTATCGCAGGACCGTTTATCTTTGCCATCGCGCTTCTCAGGGAGGGCTTATTTACGGATCTTGAAAATTTGGCGCTGGCGTCTATAACGTAGTCATATACATCATCAATATTATCATAGGGAGTATAAAAACTGTTGGAAAAGAACCATTCATCGAAGGGTAATTCCGTTGATGAATCGATGACAGTTCTACTGTACGAAAACGAGATGCACCCGTTTATCCCCAGGGAGAAGATCGCTAAAACAATCCCCAGCATTCTTTTCATGGTATACTCCTTAAATCTTGATACCCTTTTATTATCAATATTGATCACGGTTTTGTCAATAGGATAAACCGGGAAACGTTTTATTGCCCCTCCCTGTCATCTTTTAAATGTCTCAGCAACCTGTTCAAACATCTCCACCAGAACCGGGTCGAAGTGCGAGCCCTTGCCATCCAGGATAATCCTGACCGCTTCTTCGTGGGTGTAAGCGCTTTTATAGGGGCGCTCGGATACCAGGGCGTCGTACACATCGGCGATTGCCATAACCCGCCCCAAGAGCGGTATCTCCTCTCCCGTAAGGCCGTGGGGATAGCCAGAACCGTCCCACTTCTCCTGGTGGGTTTCTACAAATATCTTGGCGAACTTTAAAAACTCGTTGTCCGCAGGAATATTGCCCATCATCCGGTTGATTATTTCTATGCCGTAAGTCGTATGTTTCTTTATCTCGTCAAACTCATCATGGTCCAGTTTTCCCGGCTTCCGCAATATGCTGTCGTCTATGGCTATCTTTCCCACATCGTGCAGCTGCGAGGACAGTGTGATAAGTTCCAGGTCCCAGGCCGGGTCAATCTGGTCCCGGTAAAACCCCGACTCTATCAATGCGTCTAACAGTATTTTCAGGTTCCGCTGGGTCCTCATGATATGGCCCCCGGTATCACCGTCACGGCGCTCCACCAGGTCCGCCACCGTCTTGAGTATGGAGTATTGCAGATCAAGGATGTTCTTTGTTTTCTCATCCACCATGACCTGCAAATTCCCGTTGAACCTCCGCAGCTTCTCGTCCTGCTCCAGGAGCCGCAGGTGCAGCTCCACCCGCTTGTTCAGCAATTTTGACACAAAGGGTTTTGTTATGTAGTCTATGGCCCCCAGCTCAAGCCCCTTCAGCTCGTTATCCGGGTTGCTCTTCCCCGTTAGAAATATAACCGGTATGTCCCTGGTTTCCTCATGGCTTTTCAGTATCCCTATTGCCTGGTACCCATCCGTCCCGGGCATGTCAATGTCAAGCAGAATCAGATGGGGGGTATACTTCTTTAACAATTCAAACAGCTTCTCCGCGGAGGGCACCGTATAGACCTCGTAGGCGTCGCTCAGCGCGTTCCGCCCGATCCTGAGGTTGGAGAGATCGTCGTCCACCAGAACGATCAGTTTCCGTTCCGGTTCCATTTATGACCCCTCCTTTATGGTGTTAAGCGCGGCCATGGCGCCGGGGAAATCGTACATCATCAGCGAATTGGCTATTTCCCGCAGGGCATTGCTTGTCCGCGGGCCGTATTGTTCCTGCTCCAGGGTATCAAGCAGGGCGTAGGCCTCTTTCAGGTTTTCCGTTTCCAGCGCCGCCTGCAGGGCCGCAAGGTTTTTACCGCCGACCGCCGTGTCAACGCCGGTATTCCGTTTCGACAGCGCCTCCTCAATCCGTTCCACCAAAGACGACAACACCGCCCTGAACGCGGCTATATTCCCCTGTATCTTCTGAATATCGAAATTATTCCCCGCCTGCTCAAGCTCCTCCGCCAGCGCCGATACTTCCAGCGCCCCCACCGCCCGTGAGGCGCTTTTCAACGCGTGTACCTGGGTGATGAACAGTTTCAATTCATCCTCGTTCCCGGGGGCCTGTTCCAGGCCAGGCAGGCGCTCACGGGCGTCCCGGCAAAAGGTCGCCAGCACGTTCACATATTTGTTCACCGAATAGGCCATCGACCGGATCGCCTGCGCCGTATCCACCCCCGCTATCCGTATCCCGAAATCTTCATCCGCCGCAATGGTGGGCAGTGCCTGCTTCGCCCCGTATACCCGCTTCTCCCGGGGAATCCACCGGTTTATCACCGCGAACAGCTTCTTGGTTTCAATGGGTTTTGCCAGATAGTCGTCGAAACCGTTTTCAATAAACTTTTCCCGCATGCCGCTGATCGCGTTGGCGGTCTGGGCGATGATAACCATCTTCTGATACTTTTCACCCGGCAGGGAGCGTATGGCGGCGGTGGCTTCCATGCCGTCGTACCCGGGCATCATGTGGTCCATAAAGACGATGTCATATTCATTGTCCTGTACCAGCTGCACCGCTTCCCGGCCGCTTAGGCAGGTGTCTATCTTGGCCTCAAGGGGCGACAGCAGACCCTCCGCTACCTGCAGGTTGGTGTGGATATCGTCAACGATGAGCAGCCGGGCGTCGGGGATGGTGTACTGCCAGTTCACGGTAACCCGCTCGGAATACCCCGCGCCTTCCACGCCGTTTAATATATTCGCCAGGGAAAGGGTGTGGATGGGCAGCGAGGCCACCCGGATGTCCCGCAGGGCGGCGGTTTCGCCATATTCCGCAAGCAGCACCACCGTGGTGGAGGGCTTAAGCCGTTTGGACAGCTTGCCCGCTTCCTCAAGCTGGGATGTGGCTACGAATACAAACGCATAGCCCTCGCTGGTGAGGGAATTTTCCAGGGATTCGGCAATCGTACTGACTTTGTAGGGGACCCCCAAGTTTTCAAGGGACCACGCGAGGGAGGCGGCGTAGACCGGGCGGTTTTCATAGACCAGGACCCGTTTGCTCCCGGGGTTTTCCACCCGGGCCAGGGTGTCAACCGAGGATATGTTTTGCAGCAGGGTTGCGGTAAAGGTACTGCCCTTTTCGTACTCGCTGGTCACCGTCACATCCCCACCCATGGCCACCGCCAGGTCCTTGGTTATCGCCAGCCCCAGCCCCGTCCCCACCACGCTGCGGTTCCGCTGCAGGTCAAACTGACTGAAGCTTTCAAACAGCTTTGCTATATCCTCTGCGCGGATGCCGATTCCCGTATCCTCCACGGAGAAAGTCAGCATGATGGTCCCGTTGTCGTTAAACGCGCCGGTGGCAGTCAGCTTGATATACCCCGACTGGGTGTACTTGATGGCGTTGCCCAGCAGGTTCAATAAAATCTGCCGCAGCCGCACCTCGTCGCCGATCAGCCGGCTCGGAAGTCGTGAGTCGATATTCGCAACAAGCTGTATCGGCTTTTCCATAACCCGCATACGTACGATGCTGACCACATCGTTGATGAGGGACGCAAATTCGTATTTTGTTTTGACAATTTCCATCTTGCCGCTTTCGATTTTGGACAGGTCGAGTATGTCATTTATAATCGCCAGCAGGTTTGCACCCGCGTGCTGGACGCCTTCGGCGTGCTCGCGGACAAGGTCGGATGTGTCCTCCCGCAGGATCAGTTCGGACATCCCCAGGATTGCGTTCATGGGAGTACGAATTTCGTGGGACATCCTCGCCAGAAATTCACTCTTGGCGTCGTTCGCCCGGCGTTCATTTTCTATACGTTCCTGGAGCGTCTGTATCATGCTTTTCAGGGACCGGGACAGCCGCATGCCCTCTTCCTGCCCGGTTACGGTAAGTTTGTGTTCCAGTATTTTGCGCAGCTCTTCCGAGGTCCCATATTCCCCTGCGGAGATAATGTCTGCGGCGTCTATCAGATTATTTATGGGATGCACAATGCTCCGGGTAATAATCAGCAGCAGGAATACGGCGAAAATCAAAATAAGTGCGTTTGGAATCAATATCATTCTTAAAATGGCATTGGGATGTTCCATAACTTCGGCCTTGTCAAATACGACAGCCACCTTCCAGCCGGTGGTTTTCAATGTGCGGGTCACTATGTATTTGGCGATTCCATGGTTATTGATACCCTCCATGGTTCCGTCCGGCGATGAGGCCGTCTGTTTTACTATATTCGGGTAGTCCTCCGGATCCCATTCGGCGTATTCGGAGTGTCCGCCATCGGCAATAATCCTGCCGTCCGCATCGAATACCAACAGATAGCCGGTCTTCAAAATGCGGCGTTCGTCCAGCGTCTGGGTCAACTTATTCAAATCATAATCTATACCGACTATACCCAGCAGGTTCCCTGAGGGGTCATACATTTTGGATAACACACCGCAGCTCATTATGCCCCGGGTTCCCAAGTAAGGCGTGCTGATGGAGGTTTTTTGCGGCCTTGAGATTGTCTCGGTAAACCAGGGCCGCAGACGGGGATCGTACCCTGCCGGTTTGGCATAGCCTGCCGGCGCCTCCAGGTATCCGCCGCTGTCGTCCATAATCCGAATTACCTCAAAACGGTCATTAGCGTTAAACAATCTGATAAATTCATCGTAAAGCTGCTGTTCATAGGGGGTAAAATCAGCGTAACGCGGTATAGTGGGGTTTTGGGTATCGACATAACTGCTCAATCTGCCCCGGAAGTTTTGCACCAAATCCAGTTTCGCAAGGTATTCCACGCCCATAATCCCCGGCTCCAGGAAGCCGTTGATTTGGTCTTCCACCCGCTCCAGATGGGTTTGTGCGAGATCAAGGAAAGATTCACCGGAGGATTGCCGGACAAAGGTAAAGACTATTACGGCGGTGATGCCGCAGGTCAGGGCGAAGCATATAATGAAATCGCGCATCAACCGTGCTCGTATTGTCATAGGACATGTCTCCGGACTCTACTTGCTTAAATTAGAAAAAATTTAGCCCATGCGGGGAATATTGTCAATTACCCGGGAAATTTCCCCCGTTTCCGTTCAGGGGGGAGTTACCGCAGCAGGGCTAGACAAAAAATCAATTTTCTCTATATATTGAGTGTAAATTCCTTTAGAATTGAGAACCACCCTATAAATAGAGGTGTTTTATGGCAAAAACGAAGAAAACGATTCTTGCAGTAGATGACAATGTGGCCAGTCTGAGCATTATCAAAAATATTTTAGAGGGCCTCTTTAATGTATGTCTCGCAAAATCCGCATCCGTAGCGCTCAGCGTTCTGCAGGCTAATAATATTGACCTGATCCTCCTGGATATGGATATGCCCGGCGTGTCGGGGATGGATTTATTGACAAACCTGAAAAACGATCCCGCATATTATCATATACCGGTGATATTTGTTACCTCCCATGCCTCCCAGGAAGTGATCCGGAACGTCATAGAAGCCGGGGCCAGGGGTTTTGTCGTTAAGCCGATTAATACCAAGAGCCTTTTTGAAAAGATAAATAAACTGTTGGCAGACACCCGGCGGCTTGTGTCCAGGGACTATTTAACAAGAACCCTTCTTATATTGAAAGACAACTGCCAACAGGGCAATGCCGTCCGGGTGGAAAATCTTATCAGTGAGCTGCGGTCCATGCGTTACGGGATACATATAGATCCCCTGCTTAAGGATATATGCAGGCCTGCGGAAAATCATAATCCGCGTGCAATGGCTGCGCTGATTGATAAAATAATTCTCTCTATTAATACGGCGAATGCGGCGCCGGCACAGCATTAGTGTCAGGAGTATATTTTTATGAAAAAAGGCGTGCGTAATATTGTTTTTTCTGTCCTGATGTGGAGTTGTCTGGCGCTTTTGGGATGTGAAAAGCGCAGTGATGCTGAGTTCTGGAAAGCCGGCGTGCCGATGAATAAAAAAGCCGTCAAAATCGGTGTCATCTACCGGACCGATCCGCTGGTCAGCATCAACATGTATGACCATGCCCATTATGCGGGCATCCTGAAAATGCAGCAGGCCCTGGGACTCCAGGATGATCAGGTTATCCATAAAACTGATGTTTCCGATGTGGACCCCGTGGCTGTAGAATATGGCATGCGGGAATGTATTGCCAGGGGGGCCAACATCATTATTGCAACATCCGATGGCTATATGGAAACCTGCGGGAAACTGGCGGCCGAGTTTCCCAATGTGATATTTGCCACCACGGCAGGGGCCGAACACAACGAAACCAATCTGACTAATTACTTTGGCCGTGTGTATCAGGCCCGTTATTTAAGCGGTATTGTGGCGGGATTAAAAACCGCGACGAACAAAATAGGATATGTTGCCGCAATGGGCAAAGAAAACAATGAGGTAACCTGCGGGCTTAACGCCTTTGCCCTGGGGGTGGAGAGTGTAAATCCCCTGGCGGGGGTGTACGTTGTGGTTACCTCCGACTGGTACGATCCGGACGGCGAAACCAGGGCTGCCCGGGCCCTTATTGAGGATGGCTGCGATGTTATAGCCCAGCACTGCGATACGGGGAATCCCCAGATTGAGGCGGGAAAGGCCGGTGTCTGGGGTATTGGGTACAATGAGGATATGGAAAACCTGGCGCCGGCTGCGGTGCTGACCTCGGTGTTGTGGCGCTGGGAGGTGTATTATACCGATCTGGTGCAGTCCGTGATGGACGGCGCCTTTACTACCGAACCCTATTTGGGGAATATGACGGGTGGGATTGTCAGTCTTGCCCGGATTAACGAAAGTATTGCTGCGCCGGGAACAACGGATATCATGACCCGGGCCCGGGATCAAATATTCAACGATGGATTTGATATCTTTTATGGGGAAATGCTGACCAATGACGGACAGCTTATCGGGGGCCCGGGAAGATACCTTTCCACCGACGAAATCCGGGGCAGTCATTGGTATTATCATACGATAAAGAGTGTTAATTAATATGATAAAAATTTTGTCGCAATGGAAATCAATTATCAAAAGTACTTATGCTTACGTATTAATGATCCTTGGCGCCTTCTTTTTAATGGTACTCGTGGGATTTTTTTCGGTGAACGGTGTATTGCAAAAACATCTGATCAACAGCGCTACGGAAACCTTGCGTACCACCGAAACGAATATTACCACGAGACTGTCGGAAGCCGAAACTGTCCTGGATAGTTCATATTGGAAAATTCAGAGCATGCTCGATCAGGGCGCTTCCCAGCAGGAAATTTACGAATACCTCCTGGATACCACCAATTGGATGAACACGGACATCCAAAATCCCTTTGATTTTACCGGTATCTTTGGGTATATCCGGGGCGAGATGATCGACTCAAGCGGAATCAGATCGGCAAAAGATTTTCTTCCCCAGGGGCAAACCTGGTATCAGGCGGGGGTACGAAGCAAGGAAGAGGTAGCCTATACAGCCCCTTATGTGAACAGCCGATCCGGGCAGATTATTATTTCCCTGGTCCGGAATATTTTTGGCAGGAAGGGAGATTTTTACGGCTTCCTGGTAATGGACGTGGAAATTTCCCGGCTCAGTAATTATATTAATTCCTTAAGTCTCTCCGATGGCGGGTACGGCATGCTGCTTAATCAATTCCTGGTGATATTAACCCACCCGGAAAGCGCCTACCGGGGGCGCCAGCTGCAGGACCTGGATCAGAATTACCTTAAGGTTACCGATACGCTGCTTAAAAATGGAAACATTACTGCCATGCGGACCAAGAATGTGGCCGGCGTATCGGTTATTTTGTTTTGCCGGCATTTATCCAATGGATGGTATATTGCCCTTTTTACCCCGGTGGCAAGTTTTTACCGGGATGTGTTCTACACCGCCATACGTCTGTCCCTGCTGGCCCTTATTCTGGTAATCCTCTTAAGCGTCATGATAACCCGGCTTAGTATGGCCCAGATGCGCGCCGTTGACAGCAGCCACAATAAGTCCGTTTTTATGGCCCGGATGAGCCATGAAATCCGTACCCCCATGAATGCCATAATCGGTATGAGCGAATTGGCCCTGCGGACCAATCTGGCGCCAAAGGCCGCGGAATATGTGACGGGTATCAAACAGGCGGGGTATAACCTGCTGTCCCTTATCAACGACATTCTGGATCTATCCCGGATAGAGTCGGGGTCCCTGACCATAAATACGGCGCCCTATGCCCTGGCCTCCCTGATTAACGATGTGATCAATGTGATCCGGGTGCGTATTGCGGATAAGCCCCTGGTGTTTTCGGTAAACATAGACAGCAATATCCCCAATCATTTGCTGGGGGACGAGAGCCGGATACGGCAGGTGCTGATCAACCTGTTATCAAACGCGGCAAAGTATACCAACGAGGGTTTTATCCGGTTCAGCCTGGAATATGCCCCGGTAAAAGCGGACAATGCCGATAGCCGGGAGGGAGATCCGGCCGGCGCTGCCGACAGTATTACTGACAGCAGTGATATCCAGCTTACCTTTACCATAGCGGACAGCGGTATAGGGATCAAACCGGAGGATTTGGACAAACTGTTTGGCAATTTTGTGCGGCTGGATGTAAAGCGGAACCGTAATGTGGAGGGGACCGGATTGGGACTGGCCATAGCCCGGAACCTGTGCCAGGCCATGGGCGGGGATATAGCCGTAAGCAGTGAGTACGGAAAAGGATCGGTGTTTACGGCGAAGCTGCGGCAGCAATTTACCGATAAGGAAGCCCTGGCGAAGGTGGAAGCCCCTTCGGAGAAGCGGGTGCTTTTTTACGAATCCGACCAGCAGTATGCCTATTCTATCTGGCAAACACTGCGTAATTTTAAGGTATCCGGAACCATGGTTGCGGATAAGGAAGAACTTTTAAAAGAGATCGACGGTGAGGACTATAACTTTATCTTTGTGCCTGCGGATCTTGTGGAACCGGTGAATCGGCATATCTCCGGGAGAGAAGGGATAATAACCCTGGTGGTATTGGAGCATCTGGGGGAGATTTCGTCCTATCAGAATTTGCCCACCCTCTTAATGCCCGCCTGGGCCCTGTCGGTTGCGAATGTGCTGAACCACCGGTCCCAGATGGACCGCCGGAAAACGGGATGGATACGCTTTGTCATGCCGGATGCACGGATACTGATAGTGGATGACATCAAAACCAATTTATTGGTAATTGACGGACTGCTGACTTCTTATCAGTCCAGGGTAGACATGGCCGGCGGCGGGGCGGAAGCGGTTTCGCTTGTCAAACAGAATCACTACGATTTGGTATTTATGGATCACATGATGCCGGGGATGGACGGCGTAGAGGCGGCCGGGGCAATCCGGGAACTTGAGGGGAGTTATTTTAAGGAGCTGCCCATAATCGCGTTGACCGCAAACGCCATGAGCGGGATGCGGGAGATGTTTCTGGGGGCAGGATTTAACGATTATCTTTCCAAACCCATAGAGCTGGCCAAGCTGGATGAGATCATGGTTAAGTGGACCCCCGGGGAAAAGCAGGTCAAGCTGCAATCCTCGATGGGTGAAGAAGAAGTGAATGAGGAAAACGAACTGCTGGCCGGCTTCTTTGTAAAGGGTCTCGATCTGCAGGGGGGAAGGATACAGTACGGGAGCGATAAGATATATCTTAAGATACTCAGGACCTTTACGGAAGGTACCCCCGCTTTATTGGATCGCCTGAGGACGGTAAGTGAGGAAAGCCTGGGGGAATACGCTATCGGGGTACACGGGCTTAAGGGTTCTGTCAGGGGCATCTGCGCCGATGAGGCCGGGAACCGGGCGGCGGACCTGGAAGCCGCAGCCAAAATGGGAGATTATGAATACGTGGCCGCCCATAACGGGGAGTTGCTTGATGACATAGAGCATCTGATTGGCCGGATCGGGGAATTGCTGGGGAATTTTGATACCCCCCCGGAGGAGAAACCCGAGGCAGAGGCCCCTGATCCGGCGCTGCTCACCCGGCTGCTGGAAGCCTGTAAACAGTACCGGATACAGGAGATGGACGAAACCCTGGGGGTCCTTGAAGCCTTTGAGTATAAACAGCAGGGGGACTTTATCGTATGGCTGCGGGAACAGCTTATCCATCTGGAGTACGAGAAGATGATTTCGGAATTGGAAGAAAAGCTGGGGAAATAGTCAACGGGACGCTGCCTTATTGGCGGCGCATTACCCTGTGGTTGACAAAGAACCGGTTTTTCCTGTAATACAAAAGAAATGCAAAAAAGCGGATTTTTTTGCACGGCCCCTTCGTCTAACGGTTAGGACAAAAGATTCTCAATCTTTAAACAGGAGTTCGATTCTCCTAGGGGCTATGCGCCGTTGACCTACCTTCTCCCCGCAACGTATAGTTAAGCCATGTCAGCGACGGTAACCCCTGGAACCCCAACCGGGCTGCAAAGCAGCGGAGGTTCCCTGCTTGATAAGCTGGTCAATGAGCTGCCCCTGGAAGAACGGAACAGTCTTCTGGAAAAACTCAGGGCCCAATCCAATATGTCCCCGGAGCCCCTGTACGAAGTACACGAGGAAACCGCGGCTGTCGCCGGGATTGTGGAGCAGTACGCCAAACTGCCCTGGTATTACCGTCTTTATTACTTCATTTTGAGTTTTTTTAAAGGCAAGACCCCCCTGAAGATATTCGAGGATGCCCGGATAGGAAAGGTTGGGCGGGAGATCGACGCCGGTTATCCCGGCCTTTACGATTATCAGCCGGGGAATTTGCAGGGTGAATTTTATCAGCTCCTGTGGGGCCTGAAAGAATCGGCCCGGTTTTTTTTTGACGCCCTGGATGTAAGCGTCAGCCGGGACCGGGGGGCCTTTTACGCCTTTCTGGGCTCCCTGGAGATGGGGGATGTCCATGACCGGCTGCAGAAAGAGACGGACCCGAAGAATATCGTGAAAAAATCTCCCGGCGCTTCGGAGAGCGAAATCCGCCAGACCGCCCTTCGCGCCATGGAGGACGCCTTTGGGGCGATAAACGAGGATCAGCGGAACACCATGTATTCCAATGCCCGGTCCCTGTACTGCCTTAAGGAACTGTCGTCTTTTCTGTTTGACCGGGTGCTTATGGCCTTTGGCCCATCCGCTCCACCGGGGAAGCAGGCCCCGGGGGCAGGTTCAGAGGCCCCTCAAATCTGTTCAGTGTATGTGGTACGGGATATGCTGAACTCCCTGAACAATATCCTCTTTTCCCTCCGGAACCCGCCGCCCCTTACCCTGCTGGAATCGCTTTTTATCTTTATCCTGCAGGAAAAATCCGCTGCCCCCGACTTTAATATTAACACCGAAATCCAGCTCCTCCTTAACCGTGCGGAAAAGGCCATGATCACCATCCGCAACTTCAACCGGAAGATTCCCCTTACCCTGATACTCCGCTGCGGAAGCCGGGATATGTCCCTGTCCCCCAAAATAGTTTCCGGCGGGGAGGACTGGTTTGCGGTATACCGGGAATACTGGAAACGGCAGATTGAGGAACAGCTTGCCGTATACCAGATCTTTCGCCGCCGCCAAGGCATGCTCGATTCGTTTCAGGATTTTCTTAAAGGGACGGAACTCAGGATGCTGTCCAACACCGTCTCCGAGACAAACCCCGAAGGCTTCCCCCTGCCCGGGGCCTTTGCCCTGGCCTTTCTGCGGACCTTTCATTCGGCGGTCTTTATGACGGATATGAACCGGTTTTTAAAGCCCATCACGGAGAAGGGGGAATTCTTTAAACAGGAGAACCGCATCGAATTTATTGAAAGCTACAGCGACATGGCCAAAATTGAGGATGATATCCGGGCAATTGAGGCCAGGATAGCCCCTTCCGGGGAATACGGAAAGCGGTATACCATGACGAAACAGGATATGTCATCCCTGGCGGTAAAGCGGCGGAAAGTCCAGATGGTGGCGGACGACGCCGCCACAGATGCGTTCGGCATCATCAGCCGCAGCCGCGGGGCTGCCAATACCATCATAAATATATTGAAGGCAATACTGAAACAGGAGTCCGGGGGCAGGTACGATTCCCTGTCCAACCTTTCGGATTTTACGGAAAAAGACCCGGGCTTTAGCGCAGAGGCTACCGATATGATCCGGAAATTTCAGCGGGTCCTCCAACTCCTGGACGAGATTGACAAAATGGAAAGCGGGAGAAATTAACATGTACGATTACAAGAAGCTCTGGAAGCTCCGCATTGCCCGGGCCCTGAGCCGGGTGATGAAGGATGCGGGTATTGAAGGGATCATCGATCCCGCCCAAGTGGTGGCGGAGATTCCCCCACAGCCTGAGTTGGGGGACCTGGGTTTCCCCATGTTCAGCTTTGCCAAACTGCTGCGGAAGGGCCCCCCGCAAATCGCCCAGGCCGTAGCCGCCGCCCTGTCCGCAGAGGATGACGGAGGCGCGCAAGCCGCAGGCGGCAATGGTATCGATGCCGGCGGCAGTTTTGCTGCTCAGGGCCCCTACCTCAACGTCCGTCTGAACCGGGGCGAAGCCGCCGCCGCCATCCTCGCCGAGGCGCTCGCGCCAGGGGTATTGATGGCGGCGGGGGAGGCTGAGAATAGGCCCGCGGCGGGCCTTCCACCCTCCGGCGATACCTTTGCCTTTGGCCGCCCCGGAACCCTCACGGGTTCCCGGATCATGGTGGAATTTTCCAGCCCCAACACCAACAAGCCCCTCCACCTGGGGCACCTCCGCAACGATGTGCTGGGGGAAAGCGTTTCCCGCATCCTCGCGGCCTGTGGGGCGGAGGTCTGCAAGGTCTGCATCATCAATGACCGGGGGGTCCACATCTGCAAATCCATGCTGGCCTATCAGGAAGAGGGCGGAGGGAAGACTCCCGAATCGGAAAACCTCAAGGGGGATCATTTTGTGGGAAACTGGTATGTCCGGTTCAACAAGGTTTTTACCGAAGAAGTAAAGGCCCTGGAAAAAGAAAAGGGCCTCACCAAAGAAGAAGCGGAAGCTCAGGCCCCCGCTCTGGCAAAGGCCCAGGACCTGCTCCGCAAATGGGAAGCGGGGGACGCCGCGACGGTGGAGCTCTGGAAAAAGATGAACGCCTGGGCCGTGGGGGGCATGAAGGAAACCTGGGAGCGGACCGGCATCTCCTTCGACCAGTTCTACTTTGAAAGCCAAACCTATCTGCTCGGCAAGGATGAGGTCCTTAAGGGTCTTGAAAAGGGCCTCTTTTACAAAAAGAGCGACGGGGCGGTAGCGGTGGACCTGAGCGCGGAAAAGCTGGACGAAAAGGTGCTCCTCCGCAAGGACGGCACTTCGATTTATATCACCCAGGACATCGGCACCGCCATCTTCCGCCACAAGGACTGGCCCTTTGACCGCCTGGTCTTTGTGGTGGGTTCCGAGCAGCAGTACCACTTTAAGGTGCTGTTCACGATTTTGGACAAGCTTGGTTTTGAATGGGCCAAAAACCTCTATCACCTTTCCTACGGTATGGTGAACCTTCCGGAAGGCAAAATGAAAAGCCGCGAAGGCACCGTGGTGGACGCCGACGACCTCATCGACAGCCTCCGTGACATGGCCCTGAACGAAATCCGCGAGAAGGACCGCGAGGCCGCCGTAGGGGACTCCGCCGCAGTGGCGGAAAAAATCGCCCTGGGGGCCCTTCATTACTACCTCTTGCAGGTTTCCCCCACCAAGGACATGCTCTTTGACCCCAAGGAATCCCTGTCTTTCAACGGCAACACCGGCCCCTATCTGCAATATATGGGCGCCCGGATTTCTGCCTTGCTAAGCAAGGCTTCCATGTTGCGTAAGGCCGGGGAGACCGCCGGCGGTGCAGACGCGGGAGGGGCGGTTGAGGGCGGCGCAGCAGGCTCAGGTTACAACGCGGCGCTTTTAACCGGCGACGCCGAGTGGGAGCTGATCAAAACCCTGGCGGGCTACCCCGAAGCGGTAAGCGCCGCTGCGGCCGGGATGGACCCGTCTTTGCTGGCGGCCTATCTCTACGAGCTTTCCAAAACTTTCAGCCGTTTCTACCACGACTGCCCCATCCTCAACGCCGATGATCCCGGCCTTGCCGCCGCCCGCCTGGCCCTGAGCCGCGCAGTGCTGCGGGTGCTGCAGGATGCGCTGGAGTTGATTTGTATACCGTTTTTGGAGGCCATGTAGGGAGCATTTTGTATAATGACCTGTACAAGAAATTAGGTTTTGGATAACATCGGCGTTGAATTCGTCCGCTTTCAGGTGGTATGTGGCATACATATAGATTTTTCCTTCTTTCAAATATACCCCATTTCCGGCTTTTGCGAAGGTGGCCGCCAATGGACAAATCACCGCCCCCTTCCGCAGATCTTTCTCTTGCACAATATTTTGCCTTTCCGTAGGTCATTTTGATACAGGATGGCAGCCTTTGCAGTTATCCGCAAAAGCTTTTTGTATGGTCTCGGCGACGACCTGCTCAATGTCATTGGCTACAGTCTGATACAGCCGTTCCAAAGTCGCTTCCAGGGCGGGATCTGCTGAAAAAAGTTGATATGTTTCTATTCCCAACGCCCTTGCGATCCGTTCCAGCATTTCAGGGGTAGGAAATTTTTTGCAAACTTCAATCATGGCGATATATTGGGTGGTAATATTCGCTTTTTCTGCCAGTGTAGCCTGTGTTAAACCACTTTTACGGCGGTTTACCTTCATATTTTTTGCCAGTATCTCTCTAATATTTTCCATAAATAAAGCCTGCTTGCCAATAAAACAATAATAAATGTCTTAGAGGCATTGACAAATTGCCGATAGGACGATTATAGTGGACGAATTGGCACTTTCCTGTAGTATCTTAGGGAATTTTGCCTGAAACCAGGATATTTTGTCCCATTTTCACCGAACAACCACTGTTCCGGCTTTTAATAAACCTCTTGCCGTATAGGCAAGGGATAATCTATAGCAGAAAGAAGCCCAAGGGCGAGTACATATATATCATTTTAGGGAGTATGAATTATGGAGCAGCCATTGGAAACGGACGCCGCCCGGTTGTTGGACGGCGTTACGGGCATCATCAAGCGTTACGAAGCGCAGTGGCAAAAAACCGGGGAGAAGTACAATCTCTTCAAGGTCGCCGGCATTGCGCACAAAGAGGTCATCATGTGCCGTGTATTGGCGGACTTGATGAATCCGCAGGGAACGCATGGTCAAGGCAGCCGTTTTCTCAGGTTGTTTTGGGAGACAATAGCCCCCAAACTACCGGACCGCCCAACGGCCGGCCGCCCGGCGCTTGATATTGAACACACGAGGGTAACGACAGAGTATGTCATCGACGAAAACCGCCGTATCGACATCACCTTTGAAGACGGCAAAGTTTTCGTACCCATCGAGGTCAAGATATGGGCCGGAGACCAGCCGAAACAGATTGCCGATTACTTCGCCTTTGCCAAGACGAAAAATGGGAACAACCATATCCCGGTACTCTACTTGACCGTTGACGGACATGAGCCGTCAGACGCTTCAAAAGCCGGCATTGGCAAGGACGGCTATGTGCCGCTCTCGTTCAGGAACGACATTCTTGTCTGGCTTGAGGCGTGTGCGCGGGAAAATACGGCAGAAACAACGGTTCCCGTACGGGAAAACCTGAGACAACTCATCGCGGTGGTAAAATCGCTCTGCGGAAAATCGGAGGATGCGGAAATGGAAGATGCAATTTTCAAGCTGGTTACAAAGGACGATGACTCGGTACGGGCGGCGCTGGCGATAAGCGGCGCCATGGATTTTGGCAACAGGGCGTTGGATGCGTTCAAAGGCCCCATTACGACACTGGTGCAAAAGGCGTTTCCGGATGCTGTATATACCCCTGCCGATGGCTGGTACATGATTCAGGTTCCCATCAATAACGGCAATTATCTTCTCGACGTGAACTACGATTGGAAATCCTTCGATGTAGAAGTTTGTGTCGAGGAAAAGGAGCGCAATCGCCAGGCAGAGGAACGTATGGCCAAAGAAATGGCCGCGCGCACCAATCACCAAAACGAGGCGGGAGACCACATCTTTGCCCTTTATGGGACAAACCGGTATCCCGGTCTGGAGACCGTGGATGAAGCCCTGTATTTCTACCGGCTCTGGAAGGAATACACCGAGCGTCCGCAGGAAGTTGCGAACAGGATTATCGGCATCGCAAAGGCGTTGGAAAGCGTACATTAATCGGTTCATCATTCTGTGACAAAGCGGTTGTTGTAGAATAATGGAAATAAATCATAGTCGCGTGGACTTTAAACACAAAGGGATATTATGAGTATGAGAACTTGTCCAGAATGTGGTAGAACGTTTGATGTTTCGCATGCTAGTCGAATCCATACGGGTTATTGTTCAGATAAATGTGCGCGAGCAGCGCAAGCAGCGAAAGAAGCGCAATCAGCAAAAGTAGCAGCGAAATACGGTGGTTCTTCGGGTGGAAACAGCAGAGGAATTGCAATTGGAATTGTGGGTATCGGAATTCTTATTATTATTGGTCTTATCGGGCTTGCAGTTAATGGTATTCGGAATGCATTTTCCGATGTTAAGACTGAAATCGTGTCCGCTTCTTGCGAAACAGAGGAGAAATTTGTTTCAATTCTTAACAAAGCTCTTTCTGAAGTATCAGTGACTGTGATCGAAGGTGAAGAATTTACTACTTACTCTGGGCAAGCTATTGATGCAGTTAAAAAGAGAGAAGGTGAGTATGGTTTATTTAAGGATTCCGTATACTTTGTGAGACTTCCCGATAGCGTAAATGTTTATGTTTGGTTCAAAACTAAAGACGATGTGACAGCTTACGTCTATAAAAAAGAATGAAGATAGCAAAGAGAAGTCCAGGCAGATAGAGTAAATGACCTTGCGCTGTCCATGGTACACGGCTGGCGTAGCAGCATTGGTGCCTGTCACCGCTTTTTGAATGACCAGCCCAGAGGCGGTGGGCATCTTGCCTGAATTTTCAGATTTTAGCCGCTTATGGAACACGATCTTCCAGATACAACCATTCATGGAGAAAAGCGTGAAATCTTAAAGGAAGGTATTTTGAAATGGTGATCTGTGTAAAATGCGTAAGGGAACAGGGACGGCGCTCATCGTCCAAGTGTGAATACGATGGCGATAAAAGTGCGCTTCCTGATCACGCATGGATAGACCGTGAAGAATTTTTTGCTGAACTCCGTGAAAAACTTACCCCGTTTATCAGAGATCGCATTGCAGGATGGCAGAAAAATTATGCCGAAAAACAAGCTTTATTCAACGAACGTATCAAATCTTACAATAAAAGACTAGATGAGATACAAGCGGCGCATGATGTATATCTCAAAGAAGGACTTCCTCGTGATGTCGAAAAGGAAAAACAACGTGCGATACGTTCGCGCCTACCTGAGGTTATCGGGGGGATAATCGGTGCTATCATCGGTGATAGCATCTTGGTTTTGGTTATTTTTAAATTGGCTTTTCCATTATTTAATATTGAATTTACTCCCTTCGTCATTGTTTTATCAATGATAGCGATGATAGTGTTGCTGGCTATTTCTCTTGGTAAACCAGTGAAAGTTTTGTTACAAGCTAAACGCTATTCGGAATCACAAGAGTTCGCCGATGAACTCGCCGGTAAATGGCTTGTAAACAATGGGATTTATGAGTTGAAATCTGCTATTGAAGCGGAGAAAGACAAGTGGAATAGTTCTCGTTGGAAGTTTGAGCATTACATGCACAGCGCAGAACGTGCGCTTGTTGGGAGTGATAAAGACTTGCTTGATTATTACAAGCTGGACAAGAAGGTTAAACATGAGTACGTTGAACACCTTTATGCCAGGGACAGTGATGATAGGGAATGGTAACAGGCAATTATCGCTTACCAGATCTGAGTACTGAGGTAATACATAGATGAATAATAAACGGCTCATTTCTTTGATTATATTGGCCTTAAACCTTTTTTTCGTTACCTGTGGTTCGACACCTCAAGTAGATAAACCAGCGTCGAAATCAGTAGAGCCAGTCAATCCTTTTTATACCGGAAGCGGCGGGAAGGGTATAAGCCTTGCTATTCTTGCGCCCAAAACAACCGGCCTTACTAAAGATCAAGGTTATATTCCGGCGTTGGTACAAGGAGAATTTGTCAGTAACTTTTCAGGCTTTTCCGCATTATCCGTAATGGATAGGGAAAATCTGGATAATGTCTATGGTGAACTTTTATCAGGCTATTATGACGACCGTAACGAGGCGGGACTTGATTTAGGGCATTTGACATCCACTGATTATTTAATGAATGGCAGTATCACAAAGACGGCGGCAGGCTACGCTCTTCAAATGCAAATTACCAAGACCGCCGATAAGATGACTGCGGCATCGTATTCAGGAACCTGTACTTTTGCAGAATTGGACAACCTGACCGGCATACGGCGGGTATCTTTGGACTTACTTCAAAAAATGGGCATAGAACTCACGGACCGCGCAAAGACGGAACTGGCCGGAGCCGCCGCCGCAAACCATGTAAATGCCCAAACCGCCCTTGCACGGGGCATTACCGCGCAGCAAGGCGGAACTGTGGTGGAAGCTTTGTCTTACTATTATCAGGCAGCCGCATTTGACCCCTCGCTTTTGGAAGCCGCCAACCGCGCCGGCGTTGTGAGCGCCGGTATTTCCAGCGGCAACATCGGCGCTAATGTCAGGAATGACATCGAACGCAGAAAAGAATGGCTGAACATCCTGGAGGAAGCGGAAAATTACTTCAAAAACCATCAGCCATGGGAAATTGTCTATAACCCCGCGCTGGCCCAGGGCGAAGTAGATTATGAACGCGAAACAGTATCGCTATCTTTTAGTTTGGAAGTCCGCCCGACAGAGGATTGGAAAATCGTGCAAAGTCTGATAGACGGTTTGGATAAAACCGAAAAACGCGATGCATGGGGGCTGACATGGTGGCCACTGACATCAGAGGTTTTTGCTGATTATGTAAATGATGGATATGGCAGTCACTCACTAGGAAGATACGTCGATAGGGCTGGCCTCTTCTCCAAACAAACGACTATTGTCTCTGGTTTGCTTAACGAGAAAGGGAAATTGCTTGTTTCTGAAACGGTCAATTGCATAAGCAAAGTAACTTTTGAAAAGGGGGGTTTCACCGTCAAATATGGTGGCGTACCCCAAAAAGGCTATATACAATGGATAGGTCCCGATGATTATGGAAATGTTATTCACAATGACGTTATTTCAACCGCTAAAGGGGAACAAAAAGTTGTATTCAAAAATGTCAACGCCAATGACATCACCGAAAACATGACAATTAAGATCATCAGCGTCAATGGTATTGTCGCTGAAATTATAGCTAAAAATGGTTATATTAAAATTTCTACGTGGTGAGTAATGCCAAGATGAAAGAAGCGGTATGAGGGGCAGAACCCCGACCGTTCAGCTTCGTCTTTGCTGTCGAACCTTCGGCTCGCAGTCATTGGACTTATAGCTCCCTGATAACCGCAATGTCCAAGCCGGTATCTTCGGCGATTTCAGAAAGAGGGTGACCGCGGTTTTTTAGCCTTCTGGCAACCTCTTTTTGACTCTCCAATCGGCCTTCTTTCCGGCCTTCCCGTCTGGCGTATCCCATCTTGCTCTGGGTATCCATCTGGTACTTGAACTCACTCGCCAGCCGCGCCCGTTCAGCTTCGTCTTTGCTGATTGTCATCAATACTTCGCTTGCCATTGCTATACCCTCCTCCTGCTCCAGGATTTCGTTGATTGTCCGGCGTT
>BNVE01000058.1 GCA_025997875.1 Spirochaetia bacterium
CAAGATTTTTATGGCGAGTAATCATAAGCCGGTGATCCGGGGGACCGACCACGGGATATGGCGGCGGATTAAGCTGATTCCCTTTACCACGACGATTGCGCCTGAAAAACAGGACAAGCATCTGGAACAGAAGCTGCTGGAAGAAAAGCCGGGGATTTTGAATTGGCTTATGGCGGGGACCCGGCGCTGGTTTGAAAAGGGGCTTGCGGCGCCGGCGATCATTGATTCCGCTACGGAAGAATACCGGAGTGAGATGGATGTGCTGGGGGCGTTCATTAAGGAGTGCTGCATCCAGTCGCCGGGGGTATCGGTACGGGCGCGGGAGATTTTCCGGGCGTATCAGGAATGGTGTGAGGAGAATAATGAACATGCCTGCAGCGAACGGTTCCTGGCAATGCGCCTGAAAGAGCTTGGACTTGAGAAGGGGCGGACGGCGGAGGCGCGGTCCTGGAAGGGGATCATGCTGAAAGGGGAATTGTCTTAGGTTTCCCCCCGTGCCCCCCTTGGTTGGGTTGGGAAACGACAGGGGGGGTAAGTTTTAGGGTGCGCTCTGTTGCTCTTTAGTGAGTAACAGAGCTTTTTTTTGATACGGAATAGAGCAATTATTCTTCATGTTTTATGATTATGACATGGGTTGAATTTGGATTGTACAAAAATGGACAATTTAAGCGGACGCGCGCGCCCCCCGCATGTTAAAAAAGAAATAGACCTTGATGACGCTTGGGGTGTCATTTTGACGTTTTGATTTTTCGGTATCTGTCATGGGAATTTTGCGTTTGGGAGTGGGTTTTATTCATTTCAATCACGTTTCTCTTAATATTATTTTTTATGACTCTTCTGTCATTTACAAAAGAAGACTATATACCTAATAATCCTTTGGAAAAAAGTTCAAAGTTGGATTCAACACGTCAATCTGACATAGCGGGTCCGGGGTGATGCTTGGGGAATCGGGGAAGAATCCGCAGTTCAGGACGGGTGGCCTTCGGCCAGCCTTCCCCGCTTCGGCGGGGGAGGCTGCGTAGACTAAGCCTTGGGAATCGGAGTGTGCCGGGTTAGAGGGTTGAGCGCCGTTGGGCGGGCAGAGTAAACCCCGCTGTGGCGGTTTATTGGCGGGGCGGCAGGATGCCGCCTGGATGGGAAAAAACGCCGGCAGGGAGGCCGGCGTTTTTTTCTACTTTGCGGCAACCCGACCAACGGGAGGGGGGCCGTTCCTCCCCCTTTGAGCCGTTGATGAAGGGTTTACGACCAGAGCGACCGCAGGGAGCGGCGGGAGTAAACCCCACCTATTTCGCGGGCGTAGCCCGCCATAGAGGGGGAAGCCCGGCGGCGAGGGGGAGGGACAATACAGGCCGCCAATAAACCGCCACCGGAGCAAGGTAGGCTTGAAGGTTGCGCGGCCCTGGGCGGGCGGAGTAAGCGCCCCTTGTAGGTTGCTCTTAGACGGGGATGAGGTTTTACGGTGGTTAATGAGGGCGGCGTACGCCGCTGGTTTAAGGCTTTTGGAACAATGCAGGGAAAGAGGGTGTGAGGATTAACCCCCTTTCCCTGTGCGGAGGGGGCAGGACGCCCCCGGAGCTTTTGACTTAGCCCTTTAGACGTTTACCGAATGGTGATGGTTGGGGAATGACGGTAGTAGTTTGTGAAGGGCCAGGCGGAAAAGGAGGGCAGCGCCGAGCCTGTAAGCGCTTTGCGCTGGAAGGGCCGACGCTTGGGCGTGGCTTGGGGGGCGGGCCTGACTGGACCATTACCGGAGGAACCGCTACGACCGAAGGGGAGTAGCGGGACCGATGAGGACGGGGAAGGAAGGGCCGCCCCTGTGAGGGGTACCCGGATTTGGAGGGTCAGACAATAAGGGCTTTAAAATGGGGATAGTGGTTTTCGTTGGCAATCTTCGGACCATGGCTGCACTTAGAGCTGATACGCCGCTTGCCCCGTAGGGGTGGGCGGCGGTTATTGCAGGGGCAGGCTTGGGGCGGGCTGGACTGGACCGTTGCCGGAAGGACCGCAGGGAGTAGCGGGACAGCCGGGGACGGGGAAGGGAGGCCCGCCCCTGGCGGGAAACGGCCTTGATGATTTGAAAAAAACCCGGAGGGTTTTTGACTTTTTTTTCTTTGGGCGGGGGCCGGGGATTGGTCTTTAAATTGACCTTTTTCATATTGAGGATGGGGCGATTATCCCTGAATATCATAAAATGTAAGCAGATATGTATGCAACAAAGGGTCTTTATTTATTGTAAACCTTCGCAATGCGTTTCATGTCTGCTATTGACTAATTCTATATCCTGTAATAAATTATAGGTATAAATCGTCATTTATAAAAGAATATAGTTGTCTGATACATTCTTATAATATAAGGAATTAGCTACAACCCCGGAGGTCAGGAAGGAAGTGGGATTTAAAGAAAAAGAAGCCGCTGCGGCGTTTGAGTATCCGTAGTGGGCATTATCTTCTTTCTTCAAAGCACATCCTCCTTATACAAAACATAGAAGCAAAATTCGTGCCAAGTGCCAATATTGCTTACCTGGTCAGACAATCACTCTGCTTAATTCTTTATATTATAATTAATTGTACTCTGTCAATCCTTTTTGTTTTATTTTGTAATATGCCAATATGTATAAAAAAAGATACGTTTGACATTCATAAAATACTATTATCCTGATGCCCCCCACTCCAAAAACCGCGTCACTTCCTCCAGCTTCCTGATCCGTGGGTGTGGGTAATCCGGGTGTTCGTCAAATTCATCCAGCAGAACACCCTTGCCGCCAATGGCAAGAAACCCCTCGGCATAGCGGGGATAATCGTCGACAAAAAGGGTGTCCTCCGGTTTGGTCCCCAGGGTGTCGAGGGCCCGCAAAAAAACCTCCGGCCGGGGTTTCCCCTTAAAGCCGTTCCAGCGTATGTCAAAGATATGGGTAAAGAGGCCTTCCAGCCCCAGTTTGCCCAGGACCAGGTCTGCGTGTTCCCGGTTTGAATTGGTAAGGATGGCCTTGGGGCAGGGGAGGGCTTCGAGAAAGCTCCGCAGTTCCGGGTCCGGGGGGAGGGTGTCGGCCTCGTTTTTCGGATGGACCGCCCGATAGTAGTCTTCAATGTCGGCAAAGCCCTTCTCGGCTATGAGCCATTCCAGGGTAGTGCCGTAACGGGTTTCCCCTTTCTTGCGCAGGGCGGCGGTCTCTTCCGGGGAGAGGCGGAGATATTGGGCGGCATATTGGATAATCCTTTGGGCGACCTTTTCTTCCAGGCCAAAGCGGGCGGAATAGAGGGTATTGTCCAAATCGAAGAGCAGGCGCTGAATCATACTTCATAGTAACGGGGATCGGCCCAATGAAAAAGCCCCTTGTAAGTCGTCCTTTTGCATAGTATCGTTTCTCCATGGACCTTTCCATTATCGGTTACGATCCCGCAGGGGCATGGATAAAGACCGCTTCAACGGTGGAGGAACTGCTCTCCTATAAAAACCCTTCGGGGATATCCTGGATCAACGTGGACGGCATTGAGTTTTCCGAGGTGGTTCACCACTTGGCTGAGGTCTTCAAGATCCACCCCCTGACGGCGGAGGACATCCTTGATATAGAGCAGCGTCCCAAGGTTGAGGAATTCGAGGACTATCTTTTCATCACCCTTAAGTCGGTAAGCCCCGAGCTTGCCGGGGCGGATCTCTTTAAAATGGAGATCGGTTTTGAACAGATAAGCATAGTGGTTACCGAGAATACGGTGATCACCTTTCAGGAAAAACCGGGTGATTATTTTAACGGAATCCGCAAGCGGATACTCAACAACGCCGGCAGGATACGGCGGATGGGAACCGATTACCTTGCCTACGCGATCATGGATGCGGTGGTGGACGAGTACTTTATAATTCTGGATGCCCTGGGTTCCGGTATAGAAGAATTTGAGGAGCGGGCCATCGATGCCGGGGACCGTGATTTTATTCAGGACATACAGAAGAAAAAACAAGAGCTGCTCCGGGTACGGCGGGTGGTCTGGCCCCTGCGGGAAAGCATCTCGATGCTGATGCGGATGGAGTCAAAGTGGATCAGCGACGGCCTTGAACCCTTCCTCAAGGACCTGCACGACAACATTATCCAGTCTGCGGAAACCGTGGAAACCTACCGGGAACTTATCGCCGGGGTGATGGAAATCAACCTCTCTTCCATGTCCAACCGGATGAACAACGTGATGAAGGTGCTTACCATCATCTCTACCATTTTTATTCCCCTTACCTTTATTGTCGGGGTCTACGGGATGAATTTTTCCCACATGCCGGAACTTGAATACCCCTACGCGTACCCTATCGTATGGGGGATCATGGCCCTTATCGCCATTGGGATGATCGTTTTTTTCAAGCGCCGCCACTGGATGTAACAGGTGATTTACCCGGTTAACGAAAAAAATCTGGAACTTGCCGCCGCCGCAATCCTCAAGGGGGACCTGGCGGCCTTTCCCACCGAGACGGTCTACGGCCTGGGGGGGGACGCCTTTAACCCCTCCGCGCTGGCAAAAATTTTTGAGGCCAAACAGCGGCCCCGCTTCGATCCCCTGATCATCCACATCGCCGACATTGCGGCCCTGGAAAATATCGCGGACCTCTCCCTGCTGGAAAAGCCCCTGCGGGAAAAAGTCGGCCGCCTTACGGCGCTCTGGCCCGGCCCCCTCACCCTGATTCTCCCCAAGAAGCCGGCGGTCCCGGACCTTGCCACCAGCGGCCTTGCCACCGTTGCGGTCCGCTTCCCCAGCCACCCTGCGGCGCAGCAGCTGATCCGTTTATCCACCGGCGCGGTGGCGGCCCCCAGCGCCAACCGCTTCGGCTGCCTTTCCCCCACCCAGGCGGAGCATGTGGCGGAGCAGCTGGGGGACAGGGTGGACATCATCCTGGACGGCGGCCGGACCAGCGTAGGGGTGGAATCCACCGTGCTGGACATGAGTTTTGGTGCACAAGGTCTGCCGCGCACACCCCGGATACTCCGCCCCGGGGGCGTATCCCGGGAACAGATCGAGACCCTTATCGGACCGGTTGAAGCGGGCGGTAACAGTAATACTGTCACCGGTGATCCCGCATCTGCTGGAAGGCCCCTGTCCCCCGGCCAACTGAAAAGCCACTATGCCCCCGGCGTCCCCCTTACGGTTCATAGCCGGGAGGAGATGATCGCCCTCAAGCTTGATGGCTCCGAAGGCTGCCTCTTTTTTGACGGCCCTTCCCGGGATGTATGGCTTGCGCATCAGGATGCGGCCGGCGGAAATTCCCCGGAACATATCCGGGTTCTTTCGGAAAAGGGGGACGCTGTGGAAGGGGCGGCGAATCTCTTTGCGGTTCTCCACCAGCTGGACCGGATAGGCCTTTCCGGTATCCGGGCGGAACTTGCCCCGGCGGGTGGCCTGGGGGACGCCATCAATGACCGGCTTTCCCGGGCTGCGGCAAAGTAAAAAGACAATAAGAGGACAAATATTTTACCGGAGGTTTTAAGATTATGGCGGACACTTTGGTCAAGTGGAATGATAATTTGTCGGTGGGGAATGCATTGATTGACAGCCAGCACCAGGAACTGGTCAGGTTAACCAATGAGCTCTATGCGGGGACCAGGCTGGGCGGCGCAACAGCCAAGGTTTATTTTTTGAAGGCAGTCCGGGGAGTGATGGCCTATGTAAAGGAACACTTTTCCGCAGAAGAAGAAATCATGCAGCAGGTTAATTATCCCGAATACGCGGAACACAAAAGACAGCACGAGGATTTTGTCGCCGAGCTTTTCAACGCGGTCCGGAAATTCGATAACGAAGAAAACCTGGTTGCAGAGGGTCTGGTAAAATACCTGATGGACTGGATCCTTGAACACATCGCCGGCAGCGATAAAAAATACATGCCCTACCTTGCCGATCTGAACAAAGAGAAATGAGCCGGCTGGAACTGCCTCAATTGAGCCACTATTTTATCAGGTCTTCAATCCTGCCCACCGAATCCCATTGGTCAAAGTCGGCGTCCACCTCTGCCAAGGTAAGGATCGCAAAGGTGAGCACTTCCACACCCAATTCCAGATGCCCCCCGTAGGCGATGTTGGTATCGCTGAAAATGATATGGGCGTGGACCCTGCCGTTGATGATAAAGCCGTCGATGTTCACGATGTCCGCGGGCCGATCCCCCTTTACAAATTCATTCCTGGGGGGATTCACCGAAGAGGCCACCACATGGTAGGAATGGCTGATCACCGAACCTACCCCGGAAAGGATCACCGCGTTCCTGACGCCGTTTTTTTCTACCGCCTCCCGAATCGCCGTTAAAAGATCGTCCCCGGGATTCAGCCTTAAAAATACCAGATTCTGTATTGCTTTCCGTTCCAGCCGCATAATTCCTCCTGAATATCATTTGATAATTCTTAGTCATGTTATCCCAAAAAAGTGAATCTCAAGGCTTTTTCTCAACCTTTGTCTCGTATTCAAGAAGTTTCCGCAGCTGATCGAGGATAAAATCCTGGAAAAAAGGGTTTAACTTCTTAAAAATCGCTTCCACTTCGTCCATTTTGTAGTCCGGGGTCATGTCTTTCCGGAATATTTCCCCCTCTCCGGTCCGCAGCCACCCCTCATTGACCCCAAAGGTGGTATTTATGAGCTTGATAAGGCGGTCATTGACTTTCCGCTGACCCAATTCCAGTTGGGCGATAAAACTGGTAGAAATATATATTTTTTGAGCAAATTCGGCTTGGGTTAGCTTAAGGTCATGGCGAAGGATTACGATTCGTTTGTTGATAGAAATATCTTCCGGAAGCTTTCGTAGGGTCTTCATACTCTATAACCATAAAATAATTTACCTTACAAGGCAAGGCATAAATATCACCAGGTATATATTGACAATACTCGCCAGGTGCTTGTACTATTTACACAGGGTGATTTTTATGACCAATGAGGATAAAAAGCTCCGGGAACTGGCCCTCGGCATGGAACGGTTGGGGGAAGGGAGCAGGGAGTATATCAGGCAGATCTCCCGGGTCTTGATTTCCGTTCAGGAGTCCATCGTTTTGCCGGCGCCGGCAGAAAAAGACACAGAGGCAAAACGGGTAAAGTATATATCATACTTTTTTGGTAATAAATAGTCTTCGCAGAACAGAGGTTTTTACACCGTCCTTGGACGGTATAAAGATGGCGGGTGTTGGCCCGTTTGATAGCGAAAAAGTCCAAGGACTATAAAGAGGAGTGTTTTTATGAAAAAGAATGGCTTTGTCGTATCGGTTTTGGTAGTTTGTCTATTAGGCGCCTGCGTATCATTGCAAGACAGGCCAATGACACATGATGAAAGGTCGACCACGGATGTTACCGGAACGGTAAGTGCAAAATTTACAACATGGCAATGGTTTCATATTCCAAATAAAACCTCAATAAAGGAAAAAGCTTATTCAGAATTGAAGAAAGCTGCCGCTCAAGAATATGGAGGCAATGTTGAAGTACAAAACATAACGATTAGTGGCGGGTTTTCACCATTGAGCCTCATTAATATTAGCCTGGGAACAGGATTAGCGATTGTGGGTGCATACGCATTAGGCGATGCAGTATTAGCAGAACCCGGATATAACAGTATGAACAATCGGACATATACGGGCGGTGGTTACTACAAGGACACAATGTCAAACGACGGACAAGCAGCAATAGGCGGAGGTCTCCTTGGAGGGGGGTTACTGTCCTTGCTGATTGGAAACCCGCAAACCATCACCGCAACAGGTGATGTCGTTCAACTTAATACTGAAACGGGCACAAAGCAGGCAATACAAAGGGTTTTATCCGGTGCAATGAAAAATGTTAGTTTACAATTGATTGAAGCGCTTCCGCAAAAATCAAGAATAGCTGTTTTAAGCATTGAATCAAACGACAGGGCATTATCGGAAAATGCGGTGGGGGAACTGGAATTAAACCTTGTAAATTCAAGGAAATTTACCATTGTCGATAGAGCGCGATTGGATCAGATACGTCAGGAACAAGACTTCCAACTGTCCGGCGAAGTTAGCGACGATTCGGCGGTTAGCATTGGAAATATGCTTGGGGCAAATATTGTGCTGGTTGGTACTATAACTACAATTGATTTAAAAGGACAAATCACCATACGGGCATTGGATGTAAAGACCGCGCAAATTGTAACCATGGCACGGGGGCAGTTTTAACGGAAAAAACCGTTATACCCGTATCAAGCATTTCGCATAGCCTTGGGGTATTACCCCAGGGCTTCTGAAAGATTGTGTTTATTATTAAGGGGCGTCTATGACTAAGACACGCTATTTTTTTAATATTTGTATCCTTCGGTTTCTCCCTGTGGTATTGATTCTGCTCAGTCAAAGATCGTTTGTGAGCGCCCAAACTGCGCCCCAGTGGGTAAACAACAAGGCTGCCGCCTTTCCCGATGCGCAGTGGATCTGTGTGGTAGAAAGCGGCAGGGATCGGAATGCCGCGCAGGGCGCCGCGATGAACGCGCTGGCTCAGGTGTTCAAGGTCGATGTACAGGCCATGACGAATACCGCCCAGAGTTTTGCCCGGGTGGTGAGCAGCTCCGGTGATAAAAAGATTGCGGCCTTTACGGAAAACAAGGCATTTGCCCAGGACGTGACCGCATCATCCAATGTCTCCGGCCTTATTGGTGTGCAAAGCGATTATTGGACAGCGTCTGACGGGACGGTCTATGTAAACGCCCGCATGAACCGGCGGGAATGTGCGGCGAGGTATTCCGCAATGATTGGCGAAAACGATAAGGTTATCGGGCTGTTAAAACAAGAGGCGGAGCGCAGTCCCGCAAGCTTTGACGCCTTTGAATCCCTAAGTTTTGCCCTTAATGTGGCGGAGCTTACCGATAACTTCCAGACCCTTTTGGAAGTGCTTGATGCTTCGGCGGCTTCCAAACGTCCCGCCTACGGAAACGCGAATACGGTAAGAACCCTTGCCCAAAATGCCGCGCGGTCCATTGTCATTACGATACAGGTTGACGGGGACGTAAACAGCCGCATTTCCAAAGCCCTTGCCGCCTATTTTACCAGGAAAGGGTTCAGGACAAATATTTCCGGTTCAAATTCCTATCTGCTTTCCGCAGCCCTGGAATTGGAGGATGTTGACAGCGCCAATCGCAATAAATTTGTGCGGTACCTGTTAACCGCCTCTATCGCAAACAACGAAGGCAGGGAAGTATTTTCATATTCCGGGAATGGCCGGGAGGGCCATGCTTCCGTATCCGAAGCCCGCCAGCGTGTCCTTCGTGTAGTTGAGGCGTCCATAGGCTCCACAGAATCAAGGGGTTTCGCCGCAGAATTTGACGCGTATCTTGAATCATTGTTGAAATAAAAAGTCTTTTGGCTTTTTGTTATTAATGTCCGTTAATGTTGTCTTGTCAACAGGACAAAAATGAAAGGAGGCAGAAAATGAAATCTGTCAAAAAAGCGGATATGTACATCCGCCTGGTAGTGGTATTGTTCGCGGCAGTCGCGGCAATAGTTGTTTTTGCAGGGTGTGCATCGGCTCCAAAAACCGCTGCGGAGGCGGTTGCAAATGTAAAACCGGAGCAAAAAACTGAGGTGCTTGACGACAAAGGCGCGGCGTTTAGCATTCAAACACCGCAATGGCTTGCAGAATATCTCAGCGGTGGGAACAAGGCAGTCGAAAAGCTATACAAAGACAAATATTGTTTCGTGATTGAGTATAATGACGCTGAAAGAGATTTTGCCGTTGCGTGGGTTTCCGGCGCCGAAGGTCCCCGGGCGGTTTCGCAAAAAGTTTCATCATCCGTGGTCTCTCAAATGGAGAATAATCAACAGGGTGAAAAAGGAAGCGCCATGGAAGCCACCGTTGCCGGGACTGCAAAGGTCTTGAGTGATTCGTCGTTTAGCGGCATTTCAAAAGAAGCTGACTGGTGGCAAATAGTGCGAAACAAAGAAACACAAAGTGTAGAAGCACGTGCCTTTGCGCTGTGGGTTATTGATCGAAAAGAGCTGGATCGGCAAATTACGGCGAATATACAGCACATAGTGGATAACAATACCACCATGTCGGCTGCCGAAAGGGCCATTTATGCCGCCCTCATTGCGGACATAACCAGTGTTGGGTTGGACAACACGTAAATTTATTGTTAGAGGAGTCGGTTTCAAAATTAAGAATTTAACCACGAACCACACGAACTAAATGATCTTTTTGGCGTTGTTCGTGGTTAATTAATTTCTATTGTGGAAAGGCCCGGCTCTGCAGGCGGTTTCCGGGAAAAGGACCATTGAATACCCCGCCCTTTTCATACTACCATGGAATTATGATCGTGGTTTTGTCTAAAGGTATTTCTTCGCATGATAAGGAAATGATCCGCATCTACCTGCGGGACCGGGGCTTTAAGCTCCGGGAGCAGTCCTTTGGGGAGGACGCGATCTTCGGCGCAACCGGCAAGGGTGTGGTGGACCTCCGCGAACTGGGGCTGCTCCCCGGTGTTGAGCGGGTGGCGGCAACCTCCAAGCCCTACGAGCTGGCCTCACGGGAAACCAGGGCGGAGGATACTATCGTCACCGTTGGCGCCTCGGCTTCGCAGCCGGGGGTAAAAATCGGCGGTTCCCGGATTACGGTTATTGCCGGGCCCTGCGCGGTGGAAAGTAAAGAACAGATAATGGAAACCGCCGCCCAGGTGCGGGAGTCCGGGGCGGTGATGCTCCGGGGCGGGGCCTACAAACCCCGGACCAGTCCCTACGCCTTCCAGGGCCTGGGGATGCAGGGCCTGGAGTTTATGAAGGCCGCCGGGGAAGCCTGCGGTATGCCCATCGTTACCGAAGTGGTGTCCCCGGAACTGGCGGTTCAGATGAATGACCTTACGGACATGTTTCAGATTGGCGCCCGGAACATGCAGAATTTTGAACTGCTGAAAAAAGTCGGCTCCCTGAAAAAGCCAGTGCTCCTTAAACGGGGACCTTCGGCGACCATCGAAGAATGGCTCATGGCGGCGGAATACCTCCTGGCCTCCGGGACCCGGGATGTGGTTCTCTGCGAACGGGGCATCCGTACCTTCGAGACCTATACCCGGAATACCCTGGACATTTCCGCCATCCCCGTGGTGAAGGGCCTTTCCCACCTGCCGGTGCTGGTAGACCCCAGCCATGCGGTGGGCATCCGGGCCAAGGTGAGCCCCGCCGCGCTGGCCGCCATTGCCGCCGGCGCCGACGGCCTTACGGTCGAAGTTCACCCCCGGCCGGACGAGGCCCTTTCCGACGGCCCCCAGTCCCTGTACCCCGAACAGTTTGAAAAACTCATGCGTGATATCGAGGCCCTGGCCCCGGTGGTGGGCAAGGAACTGCTCCGCACCCCGAAACCTCATCATGGCGCGGCGGCCGGCCATTCAGCGGATAAGGGCCGTGCAGAAAATGCGATAGCGTTTTCTGCTCAGCTATCGGAAGTTCCAACGGAACTTCCAATTGCCTACTGCGGCGAAAGCGGCGCCTATGCCGAGCAGGCCCTGATGCGGGCCTTTGGCGAAGAAGCCCCCCGGCTGCAAACCCCTTCCTTCTCCGGCATCTTTGACGCGGTGCTGGACGGTTCCGCCTCCGCCGGGGTGGTCCCGGTGGAGAACAGCCTTGCCGGTTCGGTTCATGAAAACTACGACCTCTTTTTACGCTACCCCGATGTGGCCATCGTGGGGGAACTCAAGCTCCGTATTGTTCACTGTTTAATCGGCGACGAAAAGGCCAGCCTGGATTCCATCACCATAGTCCGCAGTCATCCCCAGGGCTTTGCCCAGTGCAAGGAATTTCTGAACAAGCACCCTGGCTGGGTTCTGGAACCGGCCACCACCACCGCCACCGCAGTGGCTTCGATAGCCCGTGAGGGCGCCGTAAAGGTTGCCGCCATTGCCGGGGAAGCCGCCGCCCGGGCCCACGGCCTTAAGGTGCTGCGGGACGGGATCGAAACCAACCCCCTCAACTACACCCGTTTTGTGATCATCGCCCGGCGTGTGGGGGACCGGAAAGAATCCTCCCTGCGTCAGGGGAAGGTGCCCCCCAGCCTTGGTTCTGGTAAGCCCAACAAGGCCAGCCTGGTTTTCTCCGTTTCCGATGAGCCGGGCAGCCTCTTCGCCTGCCTTAAGATTTTGAGCGAGAAGGGGATCAACCTTTCCAAACTGGAATCCCGGCCCATCCAGGGTCAGCCCTGGGAATACCTTTTCTACGTTGACGTGAGCATCCCCGATGCGGAAGGGGTTTTCGATTCGGCCATTGCGGAACTCAAGAGCAAAACCCGGGACTTCCACTTTTTGGGCGCTTATAGGGCGATGCTTTAATTAGAGATGACAAAAGCAATTTACAATGCCCGTGTTTATATTGAACGGGGCGTTTTTTGCCAGGCCCTCCGCATTGATGATGGCCGGATTACCCGGACCGGTTCCAATGCGGATATCCTGGACGGGCTTCCCGCCGGCGCGGAAAAAATTGACGCCGCCGCCATCAATCCCCTTGGCGCCGGCTGCCTGGTGATCCCTGCCTTCCACGACAGCCACCTTCACCTGCGGGGCCTTGGCCAGCGGACCGGGATGATCGACGGCGCCGGTTCCGCCTCGGTGGAAGAGGTGATCCGGCGCGGGCAGAGCCTTGTCGAAGGGTTAAAAAAATCAGGGCAGCTGCGGCAGAACGAAACCTGGGTGCAGGGCGCGGGGGTGAACCCGGATCTTTTCAGCGGAGAAAAGCGGGACCTGAACCGGGAGGATATGGATAAGGTTTCTACCGAATACCCGGTGGTCATTAGCCGCCACTGCGGGCATACGATCTACTGCAATTCCCTGGCCCTGAAGATGGCGGGGATCGGCGAATCCGCCCCGGATGTGGAGGGCGGTACTATTGAAAAAGACGCTGATGGCAGGCCCACCGGGGTGCTGCGGGAAAACGCCGCCGCCCTGGTGCGCGGGACTATTCCGCAGCCTTCAAAGGCCGAAATTACCGCCTGCCTAAAGCGGGGTATGGCAAAGGCCCTTTCCCTGGGGATCACCGCGGTGGGAAGCAACGATACCCAGGGCCTTGATTTTGACAGGACCCTGGAGGCCTACCGGGACATCTATGAAAGCGAGGGGCCCCATATCCGGGTGAGCATGCAGTGCGGCGTCTCGGGCAGGGAAGATATTCTGGATTCCTATCTGCAGCGGGGTTTTATCACCGGTAAAACCCTGTGGGCAAATCCGCCCGGGGGAAATTCGCAGGGGGAAAATGATCCGGGGGATGTTTTTCTCAAGATGGGACCCCTCAAACTTTTTGAAGACGGCACCCTGGGGGGCCGGACCGCCTGGATGCGGCAGCCCTACCATGACAAGCCGGAGACCAGGGGTTTCCCGGTAATGGACGGGGATTTTCTTGACGCCCTTACCCAAAAAGCCGCTGCCGGGGGCATGCAAGTGGTGGTGCACGCCATCGGGGACGCCGGGGTGGAAGCGGTGCTTAAGACCTTTGGCAAAGTAACCGGTCCGGGGCATAATCCCCTCCGCCACGGGGTCATCCACTGCCAGATTACCGACCGGGGCCTGCTGGAAAAGATGGCCCGCAACAATATTCTTGCCCTGGTGCAGCCCATCTTCCTGGCGGATGATATGTACGTACTGGAAAACCGGGTCGGTCCGGAACTGGCCTCAAGCTCCTACGCCTGGGGCTCCATGGAAAAGCTGGGGATACCCGCAAGTTACGGCACCGATGCCCCGGTGAGCGACTTTAACCCCCTGCTGGGGATCAGCTGGGCGGTGCGGCGGCAGAATCCCGCGGACGGCTTCCCGAAAGGGGGCTTTTATCCCGCAGAACGGGTCGATGTCTCCGCCGCAGTGGACGCCTATACCGCAGGCGCCGCATGGGCAAGCTTTGACGAGAACCGCCTGGGCCGCATTAAAGCGGGATACCTGGCGGACCTTGCCTTTATCGACCGGGATATTTTTTCCATTCCCCCGGAAGATATACACCTGGCCCGGGTTGTAAGGACCATGGTTGGGGGCGCCTTAGCCGCCGCTAAACCGGATTAACGCTGGCCCGGGGCGGACCAATAGGCCTCTGCCCAGCGCAGTTCATCCCGCAGCCGGTCAGGTTTTGTGTCCTTCCCAATGAGTACAAATTCAATATCCATCATCTCCGCCCAGTCCCGGAAATATTCTGTGTTAAGCGCACTGGCATACACCGAATGATGGGTACCGCCTGCCAGTATCCAGGATTCCCCTGCGCCGGCCAGTGAAGGATAGGGTTTCCACAGGGCGCGGGCCACCGGCAGTTTCGGCATGGGCTGCTCAATCCTGATGGTCTCCACTTCGTTCACAATCATCCTGAACCGGTCCCCAAGATCAATAAGGGTGGCAAGCACCGCAGGGCCGCTTGCCGCGTCGAAGACCATGCGGGCCGGCGGAGCTTTGCCGCCTATCCCCAGGGGGTGTACTTCGATGCGGGGCTTTTTATCCGCAATTGACGGGCACACTTCCAGCATGTGCGCCCCAAGTGCGGCTTCTTTTCCCGGTTCAAAATGATAGGTGTAGTCTTCCATAAAGGAAACGCCGCCGGGAAGGCCTGCGGCCATTACCTTTGCTGCGTGAACCAGCATGGACTGTTTCCAGTCGCCCTCACCGCCAAATCCATAGCCCTGTTCCATAAGCCGCTGACAGGCAAGCCCCGGAAGCTGGGGAAGGCCGTGAAGGTCCTGGAAGCTGGTGGTAAAAGCCCCGGCATGTTCGGCTTCGATCATCTCTTTTAAGGCGATTTCTATTTTTGCCTGTTCCAGCATGGCGGTCCGCCCGGGTCCGGGGCTGCGCAGTTCCGGCGCAAACTCGTAGGCCTGCTCATATTCCTGCGCCAGTTTTTCCACCGCCACATCGCTGACCTTGTTATAACGATCCGCCAGGTCCCCCACGGCCCAGGTGTTTATCTGCCAGCCGAATTTTACCTGGGCTTCCACCTTGTCGCCTTCGGTAACGGCGACTTCCCTCATGTTATCCCCAAGCCGCAGTACCACAGAATTGCTGCCCTCAAGCCGGGCCGAAGCGGCGCGCATCCACACACCGATTCTGCGCCGTGTTTCTTTGTCCTGCCAGAACCCGGCGACCACCTTGCGGTTAAGCCGCATACGGGCGTAGATGTGGCCATGCTCACGGTCACCGTGGGCCGCCTGGTTCAGGTTCATAAAATCCATGTCGATGGTGGACCAGGGGATGTCCCGGTTGAACTGGGTATGCAGATGGAGAATAGGTTTACTGTTCAGCGCAAGGCCCTGTATCCACATCTTTGACGGGGAGAAGGTATGCATCCAGGTGATAATACCCGCGCAGTTTTCCGCCGCATTTGCATCGGCAAAGAGTTTTCTGATAAGGCCGGGGGTGACGGCGATTGGTTTTAACACCAGGGTTCCCGGCAGAAGCGGGTCCAGAGCAAGTTCATGCGCCATAAGCGCAGCGTTGGCGGCCACCTGTTTAAGGGTTTCTTCCCCGTAGAGGTCCTGACTTCCCACGATAAACCAGAATTCGTATTTTTTAAGATCGATCATGTTGTACCCCTTACTATTTATTTTCCGCTCCTGGCTTTGGAGAACAGATCGAAGGCCACCGCAGCAAGCAGAACAAATCCCTTGATCGCCTGCTGCCAGTCAGTACTGACTCCCAGTATGGACATACCGTTATTCAGGACCCCGATAAAGAGGCCCCCAACCACTGCCCCGATAATCGTACCGATACCGCCTGAGACCGCCGAACCGCCCACATAACAGGCCGCAATGGCGTCCATTTCAAAGTTCTGCCCCGCCTTGGGGGTGGCCGCATTCAGGCGGGCCACAAAAACGATGGCCGCCACAGAGGCAAGGATCGCCATGTTGGTGTATATCCAGAACATCACCCAATTGGTTTTAACGCCGGAAAGTTTTGCCGCCTTGGCGTTGCCCCCCAGGGCATAAATATGGCGGCCCTGCACGGTCCTTGATGCAACAAAATTGTACCCGATGATAAGAACCCCCAGAACAATCAGAATACTGGGGAAGCCCCGGTAGAGGGCAAACACGATGGTAAATGCCATAAGCACCAGGGCAATACCCGTCACCTTGGCTATCCAGATACCGCTTGGCAGCACATCAAAGTTATACTCTTTCTGCTTCTTCCGTTTTTTGATCTCGCTTACGACGATGAACGCGATAATCACCAGGCCGATAACGATGGAGAAAAGATGGAGGGTTGTGTCCCCTATGGTAAGGCCCCCCAGGGGGTCGGGGATATAACCGGACGCTATCACCTGGAATTCCTTCGGGAAGGGCGCCTTGGTCTGGCCCTGCATGATAACCTGGCCCAGGCCGCGGAATATCAACATCCCCGCCAGGGTTGCAATGAATGGGGGAACATGCACAAAGGCAATCCAGAAACCCTGCCACATGCCGATCACCGCCCCGATGCACAGGGCAAGGAACATGACCAGGTAGGGGTTCATGTGCAGGTCCACTATCATTACCCCACAGACCGCCCCGACAAAGCAGACAACAGAGCCTACCGAAAGATCAACATTGCCTGTAAGGGTACAGAGCAGCATACCTACCGCAAGGATAAGCACGTAACTGTTCTGCAGAACCAGGTTGGTCAGATTCACGGGACGGAAGAAAATACCGTTCGTCAGGATGCCGAACAGAATCATTGCCACCGCCAACGCAAAGATCATGCCGTACTGCCGTGCATTTTTTTTCAACAGCGTAAATAGATTGTTCATTAATGACCCCTCTTGTTAATACTTAGTTGGATATAATATGGCGCATGATTTCTTCCTGCGTCGCGGTTTTGCCTTCCAGTTCGGCGGTAATCCGCCCTTCGCTTATTACATAGATCCGGTCACTCATACCGATGATCTCCGGCATCTCGCTGGAGATAAGCACACAGGCTATGCCCTGGGCTGCCAGGTTGTTGATGATCAGGTAGATCTCATGCTTGGCCCCCACATCAATACCCCGGGTCGGCTCGTCCAGGATGAGGATCTTCGGATCGGAAAAGAGCCACTTTGCCAGCACTACTTTTTGCTGGTTACCCCCGGAGAGGTTCCCCGCAAGCTGCAAAATGGACGGTGTTTTTGTATTGAGCTTTTTACGGTAATCCTCCGCCGCCAGAATCTCCTCGTGTTCGTCAATAACATTTGCTTTGGAGATTTTTTTCAGCTTTGCCAGGGTGGTATTTTCTTTAATGGTCTCGATCAGTACCAGGCCGAATTCCTTGCGGTCCTCGGTTACGTAGGCAAGGCCCTCTTCAATCGCCTTGGGAATGGAATTGAGGTTCACCTCTTTCCCGTTAATCAGGGTTCTGCCGCTGATATTATCGCCGTAGTATTTGCCGAAAATGCTGGTGGCCAATTCGGTACGTCCCGCCCCCACCAGGCCTGCCAGCCCCACCACTTCCCCGGCGTGCACGGTAAGGTTCACCTTGTCCAGTTTTTTCTGTTCGGGGTTGTCGGGATTATGAACCGTCCAGTCTTTCACCTCAAAAACAACATCCCCGATGGGGTTGTTCCGTTTGGGGAAGCGTTCGGTAATTTCCCTGCCCACCATGCCCTTGATAATCCGGTCTTCACTGATGGAAGCTGTACCGGCTTTGTCCCGTTCCACATCCAGGGTCTCAATGGTTTTACCGTCCCGCAGAATAGTGATGGTATCCGCCACCGCCGCAACTTCATTCAGTTTATGGGAGATCAGCACCGAAGAAATATTGTGCTGGTCCCGCAGTTCCCGCAGTATTTGTAATAAATGTTCACTGTCATTCTCGTTGAGCGCCGAGGTTGGTTCATCCAGGATCAATATCTTTGCATCCTTGGCAAGGGCTTTGGCGATTTCCACCAACTGCTGCTTGCCCACCCCCAGCTTGTTCACCTGCATATTGGGGTTTTCGTCCAGACCCAACTTCCGCATATATATAAGCGCGTCGTCCCGCGTTTTGTCCCAGTTTATAACATTGAATTTTGCCCGCTCATCCCCCAGAAAGATATTCTCCGCTATGGAAAGGTAGGGGCTCAGGGCCAGTTCCTGATGGATAATCACAATGCCGTCTTTTTCACTTTGTTTGATATCAGCATAGGCGCATTGCCTGCCTTCAAATACAATGTCGCCGTCATAAGTACCGTAAGGATATACCCCGGAGAGGACCTTCATGAGGGTGGATTTTCCCGCCCCGTTTTCCCCGACCAGGGCATGTATCTCATGCTGCTTTACCCGGAGGTTTACGTTATCCAGGGCCTTTACTCCGGGGAAAGTTTTGGTGATATTTTTCATTTCAAGCAAAGCTGCTTGTTCCGACATAAATGCTCCTTACAAAATTAAAAAAACCGCAAAGTCGAAGAAGTCACATAAGGAAGAAAAAATAACGAGATAATACCGTATCTCTTCTTCCTTACTTCGACTTCTTCGCCTTATTCGACTTCGCGGTTTTTATTCTTCTTCTTACAGACCCAACTCAGCTCTGGTGTGATAGCCGGTATCGATGACCGCGGATATGAGGTTTTCCTTGGTAACAATAACTGAATCAAGCAGGAGGGAGGGAACTACCTTGGAGCCGTTGTTGTAGCTCTTGGTGTCCAGACCGGAAATGGTCTTGCCCTGCATAATATCATCTACCAGGGTAACCGTAGCGGCGCCCAGAGAACGGGTGTCCTTCAACACGGTGGCGTATTGTTCACCCGCCCAAATGGATTTGCAGGAAGCGACAACGCAGTCCTGGCCGCCCACGATTGGCAGGGGCTTGCCGGGGGTGCTGCCGTAACCGACCGCTTTACAGGCTTCCAGGGTGGAAAGGCTGATGGGATCATAGGGGGACAGGATGCCGTCAAGCACCAGGCTGCCGGTGTAGTTCGCGGAGAGCAGGTTCTCCATCCGTTTTTGGGCTTCCGCCGCGTCCCATCGCAGGGTACCGACTACGGCCCGGTCTATCTGGCCGGAGGGTACTTTAAGGACTCCCTTGTCAAAGTAGGGCTTCAGGTTGTCCATGGCGCCCTGATAAAATCCGACGGAGTTGTTGTCATCGGGAGAACCGGCGAACAATTCAATAATCACCGGTTTCGCGGAGGTAGCCTGCTCAAGCTTGAGACCCTTAATCAGGATATCCCCCATCTGGAGGCCGACCTTGTAGTTATCGAAGGACACGTAGTAGTCCACGTTGGGAGACCTCATCAGAAGCCGGTCATAGGCGATAACGGGAATTTTAGCCGCCTTGGCATTGGCGAGCTGGTTGGAGAGGGCCGAACCGTCGATGGATGCGATAACCAGGACTTTTACGCCCTTGGTAATCAGATCGTCAATCTGGCGGGTCTGGGTGGGGATGTCGTCATCCGAAAACTGCAGGTCTACGGTGTAGCCCAGTTTTTCCAGCCCTTCCTTGACGGCGTTCCCGTCCTTAATCCAGCGTTCCTCCGAGCGGGTGGGCATTACCACGCCGATCAGGCCTTTTCCTGCGCTTTTGCCGCCCTGGGATCCGCCGCCGGCAAATACGGTCCCCGCCACGACGGCCAGGACCAGAACGGTTAACAGAACTTTCTTTACCAAATTCATGTTTTCCTCCATATGGAAATTGATTTGCGTGAACATATATTTTGCGTGTACGTTCACCCTATATACAAAAACATTATAGACCAGGAAATTCTGATTTGTCAACAAGAATTTAACACAAGAATTTAACACAAGAATTTAACACAAGAATTTGACACAAGAATTTGTTGATGGGTCTCAATATTGAGGGCCTTGGCAAGACGTTCCGGTTACGCCTCTTCCCGCTGTTCAACCATGGTCCTGACCAGGGCCGACACAATCTTCCGGTCTTTTTCGCCGAGTTTGAGCAGGCTGCGGGAAATTTCGCGGATATCCCGGGGCAGGGCCGGTTCCTCGCCTGATACCAGGTATTCCACGGTGACCCCCAGGGCGCGGGCTATGGCTACGGCGGCGTCCGCCGGGGGCATGGAGGCTTTTTCTCGTAAATACGTATCAAGCGCCCGCTTATGTACCCCCGAAGATTCGGCTAATTCCTTTACCAGCATATCGTTATAGCCTAATTCCTGCTTTAGATTCTCCCTGAACCCCATAAATCGAGGATACACAGATATTAGTAACAATCCCTTGACAATATTATGAATTGTGTAGTTATTATATGGATGCTTGCCAAATTTGTGTACTTATATGGCAATATTACGCCTTTTTTGGAGGTTTTTATGAAGAAGAATATGATCATTATGGTTGGAGTGGCGCTGGGTATGGCGCTCCTTGTCGGGACGGGCTGCGCGTCGAATCCGCAGCAGGCGCAAAACACGGCGAATGTTACGCCGGTAAGCGATTCAAGGAACGATTCGGGGGTAAAGATACAGGCGCTCAAGACCAACATCCTTGACTGGCAGGGCAGAACCCTCGGCAACGAAGCCGTGCCCTCATGGCTTGCGCCGGTGGAACTGGGCGACTTTACCTTGTACAATGCCCGTTTTCAAAGCTCAAATGACAAGGTTCACCGTTCCAGTGAAGGAACCGGCGCCGACGAGCGGGGCTCCCTCATGCGGGCGCAGGGCAATTATGCCCGAAAAATTGCAAGGGAATTGCAGCAGAGCATTAGTGTCTATGCGGCGGACACTGCCCGCAGCGGCGATATATCGGAGGCAACCGAAGAAGCAATACAGGAAACCACCAAAACCAAATCCGAAGTGGAAATCACCGGACATCAGCAAAAAACCACCTTTTGGCATTTGGTGGAAACGGAAAATCCCACAAGCAGAATCGGGCTGTTGAGCGAAAGGAATGGCTTCGGGAACTGTTTCCCCTGCTCTCGGAAGAAGACCAGACCTACATGACCGGGCAGGCGCAAGCCTTAAAGGAGGCCCAGGAATTGCTGAGAAAGCGGTCCCTGACTATGCGGATATTGCGAACCATTGGGGACAAGTGATTCCCCGTTCAAATTGATGCCTATTTTTACGGAGGAACAGAGAATGAAAAGTCCAATAGTGCTATTAGCGGTTTTTTCGGTTGTCGCCCTTGCGTTTATGGGCTGCGCTACGACGGGAGTGATAGCGGACAGCGAGGGCTTCGATATAAGGAACAGTTCCGGCGATAAGCATGTCCGGCCCAAATGGTTAAAGAATTCTGGGGACCGGGACGGGAAAAACAAGAGAGTTTTTACGGTAAAAGGTGTTGACTCGGAATATACGAAACAGGATGTCGCGATTGCCGAGCTCAATAAGCTTGCACAGAGGCGGATATCTGAGTATATCGATAAAACTATCAAAGTTAAAAGTACAGATTATTTTTGGGGTACTACCGAGAATGACAACATATCTGGCAGAGAAGAAGTGACAAGTTTTGCAGAAGCTTATACCGAAGTAAAATTACAAGGCATTAGCCAGGAAAAATATTATTGGGAACTGACAAAAGGAAAAGGAAAAGAGCCGTATTATACAGTCTGGGGCGAATATTCCATTCCCAATGATGCAATCGAAGAGGCAAGAAAGTTCATAAAGGAGAAAGAAACCGCAGAAAACTACATGGCAAGAAAAACGGCGGAAGACAATAAACGTTTCGCTGCGCTTCGGGATGATTTTTCCAGGGAGATAGAACCCTTCTTTATTAATGCCCGCAAAAAAGAATTGTTTTTTGCAGACCAGCAGAAATACCAGACCCGTTACAGCCATCTCGTTGAAATCAAAGCCCATCTTGAGAGCCTCGGATCCCTTAAAGAACAGACTGTATACCAGAATTTTGCGTTTGAAATTAAAGAAATGGTTGAAGATTATGAACCAACTGAAATGATGGTTCTGTCTAACCGGGAGCAGTTTGAGCAACTCAAGCTGGAATATGAAAGCAAGTATGCCCAATACGAAACAAGGATCGCCCGGCTTGATGAACGCAACAACATCCTGAAGGATGAAAAAGATGAGGTATTTGCCCTGTTCAACAAATTATCGGAAGAGCTGCAACAGCGTCCGGCAGACACTGTTCTGAATAACAGTTTGGAACAGCAAAAGACAATCGCCCAGCTTGAAGAACGTATCAAGGTCCTGAAGGATGAAAAAGATGAGGTATTTGCCCTGTTCAACAAATTATCGGAAGAGCTGCAACAGCGTCCGACAGACACTGTTCTGAATAACAGTTTGGAACAGCAAAAGACAATCGCCCAGCTTGAAGAACGCAACAACACATTGAAGGATGAATACGAAACGAGGATAGCCCGGCTCGATGAACGTAACAACGCCCTGAAGGATGAAAAAGATGAGGTATTTGCCCTGTTCAACACATTATCGGAAGAGCTGCAACAGCGTCCGGCAGATACTGTTCTGAATAACAGTTTGGATCAGCAAAATAATGCACAGGGGGTCGAGCAGTATCAGGATGAATATATACGGCGGGCTGTTGAATTTATTTTTTCATGGCAGGTGCCTTCCATCGAGGAATTGGCAAAAGCCGAGAAATACCAGGTCAAGGAAGGCGATACCCTAGCAATAATTGCCCGCCGAAGGTATGGGAGCGCCTTCTATTTTCCCTGGGTATACCGCTGCAACCAGAATGTAATATCGAATTGGGATCTCATCCGCTCAGGCGAAATCCTGAGGCTGCCTGACGCGCCCGGATCGATTGATTCCATATTCACGGAGCATTAAAGGGGAAGGCAATCTGTAAAACCGCTCGTAAGAGCTGTTTATATATACCGCCGTATATGCGGCGGTAAACTACATTAAGGAGATTTTTTATGAAAAAATCTATGGTTCAGTTGATCTTGTTGGTTCTGCCGGTTGCGTTTGGCGCGCTGGCTTGTAGCTCGACTCCTGCTCCCAACTATAGGGCGCCGCAGGAATCCAGTGCCTATCCCGGCGAGGTGAACGCTGTTATCGGGAAGAACGCCCCTGAGGATGTGCTTGTGGGTATTGGCTACGCGAAAATGGCACAAAAGTCACGGTCGCTGGAATTTTCTGAAAGAAGGGCGCGGGATGCTATTGTCCGGACGATCAGTACCTTGGGTCAAGGAATGGCCGATGACTACTTTGTAGGCGCTGAAGGCACCGAGGATCAGGCGAGTTTCCAGGAAACCATCAGTACGCAGCTTTCCAGGGCCGATGTGTCGGGCGCCACAATTGAGGTTCAAGCTCCGGATCCCGATGGCGGTTATTGGACGGTAGTTTATTTTGGCAAGGCTAAAGCGGCCATCGCTGTCAGTAATGCCGCCCAGGCGCTCAAGAACCTGGCTCCCAACGCTGCCGCCGCAATGAGCGCCAAAGACCGGATGGAAAAAGCCTTTGCCAAGATTGAAAAGACAGCGGAGGTAAAAGAGGATTAAAACAGGGAAGGGAGTTGCAAAACGGAAGTTTGCAACTCCTTCCTTCTTGTAAAATTGTTTTAGTTCCCTATGATGGAGAATGGTGTTATGAAGAAAGTATTATTGTTTTTTTGCGTTGTTTTCTTGTTCTCGTGCAGAACTCCGCCGGAGTCGCTGCCGGATAAAAACGTTCCCCGTCACTGGGTTACAACGCCGGAAAACGGCGCCCTTGTCATTATCGGCGCGATTGGCAAGCAGTCAAAAAAGAGCATGGATATTGAAGTTGCTAGAGACGAGGCGGCGAAAAAAGTCGCCATGTTCTACGGCATACAGGGAAGCGTAACCATTGTAAATGCTGATTCGGGTAGTGTTGATGATTATGTTTCCATATCCGAGGTTGATATAACATACGCTCAGGATTATGAAAAGTACCGGGAATTCCTCGTATTTGATGAAGAAAAGGATGTTATAAGAGATGAAGGGACGATTTTTGTCCGTTTTACTTATAAGACCCTGGTTCCTCAGAGCATAAAGTATGTTTCGTCTCTGGACGCAAACGGTAGCCCGGACTGGATAAACAAGCCGCCCAAGATAGACGGCTATTTGGTAGGAGTGGGGTACGCGGGAAAACATCAGTTACTGCGGGACGCAGTTGCCAAATCTTTTCAGGCGGCGGCAGCGGCGATTATAAAGCAGTTGGATGCGAAAGGAGAAGGATCTGTTGTCGTGCATTACTCGTCATTGGGCGATTATAGAGCGGAGACCACGAGTCATCTGACAAGCAAAGGCAGTCTGAAAGAATTTATGGTAATAGAATATTATTTCGATTCCGGGGGAGTCTATACGCTGGCCATTGCCAAAGCAGCCTAAAACCCGGGAGCGTGAAAGGCGCCTGGCACCACGCCGGGGTCTCCCCGCAAAGGGGGATAGCGGATAGGGTTGCTTGGCTATCCTCTTTTTTTGTGGTATACTATACCTTATAGCGGAGGAGCGAGATGGAAGCAGTAAAGGCGTATTATGACGGGCAGGTATTTACCCCGGAAGGTCCGGTGAAACTGACAAAGAATACCACCGTGATCCTCTCGTTTGCGGCAGATGAGCGGGAGCAAGGGGCGGTTTTAAGCGCCGAATCTTTCGGGATGTGGGCAGACCGGCAGGATATGGATGATGTCGAATCCTATGTCAGAAATCTGCGGCGGGGAAGAAAACTGTGCTAATTGATTCGGATGTGCTGATATGGTTTTATCGCGGAAAAGTATCGGCGCAACAAGCAATTTTTCAGAATATTCCCTTTAGCCTGTCCGCTGTTTCGTACATGGAAATTGTACAGGGCGTTAGAAATAAAGAGGAACTCACCAAGCTTAAAAAAGATTTGCGGCAGTGGGGCGCGGCCATAGTTCACCCAAGCGAACTGATTTCCGAAAACGCCATCAATCTGCTGGAAACCTATACCTTAAGCCATGGTCTGGAATTAGGGGACGCGATTATCGCGGCAACGGCTTTGGCATTCCAGGAGACTTTGCTTACCGGAAATACAAAACATTACGATTATATCCCTCATATACAAATGATACCCTTTACCGTATAAGCAAATCGTTGGGAAGAATCAGATGCAATGCATCTATCTCTTTTTGGGAGCGCGAAAGGTTCTAGGCACCACGCCGAGGGCCAGACACGGGCCGGGGTCTCCCCGCAAAGGGGGATAGCGGCAGGGCAAAAGCATTTAACATTTGCCAAATAGAACATCATGAAGGAAATCTTGATTGAGAGCCGCTTTGAATTGTTTTCGTCTGGCACTCCGTTTCTTGTCTGTTTGGGTTGAACGTAAAAGTCT
>BNVE01000059.1 GCA_025997875.1 Spirochaetia bacterium
GGCGGCGGTTTTATTACGCCCTATTCTCGAAGGAATAGACGAATTTTTCGTCCTTTACGTCGATGGTGGCGGTTTTAAGCACATTCCCCTCCATGGTGTTCCGTAAGAACTCCGCGCTGATCTCCGGCAGGAGGTCGTTGCTGATGATGGCGTCGATAAGCCGGGCCCCGCTGGCGGCGTTGTCGCAGCGGCGGATAATTTCGTCCTTGACCGCGTCGGTGCTGATAAGCTCCGCCTTGTAGTTTTCGGTAACCCGCTTTTTGATCTTCCCCAGTTTAAGGTCGATGATGCTGTGGAGGGCCTTCTTGCCCAGGGGGAAGTAGGGCACGATCTGTATGCGTCCCAAAAGGGCCGCGGGGAATACCCGCATCATCTCGGGCCGTATGGCCGCTTCCAGGGCCGCGGTGTCCGGGAGTTTGTCCTCGTCTTCACACATGTCGGTGATCACCTGATCCCCCACGTTGGTGGTGAGCAGGATGATGGTATTGCGGAAGTTCACCTGCCGCCCCGCGCCGTCCTCCATCTGGCCCTTGTCAAAGACCTGGAAGAAAATTTCGTGCACGTCCGGGTGGGCCTTTTCCACCTCGTCCAGAAGGATGACGCTGTAGGGCTTGCGGCGTACCGCTTCGGTAAGCACCCCCCCCCTCGCCGTAGCCCACGTATCCTGGGGGCGCCCCCTTCAGGGTGGACACCGTGTGGGCCTCCTGGAACTCGCTCATGTTGATGGTAACGATGCTCTCCTCGCTGCCGTAGATCTGCTCCGCCAGGGCCAGGGCGGTTTCGGTCTTGCCGACCCCGCTGGGCCCCGCCATCATGATCACCGCGATAGGTTTGTTGGGGTCCGCCAGGGAAGCCCGGGCGGTGGTTACCCGCTTGGCAATTACCTTGACCCCGTGCTCCTGGCCGATGATGCGGCGGTTCATCTCTTCATCCAATGTGAGGATAGACTTGATCTCGTCCTTGACCATGCGGCCCAGGGGGATGCCGGTCCATTCGGAGATAACCGTGGAAACCGCCTGGGTATCCACCTGGGGCAGCACCATGGGGTCCTCCCCCTGGAAATCCGCCAGCTCCTGCCGCTTGGCTTCCAGGTCCGCCCTGGCTTTCGCGGTATCACTTTTTTCGGCGGCAGCCTTCTCCGCTTCTTCCCGTAGTTTTACTATTTCTTCCACCAGGGTCCGCTCTTTTGCAAGCCGTTCTTCCAGGCCCTTCTTCCGTTCTTCCTCTTTGGCAATGCCCGCGTCCAGATCGGCAATTTTTTCCTGATGATCAAAACCGGCGTTCTCTTCCCGGCCCAGAATTTCCTTTTCCAAGGTTAAGGCTTCGATGCGGCGGCGGCAGTATTCCAGTTCCGCGGGCTCCGCGTTCTGGCTCAGGGCCACCTTGGCGCAGGCGGTGTCCAGGATGCTCACGGACTTGTCCGGGAGCTGCCGGGCGGGGATGTAGCGCCGGGAAAGTTTGACCGCCTGGGAAAGGGCCTCGTCCAGCACGGAAACCTTGTGGTGTGTTTCCAGGGCCTTCACGATGCCCCGCATCATCTCCGTGGCCTTCTGATCGTCGGGCTCGTCCACCACGATGTTCTGGAAGCGCCGGGTTAAGGCCGGGTCCTTCTCAAAATATTTAACGTACTCCTGCCAGGTGGTGGCGGCGATACACCGCAGCTTGCCCCGGGCCAGGGCGGGCTTTAACAGATTTGCCGCGTCGTTCTGCCCCGCAGCTCCCCCCGCGCCGATTAAGGTATGGGCCTCATCGATAAAGAGAATTATCGGCGTATCGGAACTCTGCACTTCCTCAATAACCTGCTTCAGGCGGTTTTCAAATTCACCCTTCATGCTGGCCCCGGCCTGTAACAGGCCGATGTCCAGGGAGAGGAGCAGGGTTCCCTTGAGGTTGGATGGCACGTCCCCGGAGGCCAGCCGCTGGGCAAAGCCTTCCACCACGGCGGTTTTGCCCACCCCGGCGTCCCCGGTAAGGATGGGGTTGTTCTGGCGGCGGCGCATCAGGATGTCGATGATTTTCCGTATTTCGACGTCCCGGCCCACGATGGGGTCGCTTTTGCCCTCTTTGGCCTGAGCGGTCATGTCCACGGTAAACTGCTTAAGGGCCTCCCCCTTGCCCATGGCGGCGCTGCCCATCATGGCCCCGGCCTGACCGGTGGCGGCGCTTTCCCCGGCAGGGGCAGCGGCGGAGGTCTCATCGGAATTGGCGGTGATCTCCTTAAGCTGCTCGGATAAAAGATCCCCGTTTATCTTAAGAAATTCCCGGCTCATTTCATGGAGCTGCCGGGCAAGGTCCGGGGTCTGCTTGAGGGCGACCAGAAGATGCCCGGTACGGATGGCCCCTTCGTTAAAGCCCAGGGAAGACACCATCCAGGCTTCCTTGATGGCCGCCTCAATGGTATTGGAGAAGTCGGCAATGGACACCGCGCCCCGGGGCAGGGCGTCCATGGCGGCGAGCATGTCCGCGGAAAGTTTGGCCTCGTCCAGGGAAAAGTGACGAATGGCCTCGTGCCAGTCGGTCTTTTCCGAAAGGAGGATCTGGTTCACCCAGTGGGTCAGTTCCACATAGGGGTTTCCCCGGGTCTTGCAAAGGATGGTGGCGCTTTCAATGGCCTTATAGGCCTTGGCGTCGAGTTTGGAAAAAAGCTGGATCCGTTTAAGTTTTGCCATGTCATTTCCTCTTTGTGGTTTATTGCAGCCCCAGGGCTGCTGTCCGCAGGACAGATGCTCTTCGATCTGATACCCGCTGGGCATAAATATGCTTTGCCAAAATAATTGACGGACCTTCCAGGGAGCCAAGCCAGCAGCCCCCCAACAGCGCCGTATTCGTCCCCAGGCAGGGCATGGAAATGGATGCGCTGTTCACCGTAAAAGTAAGGTCATAATCCATAGGCCGGTCCGGATACAGGGAGACGATCTGGTACAGACAGGAGAAACCTGCGGTTCCGGGGAGGAGCCTTTGGCAGATCCCATAATCCACCGGGCCGATACGAATTTCAAATTTCTGGGTGGCGCTGTAGTAACTGCGGCCTATCTGCAAATTCTCCCCCAGGGTGGTGGTTTCCCGGTTCCCCAGAATGGCGCGGTCCTCCACCGGGATGTCGTAGGGGGCAATCACAAAATCCCCTACTTCAATATTGATACCGAAGACCTGGCGCAGAATATCCTCCAGGGCGGAACGGGTTTTAAAACGCATCCCGAAGTGATGGGGGTAGGCAAGGAAAAGCCGTTCCTGCTTTTTATCGGCCATTATCTGGTCCGGGGGCAGCCCCGCAAGGCTCTTGAAAATATCCGTCACCGGATCGTCGGAAGACCGGTCAAAACTGACGGCCTGTTCGTTCAGGGCAAAGGCCCGGTAAAATAAAACGTGCATCCGGTGGTGGATAATGTCCAGAAAACGCCGCCAGGCGTGGTCGTACTGGTTATAGGAACGCTGAAAAACATAGCTGGTAAAATCCAGGGGCATGGGGCCGTTGACCCCCAAAAGGCCGAAGAAGTAGGTCATGATAACCGCGTCAATGTTGGCGGTATTTCCCTCGGAAATTTCCGCAATTTCCGTAGCGGGGAAGCGGAGGAAGGGAACCTGCCCAAAGCGGACATTCTCGTCCCGGGGGTGGGCAGCCTGTCCCAGCCGGGGCTGTCCGGGCCGGGCCTTTTCCAGGGCCCGCACCAGACCGAAAAAATCGGGGGCGGAAACATTGTTCCGCAGATTACGGGACAGGGTTTTAATCAGTTTTCTAATGTCGTTTTCCATGTGGTTATATACCCTGTCTGTAAAGTATGCACATTCACTTCAAGCATCGAATTGAGGGGCGTGAAGGACCGTAAAATTTCCGCAATTACAAAGGCAAAAATATAATGCCCGATGCCGGCATAGGCTGTTTCATCCAGGGTAATATCCACCTTCCAGCCCCGTTCAAAGAAGACCGCCCCCTTCCGGACAAAGCGGAAGGTCACGGGGCTGCTCTCCATTTTGACGATCCCGTCGGCCATGCGGAAGGTTTCCTCGTCGCTGCGGATGCGGTAATTGCGGAGCATGGTCTTGAACATCTCCAGGGGGAATTCTCCCTCCTGCCAGAGCATGGCCGAAAGGTTGTAGAGGATATGGCTGAGCTTGGTAAAGTCCGCCTTGTCCCCCCGCTCGATATTGGAATAGCCGGGCCGGCTGGGACGGGTTAAAAATGAGGCCCCGGTGAGGACCGGGGAATTGGTGATCAGGGCGGCGTCGGAACTGATGAGCAGGGGCAGGTCCCGGTTGGTGCAGGTCATCTCCGCGGCGAACTGGTAGGCCCCTTCCAGGCTGTGTTCCTGGCTTGAAAAGGTAACGTACATTTCCGAGCCGTCGTAGGAGCTGCGCTGTACCGCCTTGGTGGTAAAGAGGCTCCGGCGGCGGTGCTGGCTGAAAAAGTTCCGTTCCATTCCCCCCTGCAAAAAATCGTCTTCGTAAAAGCCCGCGGCCTGGAAAAGGGTTTCGTTCCGTTCATTAAAAAATTCCAGGCTGCGGATATTGATCACCTCAAAGTCCCGCATGGCGGCCCGTTCGGGAACGATGTGGTACTCGTAGGCCTCCCGTTCCAGGGGGATACGGTCGGAGCGCTTGGGAAAGAGGTTTAAGACCGGGGCGCAGTTCAGCTTGACGGATGAATTCTTCACCTCCGTTGCCAGGGAAAGTTCCCGGTGACGGAAGGTGATAACCAGATCCAGGGTAGAATCCCTGCCGGTAAAGCGGAGGGGCAAATCCTTTATCCGGAAAAATTTGAAGAAAGCCGGATAGGCCATAAAGTCCTGGAGCAGCCTGAGCCCCCGGACATTTCCCTTAAGCCCCTGGTAGAGGGTGCGGGTGTCCACGTTAAAGGGCATTTCAAAGTTGACATCCAGGGGAGCGTAGCTTTCACCGTCATACCGGGCATAGCAAGCCAGGCGGCCTGTCATGATCTGACGCAGTAAAAGGGAAGCCCCGTCTTCAGGGAGGTTGAGGAAGAACAAGGTGTCACCATTCCGGTTTATCGCTTCCCCGGAGGAAAAGCTGATATGCAGGGCGGCCTGGGCCTTTTCATCCCTGATGCCGAAACCGGACAGGTCCCGGGTAACATACTCCGCCCCGGTCAGGGACAGGGGGGAAAGGGGCAGGTCCATAAGGGTGGCAAAACGGCAGGGGGTATTGATGGTGGGGATGAAGGCGTCAAAGACCGTTCCCCTTTCCAGAATACCCCCCCCGCGGGCCTTTTCGTTGTTATAATCCAGGGCAAGTTCCAGCACCGCCCCGGAAGGGATGGGGTACAGGGCGCTGGGGGCCATGGAATTGAGGACCGATTCCAAAAGCCGTTCGTAGCCTTCGTCCAGTTTCTTTTCCACCCGGGCGGACAAAAAGGCGGTCCCCTCCAGGAGCCGTTCCACATAGGGGTCCTGGCATTCAAATTCGGAGATGCTCAGGCGGCCGGCAATCTTGGGAAATTCTCCGGCAAATTCGGCGGCAAGGCTGCGGATATATAAAAGGTTGTCCCGGTAGTAGTCTAAAAAATCCACTTTAACTAATCCTTTGCGTAACTCAGTTCTGCGGCGCCGGTTTCAAGGTCAATTTTGGAAACAAAGCGGACCTCTTCGCTCACTTCCCCAACCTCCATAACCCCGCTGATAATAAATTCCATCAGGGACTCGCTTGAGTTTTCGTCGGTAGAAAAATTCACCTCGATGGTTTCCTTTTTCATCCGGGGCTCAAAATCCTGGAGCTGTTTCTGAATATGGGCGCGGAGGAATTCTTCGTTGCTCTTGGAGTGCATCCTGCCGCAGAAGTCGGAGATGCCGTAGCCCAGGACCGAATTTTCCAGGTCTTCCCAGCCGTTCATCTCCTTTAAGGAAGGATGGCTTCTTGAATTAAAGAGCATTTCGATATTGTCAAAGATATCCTTTTTCAACTGCCTGGTGGTGATAAGCCGGTCAGGAATTTCTTTTTTTATGTGAGGTTCAAAGTCGGTCAAACGGGCGAGTAAATAGGGTTTGTACCGGGCCTGTTCCTTGGTTTTGCCGGCGGCGCCGCCCATACCCCTGGTCTCATTGTACGCATATCTGTCGGACATCCTTACCTCACAGTCCCGGGCTTTTTAAAAAAGAAAAAGGGGATGTCCACAGAACCGCCCATTGGGCCGGCTTTACGGACATCCCCCTCAATCTGCCTTACTTAGGCATTGGCAATCTGGTCAAAGGCGGCTTCAATGGCCCCGTCTTTGGTGTTGTCAGGTTTGATGGGGGTGAGCTTCCAGGAAATCTTCCCGGGGATCAGCTCCACATATTCAACCGGCTGCTGTGACATGGGGTCCCCGTCACTGGAAGCGATGGTTTTGACCTCCGCCCTGGCGATCTTGACGTTTTCCAGGGTTACTTCGTAAACCGTGGTCTGCTCCCCGGCAATGGCCCGGCAGTAGGCAAACTCCGCTTTCTTGATGGTGTTCCCGCTCACGCAGTACTGCTGCATCTTCGGGGTCGCCTTGTCGATGGCGTGGGTGAAGGTGAAGGGAAGGAACTGGCCCCGGCCCACCACATCCGAACCGCCCCGCTGTACCGAGATGTTCTGCATCCCGCCGTGGGAAAAATCAAGAAGTTCGATCCACTTGTCGTGGTTCTTATCCGCAGACTGCCCTTCGATTCCGTCTAATTTCAGAAAAAATACACTAGCCATACTGTTCTCCTTCCATCGGTTGATTTCGTTTGGGGGTTTTAACCATCCGGTGTTAACCCGTCATAACGTACATCTATTCATTACCCCGGGCGGAAGCTTTATTACACTTCCGCCGTTTTTTTACTTTATTTTCCCGCGGCGGGAATCTTGGTTACCAAACGCAGGGAGGTGGTGAGACCTTCCAATTGGTAATGGGGCCGCATATAGAACCGCGCGTTGTAGTAACCCGGCGCTCCTTCCACGCTTTCCACTTCCACCTTTGCCTCCGCCAGGGGATACTTGGCCTTGATCTCCTCGGTGGCGCTGGGGTCCCCGGTGACATAACCGGCGATCCAGTTGGAAAGCCAGCGCTGCATATCGTCCTTCTCCTTGAAGGAGCCGATCTTGTCCCGGACAATGCACTTAAGGTAATGGGCAAAACGGCAGGTGGCAAAGATGTAGGGCAGCCGGGCCGCCAGGCTGGCGTTCTCCGTGGCGTCCTTGGAATCGTATTCCTTGGGCTTGTTCACGGTCTGGCCCCCCAGGAACACCGCGTAATCCGTGTTCTTCCAGTGGAGCAGGGGCATAAAGCCGTTCCTGGAAAGTTCCGCCTCCCGCCGGTCGGTGATGGCTATCTCGGTTGGGCACTTCATGGCCACCCCGCCGTCGTCGATGGGGAAGGTATGGGTGGGCAGGCCCTCCACGGCCCCGCCGGATTCCACACCCCGGATATTGGCGCACCAGCCGTAGTTGGTAAAGGAACGGTTCACGTTTACCCCCATGGCGTAGGCGGCGTTCATCCAGTTGTACTTGTCGCTGGCCCCGGCGCCGGTGTCCTCCTCAAAGTTGAAGGCCTCCACGGGGTTGCTCTTGGCCCCGTAGGGGGTGCGGCTCAGGACCCGGGGAAGGGCCAGGGCCACATAGCGGCTGTCGTCGGATTCCCGAAAGGAACGCCAGGCGGCGTATTCCGGGGTGGTAAAGATCTTGCTGATGTCCCGGGGGTTTGCCAAGTCCTGCCAGGAATCCAGGTTCATCATGGAGGGGTCCGCGGCGGTAAGGAAGGGCATGTGGGAGGCGGCGGAAATCTGGGCGATCCCCTTAAGGAGTTCCACATCCTGGGGGGTCTGGTTAAAGTAGTAGTCCCCCACCAGGGCGCCGTAGGGTTCACCCCCGGCGGTGCCGTACTCGTCTTCGTAGAGCTTTTTGAAAAGGGGGCTCTGATCCCAGGCGGTGCCCTTGAAGCGCTTAAGGGTCTTGCTGAAGTCGTTCTTGCTGATGTTCATCACCCGGATCTTCATGCTTTCCCCGGAGGTGGTATTGCTCACCAGGTAGTTAAGCCCCCGCCATGCCCCTTCCATTTTGGAAAAATCCTCGTGGTGGATGATCAGGTTGAGCTGTTCGGAGAGCTTTTTATCCAGCTCGGCAATGATCCCCTCGATGGTTTTGATCGCGTCGCTGGAAATAAGGCTGGCGTTTTCCAGAGCCTGGCCCACCAGGGTATTCACCGCCCCCTGGACGGCGCTGTTGGCCTCTTCGGTCTGGGGTTTGAATTCCTGGCTCAAAAGCTGTTCAAAATCGCTCATCTCCAGGGAATCGGGACTTAAGGCCTGAATGTCTAATTGTTTGTCTGCCATGGTGTATTCTCCTTATTTCTTTTCCGCGTCTGCGGCAGGTGCATCTGCGCCCGCTTCGGGGGCTTTTTCCTTGGCCTTGGCGGAAAGGGCCTTAAGGAGGGCCGGGTCCGCCAGGATCTTGTTAAGCAGGTCCTCCGCGCCGGACTTGCCGTCCATGTAGGAAAGGAGGTTGGAAAGCTCCTGCCGGGCCTGCATCAGCTGCTTAAGGCCGTCCACCTTAGAAACCACCGCTGCGGGGGAAAAATCTTCCATGCTCTCAAAGGTCATGTCCACCGCAAGGTTCCCCTCCCCGCTCAGGGTATTGGGAACATTAAAGGCCACCCGGGGGGCCATGCCCTTAAGGCGGTCATCGAAATTTTCAGCGTTAATTTCCAGCATCCGCCGCTCCTCCACCGGAGGAAGGGGAACCGCCGATTTCCCTGAAAGGTCCGACATCACCCCCATTACAAAGGGAAGATTCACCTTTTTCTCCGCGCCGTTCAGTTCAACATCGTATTCTATTTGAACCCTGGGCGCCCTGTTTTTGCCGATAAATTTCTGACTGTTAATCGCCATTATTGCCTCCTGGTACTTGTTTAAAGCCATGTCCTTCTGCGAAGGCCACGGCATTGTATTGTATTACCCTAACGCTAGGGACATCTTACACTTTCAATTGTCCTGGGACTTTACCCCCAGAATATCCTTGCCCCGGGACAATGCATCGGGGGCAATATCCGCCAGAAGGTCGATAAAGTTCATGTCCGCAAAGCGCAGGGCCCGGTTTATCAGCAGCGGTATGGGGCTGTTGGGCTCCTGTTTCTGGAAATATTCCGCCCCTTTCCGCAGCATCATCAGGGCCTCTGTCCGGGAATTGGCCTGTCCGGCGGCGAGCTTTACCCCCGACACCGCAGGAACCGCGCCCCCCTCCCCTTCCGCCGCCGCCGCTTCGTCCCCGCTTGCCTGGAAATCGGCGCTCTGCAGTTGGGCGCTGTAGAAGGTGATCAGCCGCTCATTTTCCCGTAAAAGGGAATCCATGGTAATATTGCCGTTTTTCATCTTTTCGTTCATCCCGGCGCAGAGGGCCGTGATGGATCCCTTCAATGAATTGGCATAATCAAGCTGTGCCCGGATTTCTTCAGCGCTTACACCCAGGATCTCCGCCCGGAGCAGGTTCCCGTCCACCACCTTGTCCCCGGCCTCAAGCTCGTTATTGGCGATCATTAAGTCCCGCAGGGTATAGGCCCGGGAGGGAACCAGCCGGGTCTCCCGGAAGCGGAGGATGAACATCACCGGATCATTATAGGCGTCCGATTCGGGGGACAGCATGGCGAGGATATTCAGCCGTTCTATGGGGTCAAAATCGTCATCCGGATCCAACCGGGGATAAAAATCATCCCATAGGTTGCTTACCAGAAAGACCAGCAGTTTAAAGGAAGCGCTGAGCCCGGGCAGGCCGTCCAGGGCGGTCTGGGCAACCGCCAGGTAGGTGGCAACCCGCAGATCCCGGGTCTTGTCCCAGAGTTCAAGGCAGTTCCTGGTAAGTTTCTTCCAGTCCGGCCCGCGGCCTTCCACGGTGGACTCCCCCATCTGGCTGTCCGGTACTTCTACCGCCAGACTGTCCATTTCCATATACAGGGGATCGTATTCCAGAGCCGCCCCTGCGGGATTTTCACCTTCCAGGGGGACAGCTAATGCATCGGGCTCTATCATCAGTACCTCAAGCCTATATAATAGAGCCTATAGTATCATTAGTCAATCACTTAATTACGGCAATTCCAAATTCAACCACAGACCACACGGACTACACGGACAAAAGGAAAAGACAGGAAAGAACGAGTCTGTGAGGGTCTGTGAGGTCCGTGGTGATTTCGAATTTGGAATTCCTGGCTTAATTTCCCCGGAGGGAAAAGGCCGGCCGGTTTGCCTCGACCATGCCGTCCATGACGGTAATTTCCGGCCAGTTGCTCCTGTCGTACCAGTCTTCGATACCGGGGAGCTCCGTACTGAAGTTTACGGAGACAAAATAGACATATTCACCGGATTGATCCGAAAGGTAGATGGGGACATACCGTTTTCCCTCGGTGTCGTGTACGCCGTCCCTCTGCAAATACAGGGAAAAGGCCGCCCAGGGGTTGTTGATGGAAAACTCACAGGCGGAGGCCACATCCGCGGACATGACATAAAACTTGAAGCGCAGTTCCGCATCGGTCACAGTGCCCTGGGCCAGGGCGGTTTCGGCCTTTTCGTAGGTGGTAAAGCGCCGCCCGTTCCTTCCGGAACTTACCTCGACATACCGGAACCGGTTCACCGCACTGAGCTTTCCGGGGATGGAAAGGCTGCTCTGGATATCAATGGCCGGCTGGTTCACGGTCCACACCAGGGGCTTGCGGCGGTCCGCCGCGGCGGCGGCGATCTTCTGAATCGTCCGGGCCCATTTTTTGGCGATACTGCCCCGGAAGAGATCCCGGTGCAGTACCTGTGTTATGGAAGTATCGGGCTTCTCCGGGGGAACAAGGTCCGCCCCCATTTCCGAGAGGAGCCAGGCAAAGTCCCCGATTTCCTTTAAGGACAGGGCGCCGTGGACCGTGGCGTCTGCGGAGAAGGGAAAGGAGTTAAAGGCGGCCATGCCGGAACTGAATTCCTCAATCCGTTTGGAATAGTAGGTATCACTGAGGATGTTGAAACCGTTTTCGGTAAAGTCGTTCCACCAGCCCACACTGAGCTCTTTGATGTCCGAATAGGCGGTCATGTAGATATCCTTAACCGCCTGTAATTCTTCCTGCTGCAGGGTCTTAAAGGCTGTTTCCGGGTCCGAGGGCAGCCGGGACCAGGCGGAAAGCATCTTATTGGTATTATCGTTAAAGAACATGGAAAGAAGGGTAACCTTGTCGGCCATGGACGCCGTATAGGCGGCCTTTTTCTTGGCCGTGGCTTCCGTCAACAGGGTGTCATCAATCTGGGTGATAATCTCGGTACTTTTAGTGTACAGGGTCTGGAGCACCGAATTGATCTGGTAGGACTGGTAGTAGCGAAGGCGGTCCTTGTAATCGGCCCAGTCCGTAAGGCGGGGATAGGCGGTTTCGGGAAAGGCGCCCCAGTAGTCGATATAGTGATCCAGGTAGCTCCTGAAAGCCTCAAATTCCTGGAAGTAGGCAAAGCTTTTCTGCATCTGGGGGTTTGAATATTGGGCAAAGAGTTGGGCAAAGTAAATAAGTTCCCCCACAAGGCTCTTGACCACCACGGGGTCATAACTCTTGTCATAGATAAGGTTTCCCAAAAGGACCCCCATGGCCTGGTTTGAGAAGGTAAAGATATTTTCGTCCTTTGCGTTATCCCGTACAAAAGCTGCGATCTGGGGCTCGGTGGAGGAGAACAGATCCAGTCCCGATTCCAGCACCGTATACCGGTTCAGGGTGGACAGGGCAAGCATCATATCCCGCTCGCCGTTGATAAGCGAAGCAAGGCGCTGGTTTTCGGCAAAAGGTTTTGCGTAGGCTTCGTAGGCATCGGCGGCGGCCTGGAGATTGGCTTGCAGTTTCTGCCAGTTCAGCATGAATTCCGCCTTAACCAGGTTTTGGGGATTGATTAATTCCGGGGCGGAGGCAAGGGCCAGCACCCGTTCCACCGCCCCAAAGAGGGACTGGGTTTCCTTGGGATCATCGGTGATCTTTTTGGTCATGAGGTCATTGCCGTTCAGCCCCTGGGCGGTGCGCCTGAGCTCGTCAATCTGGGCGCTGATATTCCGGGAGAAATTCCCCCGCAGGCTGCTGATGCGTCCCATCATGGCCTGGCTGGCGTCCACATAACGCACATTGGCGCCTATCTTCTTTTCCAGGAAATCCATGTCGGCGTGGAAAAGACCGGAATACTCGGTGGTGGCAATGGTAACCACCGGCGCCTGAAAAAGGTAATCGTTTATGTGGTTATCGCTGAAGATGTCGATATAGCCGGGATTCAGGGAAATACCCCTAATAATGGCGGAAACGGCCCGGTTTTTACCGATTTCGTCAAAAATAGCCCGCCCGTCGTTGGTAAGTTCGGTCTGGGCGGCGGTAAGGTCTTTCCATTCCATCACCTGCCGCCGCAGATCCTCAATGGAAACCGCCCCGTTGATATTTGCGGCAATAGTGTTGATACGGTTATAGTTGGCAATAATCTGATAGGAGATCATCACCAGGCTTTTCAGCTTGCCGTACATGGAATCCGGGTAAGCCAGAAGCCGCTCCCAGGCGCCAATCATGGTGTTTATGGCGGCCTGGTCGGCCTGGAGAAATTCCGGAGACATCACATAGGCGGGGTCCATGGTAAGGGTATGGCTCCTGCCGTACCGGGGCAGATAACTGTTCAAAAGATCAACACTGTCATTGGTAATACCGGGCATCAGGTATTTCAGCATGGATACAACTTTGAATTCATTTGAAGTAAAGATCCGGTGAAAATCATCGTTCCGGAGGTCCTCCAGAAGGAGGTATGAATGTATGGCCTGCCGCATATCCTCATCCAGTATGACCGGCTGGTACTGCTCCGCAATGAGTTTTTGCCCCACGCTTTTTATTATCGGGGTCCTGACCATAAGGCCAAAGGCCTGGTTATGCACAAAGGCCCGGTCCGCGAAGCCCATGTTGGGATTGGGTCCAAAAAACAGGAGGGATGAAAATTTAAAGCCCAGGGGGGCGTGCAGTTTCCGTTCACGGTAGGAGTAGATCTCGTAGAAATACTGCACCCGCGAAGCGGGGTTATTCCCCCGCAGAATAGGTCTTGTGTCAATAACATAGTCCCCCTTTTCGTCCAGGGTAATAAGGGGGGATTCCCGGGGAACATCGGCCTGAAAGGATGAATTGAGGATATTGTAATATTCTACCACCGGGGACAGGGACATGCGGAAGGCCGAAGTCTCAAAGATGGCGCCGGAAAGCCAAATGATACCGATGATGAGCAGCGCGGCGGAAAGGGTATAGAGGGGGATAAATTTCTTTACCTGTTCCTCGGGGGTAAAAACCGCGTTGGGGGATGGGGTAAAAATAACCTTGTTGAGCAGGTCCCGGATAAAATAAGATCGGGTAGCGGCGGGCTTCGCCTCTGTCAGGGGGAACTCTTCCACCTTTTTGCCCGCCAGGGCGGACAGTCCCTGGCTCAGGGTAACCCCCAGGTCCGTGGCGGAGGTAAAGTAGATACCCTCAAAAACCATGTTCTTGGAACCGTGGAAGTTATTCTCGCTAAAGAGGGTGTTAAGGTAGATATTCAGGTTGTCGTAGAGGGTGGCAAAATTTTCCGGGAACAGGTACATCTTGCCCGTAAGGTTCATGCGGCTTGATGCGGCGGAAAGCTTAAGGGAAACGGAACGGGAGATCATGATCTTCTTGCAGCCTATCCGCAGCCTTTGCAACAGGGCGTCCCAGAATTCCTTGAACTTGCCGGTCTGGTAGAGCCGGGTATCGTTGCTGAAGCCCAGGATCTGGTGGCGCATTTCTTCGGGTATACCCATGATGTATTCCCGAAAGCCGTCCACCATGTCCAGCTTGGTCACCACCACCTGAACGGGAAGGTACATCCCCAGGGTGTGGAAAAGCTGGGAGAGTTCGGTGGCCATCAGTATTGCTTTTTTCTGGGTCAGCACATCGTCATCCGCCAGCAGGGCGTCCGCAGGAATGGTAAGGATAATGCCGTCCAGGGGCCGCCGCCGCCGCCGCCGGTAGAGCTGCTGGATAATGTAGTTCCATTCCGCGCTGGAACCGTCCAGCCAGCGGTCAAAAAATACATGGCCGGAGATGTCGCAGACAATCCCCTTGGCCCCCATCCACATCCGCACCGGCAGGCTGTCCTTGCCGTCGCTGGACACATTGACCCCCTCCTCCGCGGAGGGGATAAGCTCCAGTTCGCTGGAACTTAAGAGGGAAGATTTTCCCGAACGGGGTTCACCCAAAAGAATATACCAGGGGAGATCGTAGTTCTTGCGTTTGTACTGGGCCGGCAGGGCAAAGCCCTGGTTAATCAGAAAGTTTATCTCTTCGATGCGGTCCGAAAGGAGGTTCTTTACCTTGTTCTGATCGTCCCCGCCCTTTACCAGCTGGGCAACATGGCGCCAGACCATCAGGTCCTTGACGATATTCCGGGTTTCCTTTGCCTTGAGCCGCTTACGCTTGATTTTCTGGATCAGGGGAATTCCCACGATAAGGATAATAAAAAGCAGAACCACAATAAAAATGAGCCGCGCCGTTGTGTTGGTTCGAATCAGGGCAGGTATCTGGGGGATCAGGGTAAGCATGTTCTGCATCAGGGGGCTCTCCTCACCGTCTCTGCACTTCGCCGGAAGCGGGGGGAGCGCCGGGGATCGCGCTCTTTACTACCCGGGAAAGGACATCCCGGTAATCGGCGGTGGCCCTGCTGAAACCGACCACATTTACCACCAGGGAGACAAAAAAGAAAATAGCCGAAGCCAGGAGAACACCCCGGACGATCTTGACCAAGCGGCGCTGATCCGGCACCAGAATTTTCTTTTCCGCGGAAATCTGTACCAAAGGCTCCGCCTGAATGTCCAGGGCTTCGGAAAATTTTTCCGAACAGCGTTTCATGGTATTTTCAATGTATTCCCGATCATTGTGGTAGATACCCTCAAAGCCCAGGCCCAGCATGATGTAGTAGAGGCTTACCGAATCGCCGGCCTCGCTCTCGTTCAGGGCGTCGGAAAGGAGGTTGAAAAACTTCTCGTCCCCGGAAAGCTCGTTGTACTTCCGGGCCAGCACCTGCCAGTCCCTGCTGAAGGGGAACTCTCCCTCTTTGACCATGTAATCGATAAAGAAAACCAGGGAATGTTCTATTTTGAGGTACTCACGGGACAGGGATGGAATTTTTGCCGCCTTCTCCTTTGCGCTTTCCAGAAGGTATTCAATATCCCCCTGAAATTTTTCCTTGGCGGGATGGTTACCGATATGAACGTACTGCCAGTAATTACAGATACAGGTAAGGATGGGGTTGCAGATTTTTTCCAGTTCACTTAAGCCTGTCATTTGGATCCCTCAAGGATGGTGATGAAGAGGCTGGCCTCCAGGGCCGGGAAAAGATCATGGGCCCAGTCGATAAGGACGCCCTTCTCCTGACACATCTCGTTCCACACCCGGGCGGATTCCGCAAGTTCCAGCTTGAACCACTGGGTATCTTTTAACACCGGGAGGAACCGGGGCGGATAACGCAGGCCGGAAAGCTTGACCCCCCGGACCCGGACGGTTTTTGCGCCGGGGTTAACCAGCTTGAAGGTATCCCCCAGTTCAAGGGCTTTGACGGTATCCTCTTCATTTGCATCGCTGTGGACCGCAAGGTAAATTTCGTTTGCCCTGATGATGTTTTCCATACTCAGGGGGGTAAAGAGGTAGGCCCCATCGTCGATGGGCGCAAAATTGAGCCGGGTGTAGGTAACGCCGCCCTCCGCCGCAATAAAAGAACGGATATCGCTTATGGTTTCCATAAACGGGGGGGCGCTGTCGTGGTGGATATACTCTTTTATCTCCCGAATATCGTTGACGGGGTTAATGCCCATCAGTTCAGCCAGGAAGGAGGTGAGTTCCAGGTAAAGGTCAAAGGGTGAAACCCGCCCCGGGGAAAGGAGCATGGTAAGCCGGTTCTCGTAGAGGTTCAGGACCCGGAGCATCAGGGCGTTATAGGCGTCCAGGCCGGTAAAATTTTCGGGCTTGAATTTGATCGCCGTCAGGCTGCTCTGTATCTTGTCCCGGCAGTGGCGGGTATCTACCAGCAGGTTATACACCATGCTAAAGAGGGGGCTGTCGGTGCTGAGCAGCACATAGGGGGGAATGTACTTGTCGTTCACCGTCACCTGCACCGAAGATTCGTGGGTAATGATCTTCAGTTTCAGGATGGGCAGGGCCTGCATGTCCCCGACGTCATCCAGGTTGGTGATGAGCCGGGCGTTGATCTTCCGGGTAACCACGGTAATCTCGTTATCCCCAAAATTCTCATCCCGGATCTGGTTTTCCTTGGCGATGTAGAGCATCTTTGCCTGGGGGTTGGACTCGTCCGCCAGGTTGGCTTCCAGCTCCGACCAGAGGGGCACCGCGATGCTGATGGTCAGCTCGCTGGGGTAGGTCTTGAGCACCTCCGTAAGATCCAGGGGCTTAAGAATGCAGTTGCCGGGCTCGCTGATTTCAAGCCCGTCGGGGAGGATCGCCGAAAAGCGCTTCACCACCACCCGGGCCCCGGTAAGGGCCTCCGTATCAAGCTCAAAATCGATGAGCCCGTTGGCAAAGGGCAGGGAAAACTGGCGGTTGAGCCGGGTGTAATGGGCGCTTACCCGCTGCATATACTGAAAATGATGGGGCTGTAAAAACTGCCCGCTGTTCCAATGTAAAAACTGTTCAAAACGCATAGCCACCCCTTACTTGTTTGTGGGAATTATATTTGACCTTGCCCGCCGGGGATCCACCGGCTTTTCCGGCACCTCGGCGATCTGCTTGGGACCGATTTCAAAATAAATATCCTGCCATTGTATGAACCGTTCCTTAATGTCAATGGTCAGAATTCTTCCGTCCGCGGATTTCATTTCCGCAGAATAGGGCAGGTTCACCAGCAGAACAAGCTTGTCGGGCTTTTTCTTGACCCACTTCCGCCAGCCAAGCTCCCGGTAAGTCAATGTCACCGGTGCGGTAATTTCTTCGGAAAAGCGCACCGTATAGGGGGCCGCCTCTACCCTCAACCGGCTGTCGGGGGCAAAATAACTCTCCACCCCGGCGGTCTTGATCTCATCCGCCATACTGGAGGGCACCGCGGTAATATCCACCTCGATTGAAGGATAAATATTGTAGTAATCCGCCAGGGCTTTTGAAATGCCTATGGTGATAAGGTAGTGCTTATAGCAGGAGTCAAGGCCTAAAAGGACACCGGCCAGCAGCAAAAACTGCGCGAGATATTTCAATGGTTTCATCAGCCCGGATAATTTCGTATCGATCCCCTTTTGAATCTTAAAGCTTAAGTCAGATACCTGAATGAATCAAGTAGCCCATTAATGCGGCTCACTACTTGACCGGAAGGCCAAAGGTCAGGCCCATAATGAAAGACCGGGCCCCGTGGTCAAGTATATCGGTACCGATAAGGTCTACGGAAAACTTCAATTTGCTCAGAGCGGGGATGGTGGCTAAATTAACCCGTATTCCCGTATTAAGGGTACCCCGGTAGAAGGGTTCCGCCCCCAGGGGCTCATCACTGTAGGAAAAATTGGAGTAGTCGGTTACCCAATGTATGATGTGCTGGAAGATGTTGGGGAACAGATCCAGATCAAAGCCCATGCCAAAATCAATGTCCGATTTGGGGTTATCCCGGAAGGTATACCCCAGGGCAAGGGTTGTTTCCGCGGCCATGCCGAAGATTGAACCGGGGTAGGTGGCGGCCGCATACAGCTGGCCTGCGGTACGGTAGTAATAGTGGTTTATGAACTGTACGTTCCCCCCCAGAGCAAGGGCGGTGCGCTTTGTGGGAAACTGGATCTTGGCGCCCAGGATGACATCCGTATTGTTCAGCCGGTGGCCGTCATCAGGATTGACCCGGTAAATATAGGGCTGAAAATCCGAGGCCACGGTGAGTTCGGCCCATTTGAAAAAGCTCATCCCCACCTTGGCGATGGGGTCTTCCTTGATAAAGTTATAGCTCATCCCCAGATCAAGCCCCATATTGGTATCCCCGCTCCAACCGATGCGCCCGCTGGGTATGGTAAAAAGCCCCGAAGCTCCGTTAAGGCTCATGGCATTGAGCGAGGGGGCCGCAGTTTCGGTCTGTGCCGGCGCGCCCTGAACCGCAGCCAGGGCCAAAACTAAAGCCGCAATCCATACCGCCGGGGCCGTCATCCGTACAAGCGGCGCCCCCTGTTTAGCAAATTTCTTTTTCATAGTGTATCCTCCAAAAGTTCCCCCAGTCCCCCAAAGACTTCCCCCAGATCATCAAAATGCTGAATCGCCTGTGAATCCAGGTGGGTGGGCATATTGTTTACAATAACTACTTCACCGCCGTTCCGCAGGGTATAAGCGGGAAGGGAGGCTGCGGGGTTTACGGTAAGGCTGGTCCCCAGGACAAGCATCAGGTCCGCGTTCTGCGCCTCGGTTCCCGCGTCCCGCAGGGCCTCCGCAGGAAGGCTTTCGCCGAAAAAGGTAATCGCCGGCTTGAGCACCCGGTTGCAGCGCTTACAGCGGGGCAGGTCCCCGGAGCGGACAATGGCGGCGGCTTCATCAAAACCCATGCGCACACCGGCGCAGCGGAGGCAGTAGTGGACCTGGGGGGAGCCATGGACCTCGATAACCCGGCGGCTGCCCCCCTTCCGGTGGAGCAGATCGATGTTTTGGGTAATCAGGGCCTTAAGGAGCCCTTGCTTTTCCAGGGCCGCCAGAACCAGGTGCACCACCGAAGGTTCCTTTTCGTTGATGTTGTAAATAAAGGAGCCGGCGGCTTTATAGTAGACAGAAGGGTCCCTTTCAAAATATTCGATATCGAAGATCTTCTCCGCATCCAGCGGACCGGCAGGTCCGTCATTGTAAAGGCCGTTTTTTCCCCGAAAGTCCCGGATTCCCGAAAGGGTGCTGACCCCCGCCCCGGTAAGGGCTACGCAATAACGGGCTTTCTTAATCCGCTCAAAAAGGATTTTGATTTCTTCGTTCATGTTTACTAGACTATCGGCGGAATGGACAGGAGAATTAAATGCTTATTGGAACCGGCTCATATGCCCAACTTCTTCATGCAATGGTCGGTATAATGAATGGCGGCGCCGTCTTCGGGGAGTATTTCCCTGACCTTTTGGAATTTAAAGAGCGCCCCCGAATAATCCTGCTTACTAAAGCTGAGCATGCCCTCTTCCCAAAACCGGTTGGCCTGCCGTTTCCGTTCCAGGGTGTCCGGGTCGATCCCGTCGTAGATTTCAAAAACCGAAACAGGCTCCGACTTTCCCTTGACCCGGACCTTGCCCAGGAAGCGGTACATATAGGAGCCGGGGTCTTCCAGGCCTTTAAAAATCTCTTCACTGATCACCAGGGACACATTGTAGGCCTTGCACATCCCCTCCAGGCGGCTTGCCTGATTTACCGCGTCGGAGATAACCGTATTCTGCATACGGTCTTTCACCCCCACCACCCCTATCATCAGACTTCCCATGTGGATTCCTACCCCGATGGAAAGATGGCTGTAATTGTGCTTTGCCCGCTGTTCGTTGTAGGTTTGCAGGGTCCGCTGTATTTCGATGGCGGACCGTACCGCCCGGTCGGCCCCGTCCTTTTGGGGGTACAGGGCCATGACCGCGTCCCCGATAAATTTATCCACAAAGCCGCCGTGTTCCGTAATAACCGGGACAATGCGGGACAAATATGAATTGATAAACTTGAAACTCTCCTCCGGGGTAAGCCTTTCCGTCAGGCTGGTAAACTGCCGGATGTCGGAGAAAAAGACCGTCATCTCCTGCTGGGTATGATCCCCCAGTTGGAGATCCATCACCGTATTCCTGTGAAGGATCTTGAGGAATTCCTTGGGGATAAAGGGATTGATGGGGCTTTCCGCCTTGCCGGTTTGTACCCCGGGCTTATCACCCTTGACCGGGAGGATCATGCCGTCGTTGGATTCAAGTTCCCGGATAAAATGCCGGCTCAAGAGGGTTTCCCCGGTTTTTTCCCCGGAGACTGCCCCGTCTTTACCCGCAGGCCCGGCGGCGATCTTTTCGGCGGCGGATAAAAGACCTGAACCTGGGGGACGGGCCGGTTCAGCGGCCGGTTCGGCATTGGCCGCAAGGGCAAACCGGATCAATTCCGGAGGGGAAAGGGCGGCGGATTGGGGGAAAAAGAAAAAGTGTTTTTTAGCCGCCCCAAGGAACAGCAGAATGGCAATGGTCCAAAGGAGGAGCCGCAGCCCCAAAAGGGGAATAAAAAAGGCCGCCCCAAAGGGCAGGAAACCCAGGACCGCGGCGATTGCGCCGCTCCCCTTTTGCGAAAAGGCCAGGGGCAGGAAAAGCACAAAAAGGATAAGGTAAAAGGGCCCCAAAAAAAAGGAAACCGGCAGGCCCAGGGCAAAGGGCAGGATCACCGCCAGGATAGCCACAGCGGCAAGGGGCGCAAAAATAAAGGGGTTTATATGTTCATTATGGGACGCCCCGTAGAGGGCAGCGCAGAGAAAGACCCCGTAAGCGCCCAGGCCCAGGCTCTGGATAAGATAGGCGGCCAGGGACAGGGCGGGCGCATAGGGGGGCAGCAGGGACACGCAGACCCCCAGGCAGAAAAAAAGTACCGCGCCGCCGGCCGCGGCAAAGCTCTTCTCGTGGAGCAGCGCCGGCCTTCCCCCGGGGGGGACAAAAAGCCCGAGGATGAAACCGATGGAAACATACAGAAGACAGGGGGCCGACAAACCCACCATAAAGAGGTCCAGGGTGAAGGGGCCCGGTTTCAGGGTATTCAGGGGGATTAATGCCGACAGCAATGCGCTGAATGTTTCAGCCATGTCACATTATAATACTGAATTTGTAAAAAAAGAAGAGAAAGAAGCGCTTCCGAATAAAAACGGCTGTTTTTGGCCGGCCCGCCCCTGCTCTCCAAACATTCCGGGCAAGCCCTATGCGCTCAATTTTTCCAGCAGCTTCATAACCGCTTTAGGCTCAAGGGGCTTGGAGAGGTAGCCATTCATCCCCGCTTCCCGGCTTTCGGCTAAATCCTTTTCGCTGCTGCTTATGGAGAAAGCGACAATCGGTATCCCCTTTGCATCCCTGCGGTTAAGGCTGCGGATCGCGCGGGTTGCCTCGTAACCGTTCATGTTGGGCATGCGGATATCCATAAGGATAAGGTTATAGTAACCCGCAGGGGCAGCCTGGAACTTTTCCAGTCCCTTTTGTCCGTCTTCGGCTGAATCTATTATAACATGGGTCTCCGCCAGCATTTCCTCTATGATCCTTCGGTTAATCTCGGTATCTTCAACCATTAAAATCTTTTTGCCCGTAAGGTTGGGAATTTCGTAATCCACCTGTTCTTTGGCAACCTTAAACTGCATAACATCTTTGGAAAGTTCCTCTACGCAGGTCATTGTCTTCTGGATAACCTCTTCGAGGAAGCGGATCGACATGATGATCTCGTCGGTGTTGCCGGTTATATCTTTTATCCTTGCGTTGGTGTTGTCGCTCGCTTCGATAATGCGCTTCATTTCGCCAATGACCACAGAGCTGGCGTTAAGCATTGATGAGGAGCCGTCCCGTACCTGGGAAGTTATGTCGTTGATCTGCCGCATGGCGATAAGCACCTGCTCGCTGCCGGCGCTCTGTTCGGCCATGGCGTTTTCGATAACCGCTTCCTGGCCCTTTACCTGGGAGATCAGTTCCATGATACGGGTAAAGCGTTCCTGGGAATCGTCGGAAACCTTTACCGCGCTGGTGATCTGTGTTTTAAGCTTGCTCAGCACATCGGTAATAGCCTTGCCCTGGGATGATGAATTTTCCGCAAGCTTGCGGATTTCATCGGCAACCACCGCAAAGCCCTTCCCCACCTCCCCCGCATGGGCCGCCTCTATGGCGGCGTTCATGGAAAGCAGGTTGGTCTGCTGGGCAATGTTCTGGATCATCGAACTGGCTTCGATAAGGCTTTCCGAGTCGTTGGCGATAATCTTCATAATATCGCTTACCTGGTGAATACCGTCCCTGCTTGACTCGGAGGCGGAGGTCAGCTCCACCATGGAAGAAGAATTCTTTTGCAGAATTCCGGCAATGGATTTTATATTGGCCACCATCTGTTCAATCGAAGAAGAGGATTCCACCACGGCGGCGGACTGGTTTTCTATCGAACGGTTCAGGCTTTCGGAGGTGTCTTTGATTTCCTCCACCGAGGATTGGGCCTGGATGACCACTGCGGATTCCGCCACGGTAGTTTCCGCCATTTGGGTAACGCTTTCCGAAATGTTTTTTACCGCCTCATCGGTAAGGGACGCGTTCTCCGTAAGCTGCACGGCGATACTCTCTATCTTTTCCGTTGCCTTCTGGGTTGACCGAACCATTTCCGAAAGGCTGCCGATGGAGATATTGAACTTGTCGGCAATGATCTTTATTTCATCTTTGGACTTGATTTTCATCTGTTCTGTCAGGTCCCCGGCGGAAACCTTTTCAAGTACGGGGATCAGGCTTATTAAGGGCTTTGAAATGGAACGGGCAATGACGAATGCGACCAGGATGCCCAGGGCAAGAAAGGCAACAATACCGATAAAAATGGCCCTTTGCAGACGTACAATACTCTGATTAAACTCCTGCTTTTGGACGACGGACACAAAGATCCACTCCCGCCCCGGTATCCGCATAAAATTAGCGACCCAGTCTAAATCGTCGTAGCGGTACCGCACTATGCCGTCTCCGTTTTGAATCATCAACTGTACCGCATTTCCAAAGGACGCCATTTTGGGATCGGTCTTGGCCGCCTCAATCGGATTAAACTGATTTAATACCAGACTGTCGTCTTTATGGGCCACGATAATGCCGGATGTGTTTATGATATAGGCGTAGCCGGTTTTGCCCATGCCGATACCCTTGGTAAGCTCATTAAGGTACTTGCCGTCTTTCCGGCCTATCAAAGCTGCTACAACCTTACCGTCCACTTTAATCGGGGCGGCAAACATGATAACCACCTTATTGGTAACCCGGCTGATAATCACGTCCGACATCGCCGGTGCCCCGGCCAGGGCTTTTTTAATATAGTCCCTGTCACCCAAATTTGAAGTTGAATCTTCAATAACATAGCGGGCGACACCCTCCATGTTGACCAGGCCAAAATCGATAAAATTATGCCCTTCGGCCTCGGGAATAAGGCTTTCCCGTATTGGCTCAAATATGAGCGCCCTCTGCGTTTTACGATCCGCAAGGCTTTCTACAAAGGCCAACTCGTTATTGACCGAAACATTTGCAAGGCGGATGCCTATCTCAGTCTCGGAATCAAGGGACTCTTCCGTAAGCTCCTGGACCGTTCTTGACGCCAGGGTAATGGCAATAACACCGACGCCCAACGAAACGATAATCACCAGGGCGCCTATAAGTACGGTAACACGCATGGAAAGACGCATATTCAACTCCTAAGACCAATGGAAAATCATTTGAGCCAGTTCCAAAATCATGGTCCTTTCGGACCACCGGATTTTGGAACTACTTCAAATATATAATAAAATACTGATCTGTGCAAGTGAAACAAGAGTCCATGTACCGTCAGGGGCTTTTATCGCCTAAACCGGCAAAGCCCATCTGTTACGGATGGGCCTTTTTTCTTTGCCACCTCGGAGAATTGAACTCCAGACACGCAGATTTTCAGTCTGCTGCTCTACCAACTGAGCTAAGGTGGCGGGATAAAAACCTGCGGTTTTTATCAAAACCGAAGGTTTCATAAGTTATGGTTGCAATTTAGCAAAGCCTAAAAATAAAGTCAAGCCTTTGGGGCGGTGTGTCAGTAATTCCAAATTCAACCACGAGGGCACGAAAAACACGAAATTTTGCCTCAAATATCAATCCCTTTGCGGTTAAAAATCCTTTGACAGCAAAGCAGGTTATGGACAAATACGCTGGATAGAATGAACGATTCCCATTATATTTTTGTCAAAGCCGGATGCCGCACTGTTCCGGTTCCCTTTCATGGTAACAAGGATTTGGGAAATAAAGCCAGGCAGATTCTTAAAGAAGCCGGCATCGAATAGGAGACGAATATGACGTATAATTGCGAGATTACCCGGGACGGCAACCGTTTCGACGTGGTTTTTCCTGATATGACCAATATTCAGACCTGCGGTTTTTCCCAGGAAGAAGCCCTTGCCATGGCGAAAGAGGCTCTTGACGGCTGTCTTGAATCCGATGTCGCTCATGGCAGGGATATACCTGCGCCATCGTTCAAGGACGGTTACCCGGTTGCCGTGGCAAGCCACATAATCGTGGCGTTGCGGATCCGCCAACTGCGCGGGGAACAAAGCCAGACCGATATAGCCCGGAAACTTGGGCTTTCCTATCAGGCCTACCAGCGTTTGGAAAACCCCCGAAAAGCCAATCCAACCGTTAAAACCCTTGAACGCATTGCCCATATTTTTGGGCAGGAGCTGGATGTTCAAATAGGGTAATTCGAGAGCCCAGGTACCCTTTCCCCGGGCTTCATTTCCCCCCAAAAAAAGGCGGCCCCCGATGAGGCCGCCTTTTATCTTTCCTTTAAGTTGGCATGAGGAAGAAGCGGCTTTTCCCCGCTTCTTCCGCCGGCAACTATCCGAAACTCTTCCTGGCCCGGCCGCGGAACTACTTGCAAACCAGCCGGAAACCCGTACAATAGACCCGGCCGGCCGGGCTGGCGCCGGCGAGATTGGCCGAACGGATATTACTCACGTCGGTCGTCCACGACCCGTTGCGTACCACACGATTCTTTGTTGTGCCAGGGTTGTAGACCGGCCCGGTCGGATCAGTCTGGGGGGATCCGCTGGAACTACCACTAACATACCAGTCCCAGCAAAACTCCTGCGCGTTCCCATGCATATCGTACAGGCCCCAGGGATTCGCCGCAAAGGTTCCTACCGGCATGGACCTTCCCGGGCTCCCATCCCAATAATTAGCCTGATCGGTGGTGATGTTATTCCCGGTGCTATACGTCGTTGTTGTCCCCGCACGGCAGGCATATTCCCATTCCGCGCTCGTGGGCAGCCGGTAGCCGTTCTTGGTTCGGTCCATGACGACTGCGTACAGCAGCATGCCCACCTCAAACAACCCAGACTGGAACGCAGTCGTCAT
>BNVE01000060.1 GCA_025997875.1 Spirochaetia bacterium
CCGAGAAGTATTCTTTTACATCCTCATGTAGCGTTTCCTGGTTCCCCTTCAGGGAAAACAGATAATCTGCCTTCTTTTTTACTATCTGGTCAGCTATTTTGTACTGACACCCCATCGCGTCAATCGTCACAATACATCCTTCCAGCGCCAGTTTTTCCAACAGGGTCGGAATTGCCGTTATTTCGTTGCTTTTTTCCTCTGTCTTAACCTGCCCGAACACCAGCCGGTTCTCTGTCGCCCACGCACTCACCAGGTGCAGCGCTTTTCCACCCGCTTTGAAGTGTCCCCGCACGGCTTTCCCATCAATCGCTATAATTTCCCGCTTATACTCCCGTTTGATTGCCCTCACCCAATTCATAAAGCAGGCTTCTATTTCCGATGGGTCTAACCGGGTCATTACCCACCGGTACACGTCATGATGCGGTATGCCATGCTCCAGGGGGAGAAACCGGCGCAGCCAGCTTTCCTTCGCTTTGGCATATCCCTGTATATCTTCCCAGCCCTGCGCCATGGCGATCACCGCCAATATCGTAATGACGATGACTTCATGGAGTGGATATAGTTTGTTTCGCTCTACCCGAGGGTCCTTGATGACCGAAAAATAACTCATTATTGGCATGATAGTTCCCCTCCCAGAAAACTATGCCAAGTATAGCTCTTTCCTTTTTGATTTTATATGCGCTCGCCCTGCCAGCAATTTTACTTTTACAAACCATCTGATAAAATGACACCATGGGACGGGGAATAGTATCGGCGCAATTAAGCCGGTTTGGGGAAATTGGGAAACGGATCGAAGAAAGTGCGGCGGGGAAGCGACGGGAAGGATTTAATCTAACCTATGAAATTGCCGATGCAATAAAAAATGCATTCGGGATTTTTTTGTTTCAACATCTGTCAATGTTGAGTTACCAAGAGTCGTTGGACCGGGGGAATCAGCGGAAAAACGCTGAAAACATCCTGAAGGTGAAGGAAATACCCTGCAATAATCAGATAACCAGGCTGATTGACGAGGTAAAACCGGAAGAGTTTGACGAAAACTTCAAAGACGGCATAGGGTTGGCAGAAAAATACGGCGTTTTTGAACAATACAAGGTGTTAGATGGTGGGGTTTTGATAGCCTTGGACGGGGTTTGGTTCCAATCGTCCGAAAAAGTGTATTGTCCACACTGTTTATATATCACCAAGGGCGGAAAAAAGACGTATTATCATAGCATGGTCGCCGCCGTTCTGGTGCGTCCCGGCGGGGAAGTGGTTTTACCGCTTGCACCAGAAATGATCCGGAATGAAGATACGCGGGGAAATGACAAAAATGATGATGCGGAACCGGTACAAAAGAGTTATGAGAAGCAAAAACAGGACTGTGAACGAACTGCGGCGAAAAGATTGCTGGAAAAACACGGCGCATACTACAAAGAACTGAAAGCTACCCTGCTGGGCGATGATTTATACGCCAATCACAACACCTGTAAAGCCGTTTTGGACAGCGGTTTGAGCTTTATATTTACCTGTAAGGACGATTCTCACCCGTGGATAGCCGAACAATTCAAATACAGTACTCCCGAAACGCTTATACGGGTCGTCTGGACCGGGAAAAAACATCTTGAATATCGGTATACGTGGGTGAATGGCCTTGAAAACCGTGCTGACGGGGAAAAACTCCGGGTACAGTACCTTTATTTTGAACTCTATGCCCAGGAAACGGGCAAAACCGTCTACAAAAATAGTTGGATAACGGACAAAACCATCACCAAAGACAATGTGGGCTTGCTGGTCGATTGTGGGCGCGCCCGTTGGAAGATAGAGAATGAGAACAATAACGTCCTAAAAAACTATGGATACCACCTTGAACACAATTTCGGCCATGGGGAAAACCATGCCTGCGAAATATATGGTGTTTTGAATCTTCTGGCGTTTTTCGTTCACGGCTTGATGATACTCTGCGATGAAAACTTTATTAAAGCCCGCTCCTATTTCGGGAGAAGGGACGAATTCTACAACGCGTTACGTACATTCTTCTGGGCTTTCGAGTTCCAAAGTTGGGAAGATTTTCTGTCCTTTGTCATCTCCCATGCTAAAGGTGGCTAAAAGTAAAATTGCTGTCATACAATTTCTCCTTTTTATGCATTTAAAAGGAATAAAGACAGAGACCTTTAAGTACACACCTAAATATTATCACATTAATAATTAATTGTCCAGAATTTTATAACAGAATTTTAGAAAAAAAACAAAAAAATTCATAAAGAAATGGGACGAAAATATCTACTGCAAACATACCAGCATCCTGGGGGCTCTCTACACCTGTGCCGTCAATGCAGGGCAAAAGCATTTACTTTCTTAGACTATATTTGGTAACTTTATATGAAAGAAATTCGGGCTTCACTGCATTTATGCTGGCATCATTCACGAAATGCGCCGTATAATTAAACCATAATTGGTATATTTTTACACTATTCTTTCCTAATCAACTCGCTATATATGATTTTTTTGTTTCTCATAGTAAATGCTTTTGCCCTGGCCGTCAATGGTATAACCCTTTGATTTTTATACCCCTTCCCTAACCATGGAAGAAACGGTGGAAACCCCCAGGGGGATAATTGTCACAAAAAGTAAAAGGAAGCCCATCAGGGTACGCTGGGAAAAAAAGGCCCAGTAAACCGTGGCTGCCAGAAAAGGCAGAACCAGGGCGGCAAGGCCGGAGAAAATCATAATCCAGGGGGGACCGTTCAGGATAAGACCCACAAAAAAAGGAACTCCAATGACAATGGCGGTCCACAAAAGGGGAACCAGCGCCAAAAGGATGGGGTCCCCCTGGGCGCTCCAGCTTACCGCCCGGAGCGCCCCCCCGGGTATAAGCCAGAGCAGGGCAAAATTGGTAAAATCCGGCGTACCGGAGATGATCCGCAGGCTGATAAGGCCCAGGTAAACCAGCAGGGGCAGCGCCGCCGGCAGTGCCACGATATCAATACAGCCGCTCACCCACCGGGAAAGCCCAAAGCCTCCGGGATTGACAAAGGCCCCCAGGAAAAACTGTGCCAGCGCCACGATGCTCCCCAGCAGAAGCGCCCACACCCCGCCGGCCCCGGCCTCCCCGGCAGGTGAAAGGGAGCGTTTAAACAGGAAAAACAGGGGTGTCCAAAGGAGGCAGAAAAGGCTCATGGCTTAGCTTAGCACGGACAGGTGAAAATTCTCAAGGGATCGGAAGAAACCAGCAGCAGGATTAACACAAAAAGCCATGAAATCCCCCACCTCAAAAGGCGCCGGGGGGTGGGCGCAAAGCCTGGGATGGGCACTTGAATGAGCCCGTAGGGCGAGCGTGCCCGTCACGGGCTTTGCGCCCACCCTCCGGCGATATTTGAATATGATATAGACACACTCCCCCTCATCTTGCTATAATACGATAGAGTATTCGGTCCATCCCCGTTTGACCGGAACTAATGAGGAGGTCAGTTGTCGGATAAGGATTTACGGATAAATGAGCAGATCCGGGTGCGGGAGGTTCGTCTCATCCGGGATGAGGGGGAGCAGCAGGGGATTATTACGACCCTGGAAGCCCTTGAACTTGCCAGGGCCCAGGGGCTTGATCTCGTGGAGGTTGCCCCCCAGGCGGCGCCGCCGGTGGTCAAGATTCTGGATTACGGCAAGTATAAATTCGAGAACGAAAAGAAGGTTCGGGATTCCAAAAAGAAGCAGAAACTGCTCAAAATAAAGGAAATCCGGATGCAGCCGAAGATTGACGAGCATGATTTGGACTTTAAGTCCAAGCATGTGCGGGAATTTTTGGGGGAAGGCAACAAAGTTAAGGTTACGGTTCGTTTCCGGGGACGGGAGCTGGCCCATACCGAGCTGGGTTTGGATGTCCTGAAAGACGTGCTGGCCCGTATTGAAGGGGAATATGTGATGGATAAGCCGCCGGTTATGGAAGGCAGGTTCATGTCCATGGTGTTAAGCCCCAAACCCAAGAAATAAACATATTTGGAGCGTTGAAATGCCTAAAATGAAGACCAAGAAGAGCGCCGCAAAGCGTTATTCTTTTACCGGAAGCGGTAAGGTTAAGTACAAGAAACAGAATCTTCGTCATATCCTTACCAAGAAATCCAGCAAACGCAAACGGAATCTCCGTCATGGCGGTATCTTATCCAGCGATAATGTACCGGTAATCAAGAAACGGCTTTTGCCCTACGGTTGAACCGCTTAAGGGTCAAAGGAAAAGAGGAAACAAATGTCAAGAGCAGTAGACGGTCCCAAAAGAAAGAATCATCGTAAAAAGATACTCAAGCAGGCCAAGGGTTACTGGGGACGCAGGCATTCGAACTATAAAACCGCCAAAGACGCGGTTACCAAGGGCCTTTTTTATGCCTATCGGGACCGCAGGGATCGGAAGGCCGATTTCCGCAAAATCTGGATTATCCGGATCAACGCCGCCTGCCGGGCCGAGGGGCTTTCCTACTCCCGGTTGGTGAACGGCCTTGCCAAGGCGGGGATCGCCATTAACCGGAAGGCACTGGCCTTCCTCGCGGTGGAAGACGCCGCCGCCTTTAAAGCGGTGGTCGCCCAGGCCAAAACGGCTTTGGGGGCTTAAAATGGTTACCCTTGAGCAAGTCAAACTGCTGGAATCCAAGGTTGCCCGGGCTATCGACTATGTTGAACGGGTAAGTGGGGAGAACGCCCTCTTGCAGGGAAAACTGGACTCCTATCAAAAACGGATTGACGAGCTTGAGGTGGTGGTCCGGCAGTTCAAGGAAGAGCAGGGCCGCATCGAGGACGGGATCCTTTCCGCCCTGGACCGGCTCAACCAGTTTGAAGACGCCATCGAAAGGAGCATCTCCCCGGGAACCTACGCCGAGGCTGCAAGCCGGGGTTCCCCTCCGGATGGCAATAAACCCGCCAAAACCGCTGCGCCCAAGGCGCCTGTGGAAAACACAAAAGCCGCCCCCCGGAACCCGGAACCCGCTCCCCAGGGGGCCCTTGAACCGGAAGAGCCCGCCCCGGAAGCCCCTGTTCCCGAAGAGCCGGAGGAAGAGAGCGTCCCCGGAAACCCGGTTCTTTTTTCGGAGGACCTTGAAGAATCCCTTCCGGAACAGGCCGATGGCGCCCCCGAAGGGGATTCCCCGGAGGAGCCTCCCCCGGAAGAAGTCCCAAGCGGAGAACTGGACATTTTTTGAGGGGTTTCCGTGCCGAAAAGCGATCTTCGTCTGGATTTACTGGGTACTTCATTTTCCATCAGCGCCGACGAAGACGCCGCCTACCTTGAGGGTCTTTTGGGCCGTTTCAGGGATGCGGTTGACAATACCCAAAAATCTACCGGCCTTAAGGACCCCCTTAAGGTGGCGATTCTGACGGGGTTTTTACTCTGCGACGAAATTTACAAACTCAAGCAGCAGGAAAAGGCCGGGGTGGATTTGGCTATCAATTCAGAGGAAACCGAACAGCTGACCCTGGACCTTATCGCCCGGCTGGATGAAGTACTGGAAAACAAAGCCCCCCTGCCATGAGCGACCCAAGCCCTTCCCCCCGCGCAATCTTCAAACTGAAAAATCAGGTAAAACACTACGACTGGGGTTCCCCCAAATGGATACCCCAGCTATTGGGGGTGAATAATGCCGATGGGGAACCCTGGGCGGAACTCTGGATGGGGGTTCATCCCGGCGCACCCTCCCTGGTCTCCTCTGGCGGCGGGGAAATCACCCTGGGCAGCCTGATCGCAGAGGACCCCCGGCAATATCTGGGCAGGGATGCCCGGGAACAATTCGGCAGCCTCCCCTTCCTCTTCAAACTGCTGGCGGCGGCAAAGCCCCTTTCCATCCAGGCCCATCCCAGCTGGGAACAGGCCCGCCGGGGCTGGCAACGGGAAAACGAGCGGCATATCCCCTCGGACGCGCCGAACCGGAACTACAAGGACGATAACCACAAGCCCGAGATCATCTGCGCCTTAAGCCCCTTTACCGCCATGTGCGGCTTCCGGGAGCCCCGTGAAATCGCCGCCCTTATGGAGATTTTCTTCGGCAAGGCCCCCCGGCCGCTGCAGGACGGCCTCCGGGGCCTGAAAACCGCGCAGGCCGGCTATACAGCTGGCGCGGCTCCCCCGGCCATGCAGGACGGCCTCCGGGACCTGAAAGCCGCATTAGCTGGCCACACGGTCAGCACGGAGCCTGATGCGGAAAAGGCGCTTAAGTCCTTCCTTAAGGCCCTTTTCAGCCTTTCTGCGGAAACCCGGCAGGAACTTACCGGATACATCCTGAAAACCGCCGCCGGTGCAAAGGCGGCGGATAAGGCCGGCCCATCAAAGGAATTCGAGGCGGAATGGGAAATTATGGCCCGCTTTGCGGAACTGTACCCCGGCGATCCGGGTATTATCGCCCCCCTCTACCTCAACCTGCTCCACCTTGCCCCCGGAGACGCGGTCTACCTGGACGCCGGGGTGCTCCACGCCTACATCGACGGCTTTGGGGTGGAACTGATGGCCAATTCGGACAATGTGCTTCGGGGGGGCTTAACAGCCAAGCATGTGGATGTGGACGAACTTATGGAGGTCCTGGATTTTCATCCCCTCAAGCCCGAAATCCTTAAACCCCAGTTTGTAAATCCCGCCCCGGATGGCCCGGCTTCCGCGGCAAAAAACGGTTTTTCCCGGTATATCACCCCATGCAGGGAATTTTCACTTGTGGTCATGAGGGGCAAGGGGGGGAAACAGGCCTTCCCCGGGGGACCGGCTATCATTATCGTAACCGAAGGTTCCGTAAAGATAAGCGCCGCGCCTGACCAGGCGCCCGCAGAAAGCCCAGCCCCCCGTGAAAAGGAAGAACTGGTCCTGAACCGGGGAGAATCCGCCTTTATCTCCGCCGGACAAGCTCCGCTTGCCTGGTCCTTTGAGGGGGATTATACCCTCTACGCGGCCGCCCTCCCCTGAAATGAAAATCTTCGTAGACGCGGACTCCTGCCCCCGCCCCGCCCGTGATCTGGTGCTCCGCGCCTCTGCGCGGACCGGGGTGCAGGCCGTTTTTGCGGCGAACCGGCCCATTCCGCTGACAAGCGGGGATACGGCCCAAATGGAACTCTGTCCGCCGGGGGAAAATTCCGCGGATAACCGAATCGTGGAACTGGCAAAGCCCGGGGATTTAGTGGTAACCCGGGACATACCCCTGGCAAGCCGGCTCGTGGAAGCCGGGGTCTGCGTGATCGATGACCGGGGCCGGCTGTATACCCGGGAAAATATCCGGGAACGGCTTTCCCTGCGGAATTTTATGGTGGGTCTTGCGGAAAGCGGCCTGGGGATGGAGCGGAGCAATACCTACGGCAAAAAGGAATTAAAAGCCATGGCGGACAGTCTGGATCAGGCGCTTACCCGGCTGCTGCGGGAAGAAAAAAATAAAATATAAACACTAGGCCTTGATGTTTTCGGGGTAGAGGCTCTGGATCTGTTTGATATTGGGCAGGATTTCAAAAAAGACATCCACCAGTTCGGGATCAAATTTAATGCCCCTCACCTTGCGGATCTCATCCAGGACCTGCTCCTCGGTCCAGGGCTCCTTGTATACCCGTTTGGAGCAGAGGGCGTCAAACACATCGGCTATGGCCACGATCCGGCCGGTAAGGGGAATCTCCTCCCCCTTGCGGCCCAGGGGTTTTCCCTCCGCATCGGCCTTGAGGACTTCTCCGATAACGGGGTCAACCCAGCCGGGGTAGCCTGAACCATCCCAGTTTTCGTGGTGGGTAAGGGCGATGTCCCGGGCGAGATTATCCATGGGCGACTGGGGATCGTCAAAAAGCCCTGCGCCGTAGATGGTATGGTGCTGCATGACGGTGTACTCTTCCGGGGTAAACCGGGCGGGTTTCTTGAGGATCATATCGGAAATTGCCACCTTTCCCACATCGTGGAGCATGGCGGCAACCTTCAGGGTGTCCCGGAATTGTTCCCGTTCTTTCGCGGGAACCCCGTGGTTAAAGGCCCAACGGTCGTAAATTTCTATCGCATAACCGGCTACCCGGTTAACATGGGTCCCGGTCTCCTTGGGGTCCCGGAGTTCCGCCATTTTTATCATCCGTAAAATCATCGCCCGGGTCATATAGGCCTTTTGGAGGGCCACCGTGGCATTGGCGGCAAAGTGGGTAATAAGAAAGGCGTCATCCGAAGAAAAGGGGATCGTATTTCCGTCCTTGTCCTTGGAATTGAGTACCTGGATAACCCCCAGGAGTTTGCTGTCCGCGGTTACCAGGGGAATTGCCAGCACCGAGGTGGTCTTGTACCCGGAAATCTTGTCGTAGGAAATTCCAAAGGAATAGGGCGCATCCGGCGGTATGGTATAGGCGTCGGGGATATTCACCAGTGTCTTGGTAAAGGCGCAGTACCCGGAAATGGTCTTTTCGTTGATGGGAACGGAAAAAATCGAGTAGATCATCTTCTGCCCCGGGGGCAATTCCTTCTGGGTGGTGTCGTTCTGGGCGTATTTTATGACCAGCCTTTCAATATCCTGATCCTTTTCCCGTATCTTTTCGACAACATAGATAGATCCCGCATCGGCGTGGACCACCTTTCGGGCTTCCAGAAGGATCCGCTCCAAAAGAAGGTCCACGTCCTGAATCTGGTTTAACTCTGAATCAAGACGGATAATAGATCTAAAGTCTACATCCTTGTTTACCATATTAAGCCTCCACGGGGGGGGGGGGGGTAATTATCATTCTTTGCGTCCGGTACATTTGATAATATGATAACCAAATTGGGTCTGTACGACATCCCCAACCGAGCCCGGTGAAAGCCGTTTTACCGCAGATTCAAAGGGGGGAACCATCTTCCCGGTCCCAAACCAGCCCAGATCGCCCCCGGCGGATTTTGAGGGGCAGGTGGAAAATTCCCGCGCCAGGGACTCAAAGGGGGCCCCCTGTTTGACTCGTTTTAACAGGTCCTCCGCAAGACCCCTGTCTTTTACCAGAATATGACTCGCACGCCATTCCATATCGCACTCCTGTTCTTATTCTACCCTAAGTTAGCCATGAAAAACAAGGGAGTTTTAAAATGAAAAAGCCCCAGGGAAAGGAGTAACCCCAGGGCAGAATCAAGAAACTGTAATTATACAACAATATCGATTGGCAAAAGTAACAAAAGAGCTGTAAATATCTCCAAAAACCCTAATTTTCAGGGGATTCCTCCGCCTTCCATTGGGAGATGAAAAATTCATAGGCGGCGATGGTGGCGGCCATGGTGGTATCCTGCACATCCCCCCGGCCATACCAGTCGGCGCCGTCCATGATATACAGGTGATGCAGTATCCCCTCGATGTCCGCCACGGTACAGGTTGGGTCCGATTCCCGGCGCCGCCGGAGCCCCCGGATCTCCTGTTCAAAAATATTGTCGTACATGACATCCCGCCACTCAACCGAAATAGCCACCCTATTCCTCCCCATAACTGATTTGACGCCTGATATACCGGATGGAAGCGGGCGCCAGGACGCCGAAACGCCGGATCATCCCGGTTTCCCGCCGTTCAACCCAGTTCAGGCGCCCGTCCAGATCGTATTCATAGCGGTAATCGGGATTGTCGGCCCCCCCGGCGCCCCTCATGCGTACCAGAAAGCCCTGCCCGTCCCACTGGAGCGCATAGGGCCGCTGCGGCGTCCCCTGCTGCGGCTCAGCCCCGGCCTCCCTCTGATCCTGCAGCACCGGAATATGCTCCCAATACAGGGGACGCCCTGCCGCCCCATACACAGCGGAACATATCCCCCGGGAAGAGGCTGCTTCGGATATGCCGCCCCCGCTTTCAAAGCGGTAATCCACGGTTTCCGTACCCTGATCGCTGCGGCCCTCGATGGAAATGATCCGCCAGGGGGAGCCGTTCCGGGACGGGAAATACCGGTTTATCAAGGCCCGGTAATACCCCACAAAATTGCCCGCCGGGTCGTACCAGGTCTCGAAAATTTCCCCTTCGCTTTCCTGAAAAAGGACAAAATAGGCCGATTCACCCCGGCTTACCCGGACCGGCTCCCGGCCGGGGCTATTGATGGCGGAAAGAGCGGAACCCGGCAGCAGGGGCCCGGGAAAATCAACCGCCCAGGGTTCGCTTTCCCCGCCGTCGGGGGAAGCTGGCGCAAGGCCAAGGGAAAGCCCCAAAATGCCGCCCCCGCTTCCGCGAAAAGCCTCCGCCTGGACAAGGGCGCCCCCGACAAGCGCCGGAAATTCCGCAAGCCTCCCCTCCCCGTCCCGCCGGAGCCGGTACTCCGCATCACCGGCAATCAGGCTTATCAGGACGGCCTTCCCCTTTACACTAAAGGCATCGGGGGGTATTTCCAAAGGCCAGTCGGGCCGCCAGGAGAGCTCCGCAGCAAAGGCCGTTTCCAGCAGGGGGATAATGGCGAATGGGGGAACCGGCTCCGCAGCAGGCTCCGCCGCAATCCCTTGCCCCTGCGCCGGGTCTGCCGCAGGGGCAATCGTTTTATCCTGGGCGGGCAAAAGGGAAAGGGAGAGGCAGGCCAGGAGGGGCAGCAGGCAGGGACGCTTCATGGGCTTAAGTATAGCGGCTGCGGATAATCCGCCTGTAAAGCAGCAGCGCCTTTTCGGGGATAACGCTTAACACCAGCGCGAAGGGCAGTACCAGGGCCTGGGTCACCTGGTTTTGCTGGTAGAAAAAGGGCAGGATTTTGATCACCATGGTGATGATCCCCGCAACAAAGACATAGGTCCACAGGTATGCTAAAAGCCGGCCCCGGCGCAGGCGCTTGACGGGACCAGGGGCGGCTGCGTAGAGGATGCCCAGGGGGAGGGCCGCAAAGACAAGGGGGTTAATAAAAAGAACATTGATGTTGTGGAAGGTATAATCGTGGTTGGTAAAAAAGGTCATGAAAAAGAGCACGATCCCGGCGATGCCGAAGAAGAGCCCCAGGGCGGCCTGGGCGATTCCGAAAAGGGCTTCCCCGGGGCGGGGACGCTTGGCCCTTAGTTTTTTCAGAGCGATAAAGAGGGCGGCGATAAAAATGCCGTCGATCAGGGCCCGGTCCCATTGCCGGGGGGGGGAGTCCAGGACCGCAGGGCGTTTCACCGCACGGTTAACAATTTCTACACCGGAAACCAACTGCCGTTCAATGCCGTCATCATCGGTGTACCGGTAATCGGAAATCCGCGAGCCCACCTCTGCGGGAAGGAACATCTCCTCCCATATCGTAATTTGGGTATCAATGTCCTGGCCCATGAGGAAACAGAGGAGCCAGTCGGAAAAAGGCGCGAACCAGGTATGGCGGCGCACATGCTGCCGCAGGGTAAAACGGCCCGGGGCCTCCCCAAAATCTTCTTTGAACTGCCCACCGGTGGCAAGATCAACGATGTCCCGGATCCGGGTGGAGCAGTTATCTTTAAAATGATGATAGTAATAATCCCGGTTTTCCGGGAGCACGTTTGTTTCCGCAAAACGCCAGACATCTTCGCGCTTTGCAGGGGGCAGGTCCAGGGTATAGAGGGTGATGTCCCGATTGGTCCTTAAATACACGTTCAGGTTGGCATCCATGGGGGAAACCCCGCAGCTGTAGAGGAGCCTGCCCAGGGCAAAATTGAGAAAGAAGTTTTCAGTTTCAAAGGAAAAAAGCCCGTAATCGTAGAAACGCTTCTGTCCGGTAAATGAATCTTCGATAATAAGGGCGATATGGCCCCACCAAAAATAAAGCTGATCCCCGGGGCCCATAACCGCCACCTTCAGGGTAAGATAGTCCCCCCTGGTCTTCTCCCCGGTTCCGCTCTGCGCCCACACCGGGCCGGAAAGAAAACCCGCAAGCAAAAAAAAGACAAACACCCCAACAAGAAACCGGCCCGAAACCGGGCGAAATTGATGATCCATCAGCTATTTTGCACCATGAAGGGCAGGTCTGGCAATATGCCGGTTAAGAAGAATATCCCACAGGGGAGCGAGCGCCGGGAATGCTCTCATCATCGCTTGTGTTTGGAATCAATTCCGTGTAGATAGTTTCTTTTCCGCAAGGGATTGGCGGTTGAGCCGCTTGATGGTAAAACCAAGGGCAATGACCATGGGGATTACGGCTCCAATCCAGGCCAGGGGGCTTGCGAAACAGAGGCCGGTAAAGCCGAACAATTTTGACAGGGTAAGGGCGGCAAACATACGCATCACCAACTCCATGATCCCCGCCACGGTGGGAAAGAGGCTGTCGCCCAGGCCCTGGAGGGTCTGCCTGATAATAAACAGTATGGACAGGAGGATGTAGCAGGACCCGTTTATCATAAGGTAGGTATGGGCCAGGGAAACCGCCTGGGGATTGGAACCCACAAAGATCGCCGCAAGGTAATTACCGGTAAACACAAAGAGAAGACCTGCCAGGATGCTGAAAGAGCCGGACATGAAAAAGCACTGGAACACCCCCTTGCGGATCCGGTCGATCCTGCGGGCGCCGTAGTTCTGGGCCGTATAGGTGGCCATGGTGGCGCCGAAGGAGTTGAGGGGCATGGTGGCAACCAGGTCTATCTTCTGGGCCGCCGTAAAGGCCGCCACGGCGGTGGTCCCCAGGCCGTTCAGGGCAAACTGGAGTACCACCACCCCGATGGCGATAATGCTCATCTGGAAGCCCATGGGCAGGGCCACCCGGATATGTTCCCCAATCTCCGCGCCGCTGATCTTCCAGTCCGCTTTGGTAAGCCAGAGCATGGGCAGCCTTTTTATGATCACCGGAATGCAGAGGAGCCCCGCAAGCAGCTGGGCTATCACGGTGGCAATGGCGGCCCCCTTCACTCCCATGTGAAAGGCCAGGATAAAAAGATAGTCCAGAAAAATGAGGGGGGTCCGGCTGTCCCCCACGGCCCGCATGATGCCGGAAAAAATATTGAAGAGCACCGCCGCGCCGATTCCCCAAAAGATGATCAGGATGTAGAGGCAGGCCCTTTCCAGAATTTCTTCCGGGGTACGGAGGAGGAGGAGCAGTGGCCGGGCAACGACGACACTGAGGGCGGTAAGGACTATGGTCATGCAGGCCCCCAGGACCAGGCTGATCGCAAAGCTCCGGCGTACCCCTGCGGTATCCCCGGCGCCGAAACGCTGGGCGGTAATGATCGAGGTTCCCGAGGTAAAGCCGAAAATAAAACCGAGGATCAAAAAGTTGATGCTCCCGGTGCAGCCCACCGCAGCCAGGGCTTCCACACCGATGGTGTTCCCCACAATAAAGGTGTCCGCCATACTGTAGAACTGCTGGAACAGATTACCGATAAGCAGCGGAATGGTAAAACCAAGGATCAGCAGCGCCGGGTTCCCCACGGTCAGATTTTTTGTCATTTAACGCAGTATACCCCGGCTATTGCCATGATTAAAGCCCCTCTATAGGATAAGGGGATGGACATCGGCGCCAATAATGGCGGCGGGGAGCGGTGGTCAAACCGTGATCTCCTAAGGCTTATCTGGCCCCTCATCATCGATCAGCTCCTCAGCGCGACATTGGGGATCGTGGATACGGTGATGGTTTCCTCCCTTGGGGAGGAAGCGGTGGGCGGGGTATCCCTGGTGGATACCATCACCGTGCTGCTGATCACCGCCTTTGCGGCCCTGACCACCGGGGGCGCGGTGGTGTGCAGCCAGTACCTGGGGCGGCGGGACCCCAAAAACGCCTCCAACGGGGCAAAACAGCTTATCTACACGGTGGGTTTTATATCCCTCATCCTTATGGTCATTGCCCTGCTGGGCAATTCCCTGATACTGCGGGGCATCTACGGACACATTGCGCCGGGAATCATGCAAAACGCCCGCACCTATTTTTTCTTCTCCGCCCTGAGCTTTCCCTTTCTGGCGCTGAACAACGCGGGAACCGCCCTGTTCCGCAGCATGGGGAACAGCAAGACCGGGATGTGGATATCCCTTATGGTGAATCTCTTCAACATCGGGGGGAACGCCCTTTTCATTTATGTATTCCACTGGGGGGTGGCGGGGGCGGCCCTTTCAACCTTGATAGCCCGGACAGCCGCCGCAATAGCGGTGCTGGTCCTGCTCCACCGGCGCTCAAAGGGGCCGGTAAACATCATTGGCATTTCCCGGATAAGGATCATGCCGGGGATCATCAGAAGTATCTGCAAGGTGGGAATTCCCAACGGCGTGGAGGGGGCAATGTTCCAGGTAGGAAAACTGTTCCTCGCCCGGCTGGCCTCCACCTTTGGCACCGCAGCCATCGCGGGGAACGCCGTGGGGAACATCATCATGACCTTGGGGAATCTGCCGGGGATGGCCATCGCCATGGCCCTCCTTACCGTGGTGGGGCAATGCATCGGCGCGGGGGATTATGCCGCCGTCCGGCGTTACACCCGGAAGCTCATCATCATCAGTTACTGCGCCATGGGAATCTGCAATACCTTTAATATCCTGATGATGCCCCTCTTTTTCCGCCTCTTTGCCCTGAGCCCCGAAACCATGCATATAGCCTATATCTGCGGCCTTATCTTCTGCTCCGCCGCCATCGTGATCTGGATCCCCGCCTATTGCCTCCCCTTTGCCCTGCGGGCCGCCGGAGACAGCAAGTACACCATGATCGCCGCATCGGCGGCAATGTGGATAGTCCGGGTGGGGGGCGCATACTTCCTGGCGGCTAACTTTAACTTCGGGGTCTTCTGTATATGGATCTCCATGGTCGGCGAATGGGTGGCCCGGGGCAGCTGTTTTATTGTGCGATGGAAAAGTGGGAAGTGGATGGAGCAGAAGGTGATTGAGGATTGATGGGTTTATCGCATATACGGACGGGCAGACGTGGCATTCACGGCATTCGCTCCGCTTGTGGAATTCGCCTTCGGAGCCTGCGCTTCGCTTGTCTCCTCCGGCGAGGAATTCCAAATGGAGCTCATGCCATGAATGCCACGTCTGCCCGTCCGCCTTTGTGGATAGAGCCTTAATCATATCTGTTAATGGGGAAGCGTTTAGGAAAGAGCTGCAACAAAAAATAGTAAAACTGTTTTTTAGGACAGGGCAGATATGTACTTCCGGCGGGATTCCACCAGGGATTGGAGTTCTGCGAACATGGATTTGTCCACGCCCTTGGCGATGGGGAAAATGTAGCGGACCGTTTCTTCGGTGTAGCGGCTGATAAATTCAGTGTTCACCACAAAGCCTAAGGAAATCATGTTGGAGATACGGTCCGCCACTTTAAGCACCTTGGCGTTCCGGGAACCATTTTCCAGGATGCGGGTTAAAAATTCCGCCTTGGTCTCTTCGGGAAAACGGGTTACCTCAAGAACCAGATCGTATACGGCGGGGCTTTCGTAATCGATGGAGAGGAGCAGGTTGTGGTTGAAGTCGGGGATGTCCTCAATAACGTCATGGACCACCGATGCCTTAAGGAGCACCGGATCGATATAACCGTAATCGATCAAGGTCGCCATGGTGTCCAGTTGGTGCCGGAACATGTTTCCACCGCCCTCCCGGACCTTCCCGATCAGGGTGGTGGCAAGCTGTATATAAGGCGCAAGATGGGTTCCCTTAAGGCGCAGCATCTCCTCGGTGTTCATAGGCTACTCCAGGTCCCTGATATAGGACTCAAGCTTCTCCCGCCTTTTCAGGGCCTCCGCAAGCTTATCCTTCTCCCCCTGCACCAGCTCGGGGGGGGCGTTTTGAATGAATTTTTCATTCCCCAGTTTTGATTTAAGGCCATCGATGAATTTCCGGTCCTTATCAATATCCTTGCTGAATTTTTGCTTTAAGGCTCCCAAGTCTGCCGCTTCCGCGATAAACACAAAGGCTTCAAAACCGGCGCCCACCACGGCGATGGACCCCGCAGGCCGGCCTGTCCCCTGCCCGCTGCTTTGCGGGACCCCAATTTCCAGTTCCCCGATACCCGCAAGGAGTTTTACCAGTTCCGTGTTGGCCTCAAGAATCCCGGCCTTTTCCCCGGAGGGCCGTACCAGGACCCGGATCTTCCGGTCCGGGATAATGGTACACTCACTCCGCAGGGTTCTGACGCCCCGGACCAGTTCCTGTAGAAAGGCAAAGTCCGCTTCACCCTTTGGATTCGCCCGTTTCTCATCGTATTCAGGATAGGGGGCGGTAATTAAAAGCCCGCCGCCATCCATTCCCCCCGCGCCGCCCTGCCTGAGCTCTTCGGGGAGCTTGCCATAGATTTCTTCGGTGACAAAGGGAAGCAGGGGATGGAGGAGCCGCAGTGATTCTGCGAGCACGTTCAACAGTATTGATGCGGCCCGATCCTTTTCTGCGTCATCACCGTTTTTAAGGGAAAGCTTGGTGGCCTCCACATACCAGTCGCAGAAATCGTTCCAGAAATATTCGTATGCGGTCTGGGCGGCGTCATTGTAGCGGTACGAGAGGAAGGCATCTTCCATGGCCTTTGCCGCCCCGTTGAGCCGGGAATAAATCCAGGCGTCCACCGGGAGCAAAGCCGGGTTCTTAACCAGGTTCCGGCCTTCCAGGTTCATCAGGATGTAACGGCTGGCGTTCCAGATTTTGTTGGCGAATTTAGAACCCAGCTTGAAGGACTCCTTGTCCACCAGCAGATCCTGCCCCTGGGCGCACATAAAGGCCAGGGTGAATTTGAGGGCGTCCGCGCCGAATTCATCCACCAGTTCCAGGGGGTCAAGGCCGTTCCCCAGACTCTTGCTCATCTTGCGGCCCTGCTTGTCCCGGATAAGCCCGTGGATGTAGATATCCCGGAAGGGGGCCTTGCCGGTAAACTCAAGCCCCGCCATGATCATCCGGGACACCCAGAAGAAGATGATGTCGTAGGCGGTGACCAGGGCGGTTGTCGGGTAAAACCGATTAAAATCGGTTTTACCTTGCAGTTCGTTTTGCGAACTGCGGGCCATTTCAGGGTTAGCAGTGTCAGGCCAGCCTAAAGTGCTGAAGGGCCAGAGCCAGCTGGAGAACCAGGTGTCCAGCACATCCGGGTCCTGTTCAAGCTTCTTTGAGCCGCAGTGGGGGCAAACCTCAAGATCGGTGCGGGAGACCGCGGTCTTGCCGCAGTCCTTACAGTACCATGCGGGGATGCGGTGACCCCACCAGAGCTGGCGGCTGACGCACCAGTCCCGGATATTTTCCAGCCAGCGCTGGTAGGTGTTCTCCCATTTTTTGGGATAGAACACCAGTTCGCCCCGTTGCCAGGCCGCCAGGGCCTTTTCCGCCAGGGGCTTCATCCTGACAAACCACTGTTCCGAAAGGAAGGGCTCAATCACCGTATGGCAGCGGTAACAGTGGCCCACCGAGTGGGTAAGGTCCTCGTCCCGGATAAAAAGCCCCGCCGCCCTAAGGTCCTCCAGCACCGCCGCCCGGGCGGCCTTTACGGTCATGCCGCGGTACTTTTCCGGGACCGCATCGTTCAGCTTGCCGTCGGGGGTGAGTATGTTGATCACCGGAAGATCGTGGCGCTTTGCCACTTCCCAGTCGTTGGGGTCATGGGCGGGGGTGATCTTGACCACCCCGGTACCGAATTCTTTATCAACGTAGGTATCGGCCACCACGGGGATATCCCGGCCGGTTAAGGGAAGCTGCACCTGTTTTCCCACCAGGCTTGTGTAGCGGGGGTCCTCGGGGTGGACCGCCACGGCGGTATCACCCAACAGGGTTTCCGGCCGGGTAGTTGCGATTTCGATAAAGGCGCTGCCTGCGGTGTCGCTTGTAATGCCTGCGGCACTACTGCCAGTCAGATTATCACTTGGAACAATCGGGTAATGGATGTGGTACATCTTGCCGGGGGTGTCCTCGTGTTCAACTTCATCGTCGGACAGGGCGGTGCCGCAGGAGGGGCACCAGTTGACCAGATAATTGCCCTTGTAAAGGAGGTCCCGTTCATAGAGGGTGACAAAGACTTCCCGGACCGCCCGGGAAAGCCCCTCATCCATGGTGAACCGTTCCCGGGACCAGTCCACGCTGGCCCCAATCCGGGCAAGCTGCCGGGAGATTATCTCGTGGTGTTCGTTTTTGACCTTCCAAGTTTCTTCGACAAATTTTTCCCGCCCCAGATCGTGCCGGCTCCGGCCCTTGGCTTTGAGCCGCCGTTCCACCACATTCTGGGTGGCAATCCCAGCGTGATCCGTGCCCGGCACCCATAGGGTAGGCTCCCCCCGCATACGGTGGAAGCGGACCACGATGTCCTGGAGGCTGTTGTTAAGCCCGTGTCCCAGATGGAGGACCCCGGTTACGTTCGGCGGCGGAATAACCACCACGAAGGGAGCGGCGCCGGGCTTTCCCGCAGCGGGTTTGAAGGCGCCGCTCTCTTTCCAATGGGCATAGATCCGATCCTCGAAGGTTTTGGGATCAAAGGCTTTTTCCAGTTCAATTGCCTTCATCTGTGGTTACACTCCGTTTGCATATAAATTTAGCATAACCTATTAACAAAAACTGTGCAATTATTCAACCTGGCCCAGGGCAAGCAGGGCCCTTTCGATGGCGTCGATAGTTTCATCCGGGGTAGACGCCCCGGCGCAGAGCCCGACGGTATTATACGAGGCAATTTGGCCGGGGATTTCCCCGCTTCCCTCCACAAGCCAGGCAGGTTTTCCCTGTTCGCAGGCGATAGACAGAAGACGGCGGGTATTGGCGGAAGACCTGCCCCCGGCGACAATAACCGCATCCACGGCGGCGCAGAGTTCCCGCAAAGCTTCCTGCCGGTCCCGGGTAGCCCCGCAGATCGTATTGATGATGTTGAGGCCGGGGAAAAACTTTTTGATCCCCTCCCCAATGCGTGAATACTCCTCTGCGGAAATAGTGGTCTGTCCGATTAGGGCGGTTTTACAGACCCCTGTTTTTGCAGCAGGATTTGTCCGAAACAGTTCTTCCGCCGCCCTTTCCGCCTCAAGGGGATCGGCAACCACAATACAATCCCGGGCGTAACCGGCTACGCCTATCACTTCCCCGTGTTTTTTTTCCCCCGCCAAAAAGAGCTTATACCCCTCCGCAGAAAGACTGCGGGCCTTCATCTGGCTTGCCTTAACCCGGGGGCAGGTGGCGTCCACGATACCGGCGCCCCGCCGTTTCAACTCATCTTCCAGCGCGGGGCTGATCCCATGGGCGCGGATGATCACCGTGACGCCGCTAAGGCTTTCGGGCAGATGATCCCCGTCAAGGCTTTCCACGCCCTGCCTTTGCAGGTGTTCCAGAACCTGGGGATTATGTATCAAAGGGCCCATGGTACAAACCCGGCCGCCGCCGGCGCGGAGTTCCCCTTCGGCCATATCCACCGCCCGGCGAACCCCCATACAGAAACCTAATACTTTAGCGCGGATTACTTTCATTGGAATTAAGAATAAAAAACCGCAAAGTCAAATAAGTCGAAGAAGCATTAAGAAACCCAGTAACAAGACTCTTCGTATTCCTTTTTCGACTTCTTCGACTTTGCGGTAAATATTAATTCTCCTGCATCAGGCCCTTGCCGGAACTCCGCCGCCTGAGAGCTTTTTCTTCGCGTTCTTCCTGGCCTGAATGTCCCAGAGGTTCACGAAGCCGGAGGCGATGAATATCGTGGAGTACACGCCGGAGGTCATACCGACCAGCAGGGCCAGGGCGAAGTCCTTCATGGAGCCCGTGGTAAAGATGAACAGGGACAGCACCGCCAGCATGGTTGTGACCGTGGTGATGATGGTCCGGCTGAGGGTCTCCGTTAAAGCCCGGTTAAGGATGTTCACAAAGGCATCGTCGGGGTAGAGCCGGCGGGTTTCCCGGATACGGTCAAAGATAACGATGGTGTCGTTTATCGAGTAACCCAGGATCGTCAGGATCGCCGCGATGGTGGTGGTGTTGAACTCCATCCGGGTCCAGACCACAAAGGCTACGATGATAAGGGCGTCATGGAGGATGGCCAGGACCGCCCCAAAGGCGAACTGGGGCTTAAACCGTATGGCGGAATAGGCCAGGATCAGGAGCAGGGTAAGGCCCAAAAGGATACCGGCCTGTTCCGTCAAATTCTTGGAGAAGCGGGAACCCACATAATCGGACCGGATCACCGCGACCCCCCCAACGCCAAAAGAAGATTCCAGGGTGCTGATGATCTTTTCGGCGGGTACGCCGCCGCCTGAGTTTTCCAGTTCACTGTCCTCAAGGCGGATCATAAAGTGCCGGTCCGCATCCGCCCCCAGCTGCTGAACCGAAACGGTCCGGTCAAGGCTGGAAAGGGCGTCCCGGACATCCCCGATGGGAATAGGCGCGCTGGCCGGGGAAAGATAATGCACCACATAGGGCTCGGCCCCAAGCAGAGGATTCCCCTGGGCGCTGTGGATCAGCCACTGGGAAAGGGAATTTCCCGGCGCCTGTGTTTTAACGGCGATTCCCTCTACCCGGGAAGGCAGGGCCGCCGTAAGTGCCCCAACGGTCTCGTATTCGGCAAAGGAAAACTGATGGGTAATCCCTTCGACCCCGGCCCCGGATATAACAATGTAGAGGCTGGTCCGGTCAAAGGAGACCGTGGCGTTCCCCCTGCCCGTCCAGGTAAGACTGAAGGCGGTTGGGGCAAACTGCACTTCCTGGATAAGGCCGGCCTGGAAGTCGACCCCCAGGTTAAAACCGCCTTTGATCACGTAACCGACAATTCCCGTAACCGCAAGAACAGTAGAAAGGATTGCGGCGGGAAGAAAAAATCTTGAAAAGGGTATGATGCGTTTCATTATTTAGTCCCCTTTGCGGCTTCAATGGCCGGAGCCCCGGCATGAGCGCCCAGCTTTGCCTGATCCCGCCAGCTGACAGAGACCTTTTTGCTGTGCAGCACATCGGTGCCAAAGTCGAAGATGAGCCGGGATACGAAGAGGGCGGTAAACACCGAGGAGAATACCCCGATGGCCAAACTCACCGCGAAGCCCTGGATGGGGCCGGACCCCAGCTGGGAAAGGAACAGGGCCGCTATAAAGGTGGTGATATTGGAGTCCATGATGGCCCAGAAGGCCTTGTCGAACCCGGCGTCAACCACCGCTTTGCGCCCCTTGCCCAGGCGCATTTCTTCTTTCATACGCTCAAAGATGATCACGTTGGCGTCAACCGCCATACCGATGGTCAGGATGAACCCGGCAATACTGGGCAGGGTCAGGGTAAAATTGAAGGCGGAAAGCACGCTGAACATCAGATAGAAGTTGAGCACCTGGGCAATAACCGCATTGATGCCGGAAATCTTGTAATAGAAGAGCATGAACACCATAACCGCCGCAAGGCCGCCGATAAGGGCATAAAGCCCCTGCCGGATCGTATCCTCCCCCAAGCTTGCGCCGATGGTCTGCTGATTGGCCACTTCCAGCTCAACCGGCAGGGCCGCGGTCCGCAGGGTAAGGGCGATGTTGTTCGCCTCGTCCGCGCCGAAACCGGTCAGCCGCACCGCGTCCCGGATGGCGGTCTGGATGGTGGCCTGGGATTTTACCCGGTCGTCCAGCACGATAGCCAGGGGCTTCTGCACATTGGCGGAGGTAAGTCTATAGAAGATTTCACCCCCTTCGGAATCCAGCATAAAGGTAACTTCGGGCTTACCATCCAGGTTGTTCCGGTCCACCACGGCGCTCCGGATATGGTTGCCGTCAAGGCCGATTTCCTTTTTTACCACCGTATAGCCGGTGAACTCATCCAGGCCGTAACGGTCTTTGGTATATACCCCCAGGACCATCACGTCCGCAGGGACAATGGTCGGATCGATAAGTTTTCCATTCGAATCAAAGGTCGTGGTGGGATGGGAGTCGTAATAGGTGTTAAAGACTGCGGCGGCTTCCTGATCAACAATGTGGAAAGCCAGGCCCCCCTTACCCATAATGATGGAGTTGATCCGTTCAGGGTCGGCGGTGCCGGGGATTTCAACGTAGATCTGGTCCGCGCCCTGCCGCCGGATCACCGGCTCGGTCAGACCGAAGCGGTCGATACGGCTGTTCAGGACCTCAAGGGCACGGGTTACCGCGTCTTCCCGGTCGGCGTCGTTCAGATCCCGGTTATATAACTGCCGGGTCCGTTCCTGCAGGGCGTTCATATCGGCTTGCAGCACGATACTGAGGCCCCCGGAAAGGTCCAGGCCAAGCTGGATCGCGTTTTTCTGGAGGTCCTTGAGGGCGAATATCTCTTCCCGGTACTTGGTTTCAATCGCTTCCAGGACTTCCCGCCTGGAGACAAAGGAATTCAGCACCGTTTTGGCATTCCAGACATCGGGAGCCTTCTGTTTGGAATCTTTATAGGTTTTTTTTGCCGAAGCTATCAAAAAGGACAGTTTCTCCGGCACGGCGCCCTCTGCGGGGTACAGGGCAATCAATTCCTGCAGGTCCGCCCGGGCCGTCTGGGAGGCATAGATCTTAATCTGTTCCCGGGATTCCAGCGCCAGAGCCTGCTGATCCTTGGGCACCAGAAAATACCAGCGGATACTGGGATACAGGAACACAAAACATATCACCATCGTCACAAGGATGATGAAGAAGCGGTACCGTTTACTCATGACTTTACTCCAAATTGCCCGCAGATAGACGCCGGGGGTAATAACGCCTTAATTTTCGCCGTCTTTATTCGCGGAGTCATCCGCTTCGGCTTTCTTGTCGGCAGTTTTATCCTCGATTTTTTCGGCCTTTTCAGCTTTTTCCTCTTTGGCAACACTTTCTACCGAGGAAATGGCGCTGCGGTTGAATTCAAGTTTGACGTTATCGTCTACCTTGACGATAACTGAACTATCCTTGACGCTCTGGATGACTCCATGGAGCCCTCCAATGGTAATGATCCGGTCCCCCTTCTTGATGGCGCCGAGCATCTTCTGGGTTTCCTTCTGCTTTTTGTTCTGGGGACGGATGATAAGAAAGTAAAAAATACCGATTATAGCGGCAAAGGGGATAAGACTGGTAACAAACGAGGCCGGTCCTGCAGGCGCGCCATCGGCACCCTGGGGAGCTCCCAACAAGAGGGAGAACATAAATGAATTCATACGTTAACTTCCTTAAGGATAATAATGTGTTGTCCAGATTAGCATGAAGACAGGGCTTTGTCCATACGTTATAATCCGCAGTATACTCTGCGCCGGAGGTCCGCAATGGAAAAGGTTTATGAGGGTAATTTGGTCGAGATTTTCAAGGTTACGGACCGGCTTTATTTTCGCCGGGCAAATCTCCCCATCCGCTGGCAGTGCAACGGGGCCTTTATCGTGGGGGATGCGGGGGTTGCCGTGGTTGACGCCCCTCCAGAGGGGATCGAGATAGCCGATGAGGTGCAAAAGCTCTTCGGAAAGCCCATTACTGCCCTGATCCTGACCCACGGCCACGGGGATCACACCGCAGGGCTGAGCGGCTTCTTTGAAAGTGACTTCGCCGGGGGCCTTACTGTCTACAGTTCCCGGAGGTTCCTGGAAACCCTGGCCCTTTCGGAACACAAATACAGGCCTAATTTCGTCGGCATAGACGGCAAACTGGAACTTTCCCTTTCCGGCGGGGTGGAGATCGAGCTTTTTACCCCCCCGGACCCCATGCATTCCAAATGGGACATGTTCGTCCGTATCCCGGGCCCGGAAATCCTCTGCACCGGGGACGCGGTGGTGGAATACCAGACCGCCTATTTCCACTCCGCAGATATCCGTTCCTGGATATCGAACCTGCGGCTCCTCTCCCAGCGGGGGCTGAAGCAGGTCCTGGCAGGCCACGGCCCGGAACTCTTCCCCTGGTCCTATATCAACGACTTTGCCGACTTCCTCTCCGCAGTGGAGCGCGCTGCCCGTGAGTGCCTTAAGCGCTACAATCCCGCCCCGGATCTGACCGAAAAGCAGCGCTTCGCCGATGTGGCCGCCGGGGAAATCCGGGACCTGGTGGCCGCCTACTTCGCCGAAAACGGCGCCGGCGGAACGGATGTCCATTATATAGAAGAACGAGCGGGCAAAGACGATGCCCGGCGGGAGGTCCGCATGGTGCTTTGGGAGTTTGTGCGGGAGTTTATCCGGTAAATATCGCATATACGGGCGGAGGGGTGTATCCTTCCCGGCATTCGCTCCGCTTGTGGAATCCACCTGCGGAGCCCCTTCGGGTCTCCTCCGGTGGGGAATTCCAAATGGAGCTCACGCCGTGAATGCCCCGTCAATTGAAGCTGCTTGCGCAGCATCTAAAGAGGCGGGGGCGGCGAACCTGCGGTTCGAGGATCAATGCTTTTTTGATTTGGTGTCAACTTTTAGGAACAAACTTAAACTTGTCAAAACCAATGGATGTATTTGCACCGGTGATGCTGATTTTTGGTATATTGCTATAATCAGGCAGAATTTCAGCTCCGTTGGTATACATATACGTACCAGTAGGGTTAGGAGGGTTGTCGATACCAAAGTAATGACTACCAGTACCTGTCCAGGGTGCACCTGTTTGAGTTTTTAATGCGAACGTTAACGAACCGCTCGTAACAGTTCCTGTCCCCGTTGCATGTGGTGTACCCGATAGATCGTCCCCCCCCGATACTAGCTCTCCATTCCCCAGACAACCCTGTTATACCGGTAATGGTGATAGTCTTGGGAACCCCGTCATCACCCTTGGGAACCTCAGCATCTCCGCCCGGGTTGGTTCCAACTGTTAATGGCGGAATAGTAATGGAGTTTCCGTTATCGTCTTTTATGGGGGCATTAAATTACGGTACGCCGCCGCTGACAGTGGCCGTAAATGTTTTGCCGGTTTTTGAAGTGAACGAGTAGGTGTCCCCGTTCTTTACGACCGTGCCCTCGCTCACTACCTTGCCGTCAACTTCTATTTTATGGGTTGTTTCGTTGATGATGGTTATTTTGGTGTCCGTGCTGCCGGAACCGCCGGAATAGACAGCCACTGTATCACTTGGGGGGGGCAGACTGTCCGAAAACCAGCCAAAAAGCTATAGAACTGCTATAAAGGGGAGAGTGAACCAAAGCAGGAGGGAGGCCATGGCATACAAGGTAGGTATAGAGCGGCAGCAAACGATACTGTTCCCCGAAAGAGTGGAAGACTATATTAGCCCGGAAAATCCGGTGAGGATATTTGACGCATTTGTAAACGGCCTGGATATGTTTCAATGCGGATTTAACCGGGCGGCGCCGAGTGCGGAAGGGCGGCCTCCCTATGATCCGCGGGATCTGCTCAA